>JBKEAD010000238.1:0-3787 GCA_047971915.1 Chthoniobacterales bacterium
AACGCAATCTATTCCCTGTGTTTGGGCTAAAAAGTCCCGCGTGAGCGTCTGTGCCCGCTCAATGGGATCGGAGAAATTCGACGACATCATGGCGTTTAGTTCCACCCATTTCGGATTTTCCTCAATTCCCATCTCCTGCAATGCCCATAAATACCCCCGACAACGCTCGCGGATAGACGGCACCCAGGAATAATTTGAAAGAAAGCCGATATTTCGGAATCCTTTACTTAGCAGGTGCTTTGTCACTGTATAACCCGCATGAAATCCGTCTAAAATTACCGATGGCGTATTGAAGCCGAGAAGAGAAATATCCGCCTGAACAAGCGGAAATCGGCTATTTGTGAGCATCTTAGCATAGTGTAAACGGTCTTTGACATTCGGCAAAATCGGGTAAACCAAAGCTCCTTTGACATCAAACTCACTCAATCGGCCAATCATTTCAGCCTCTTGTTGAAAATCGATCCCCGTCGTCAAAGCGACGATTCGCTGTCCGGCAGCGTGAGCGGCTTCTTGAAATCCCTCTCCAATGCGGCGA
This sequence comes from Chthoniobacterales bacterium, assembly GCA_047971915.1. Lineage (GTDB taxonomy): Bacteria > Verrucomicrobiota > Verrucomicrobiia > Chthoniobacterales > JBKEAD01 > JBKEAD01. The sequence continues at coordinate 536 of JBKEAD010000238.1, forward strand.
ATCCCCTCGTGTTGCTCACCCGGATAAACCCAAGCATACGCATCCAAATGCAAGCTCGCCCCGTCCTGTTTTTGGCTCTGCAAAGAGTGCCGCAAAACGCGGGTTCCCAGTCGAGTGCGCCTTTCGACTAACCCCACATTGGCAAGCATCGAAATGGCTTTGCTTACCGTTCCACGGCTACAAGCATACTCCTCGGCAATTTCTGCCTCGGTTGGGATTTGCTCTCCAACATCCCAGTACCTATCCTGAATTTTTTTCTGTATAGATTCATAAACGAATTGCGCTTTACTTTTAGGTTCTGATTGCATTTTTTAAAAATATCTAAAAATGTTTTGTCTATTTGATGTTCAAATGCAAGGTTTATTTTATGCCGACCTACTCAAAGTCTTCCACAAGTGCCAATCCTCTTGTTGATCCCCAGCAAAAATCGATAACACCAAACTTGCAACTTAACGACCGTATCGCAGCCTGTTGGCTGGGCAAATCCATTGGCGGCACACTTGGACTTCCCTTTGAAGGGCAGGTGAAGCGACTAAACATCACCTATTACGATCCTGTCCCCACGAATGCTCCACCTAACGATGACCTTGAATTACAGTTAGTCTGGCTCCACATGGTCGAGCGGTGTAACGGCACTCTGACTCAGGAAGATTTCGCAAAGGCATGGCTCTCACACATTCACTACATGTGGGACGAATACGGACGCTGTCGCTGGAACCTTCGTCGCGGCGTTCCGGTGGAAAATGTCGGCACATTTGAAAATTCGTTTGTTTCCGGCATGGGTTCTCCAATTCGCTCGGAGATCTGGGCCTGTCTTTTTCCCGGAGATTCCGACAGTGCGGCACACTATGCGGCACTCGACGCCTCGCTCGATCATGGGCAAGAAGGCATCGCCGGTGAGGTGTTTTTTACCGTCATGCAAAGCGAAATTTTGGGCGGACAATCTCTTTCAGAAGCTGTCACCAAGGCGCGACAATACATTCCGTTCGCGTCGGAAACAGTCAGGGCCGTGGATTTGGTGCTGAAACTTTATTCCGACGGCGTGTCCGAATGGGATTGCTGGGAGCAACTTCTAGCTCGGCATCATAACGAGAACTTCACACACGCACCGCTAAATGTAGCACTCACGATCTGGGCAATCTGCTACTCGGAAGGCGATTTCGAGCGAGGCATCCTGCTTGCTACAAATGGTGGATACGACACGGACTGCACCGCTGCCACCGTCGGTGCTACGCTTGGCCTGCATGGTGGTTTGGGTGCTATTTCTGATCGGTGGAAAGAACCTATAGGCGATGGAATCGCCATCGGAGCCGGTATTCGTGGCATTTCCGCTCCGGCTACGCTTGCCGAACTCGAATCGAGAACCATCGCTCTCATTGGAAAACTCGAACCCAAGACATGGAACCCCGCAATATGGGAGACGACACTACCACCAGTCTCTCTCACCGAGTTACCAGGAACCATTTTTATCCGTCCGACAGGATCTGAAAAAGAAATTCCGTGGGCGAATGCCGAGCTTCCGAAAGAGGTCAAAGAAGCCGGCGGTGGATCATGGGACTGGCATGTCGAGACGGCCGAACCGCGAGTCATCATCTGCCCGGCGCGCCACGGAGCAAGAGTCTTTTTGGACGGCAAGCTCATTGTTGAGTGTCCGGCAGACTTCCCCTACGTCCCTGCTACGCATCGCGATGTCGAGGCCTGCCGAGTCCGTGTAAATCCCGACAAGGGGCGGCACGAAGTCCGCGTCGAGCTTCTGCGCTCCGATCCAAATCAAGATGCATCCGTGTTTCTTACGTATTTAAACTGCCACCACGCCCCGTGGACCCCAAGTGAGCTTCCGCACCAAGCGACACTCCCGGCGGCATTGTCTAGTGGACGTGATTAAAAACTGGCTGAAATAGGGAGAACTAAGTGCAACTTTCAAGATGAATCAAAGATCAAGGGAGACTTTTCGAAGAGCCAATCACATGCAGAGGCTCCTTCGTGGAAAAAATGGTGACTGGCTGTATTTCCGCGAAAGCGGCCCGGTAAACCTAGGTAGGATCGATTTATATGTCGCTGATGGCTGTAGCGAGAATGCAAGCGAGTTCTCCACCCATCTACTTGCAGGACCGAATGGTCTTCTCGCCGAAAGCGGTGCGCAAGGAAGCGCGACATGGACTGACGAGGGAGATTTGGCGTTCGGTTTTGTGTCGCAAAACGAGGTCGTATTCTGTCTCGGTCGTCTCAGAGACAAGGAAATTACATGGCAGGAGTCGGAAAAGATTCCTCTTCCTTCGGCTGCTGAGTGTTTGCTGGGAACGGTGCGTGCGATTGGCGGGGAGTGCTTGGCATTACCTTTGTCGATACAGCACGAGATCGGACTAAGCGTCACGGGCCTGACTCTGGGGATGTCGGGAAAATGGCGGACGATTATCCTGCATGAAGGAAGAGGAGCCTTTGCCCCATTTTTGTTATGTGGGGATGACGAGAGATTTCATCTGACCTGGGCTCAGGCGGATGAGTGCGTGTTTTATTTGGAGGCGGCATGGGCTGATTTAGAGAAAGCTGCGGTACCTTCACCAACTCTAGTGGCCCTTGATGGACGTCAGCCCATTTTAGCGCGCACGGGAAAAATCGTTCTCCTTGTTTATGAATCTCATTATTCTTATCCGCAAAGCGTACTCATAGAGTCGGGTCGATACCCAATTCCTCAGCATCGAGTTGCATCTTCCATCTTGAAGGACGATCCGCGCTTTGCCTACGCTATCTGTCACGGGCTTCAGCTTACGATAGATCATCAAGGGGTTCCTACTTTATTTTTTTCGGAGCGTTATCGTCGGCAGTTGTTTTATGTCCGCTGGCTGGGAGAGGGCTGGGGGCCGATTCTTTCCCTGCCGGTTCCGGGTGGCTACGGTTTCAGACCGGATGAAAGTTACCTTGCCCTAGCAAATATTGCCTTTGAAGAAGTTCCTCCTCCTGAAGCATGTGATCTGGGTGCCTTTGTCGAGGTGGAGTCCAGCCGTTTGCCTCTGGTGTTTTTCAGATACCGGCCGGTTGAGTTCATCTGCCAGGAGATCCAATTTTTAGATTGCCGTGAGCAGAGTCTGGTTTCATGCTTTGAGCTCCGCGTAAATGAGGGAAAGAAAGCGGAAGAAAATCAGCACATCGAGCGCGGAACTGCGGGTTCGTTTAATAGCGTTCGGGCTGTGAACGGAGGTTCATTTCTCAAGAAGGAAAACGGTTGGCAGGCTCTGTTTCGCGGAATGGCTG
>JBKEAD010000016.1:0-5654 GCA_047971915.1 Chthoniobacterales bacterium
GATCAGCCATTAAATGTTGACATTTCCTTTCTCTCGTTGAGATGTGGACTCAGCATTTTTTTAACCGCAGATGAACAGGATTTGCGCAAATTATTTTATACTTCGATAGCGATTTTGATCACGCTATGGAGAGCGTCCTGATGGGACAGTCCGAGCGAGCCGTTACCTTCTGCGTCAAACGCTATAAAATCCTCGACAACAGGGGCTCCCCCCTCGTCGTGGTGAACGACAATCACCAGAGCCTAACGAGACATCGCTTGCCTAAAACATTAAACACGTCCGAGCTTACCATCCGCATCCACGAAACTTGGGGGGCTCCTGCTGCTCTCTTCGGTATTCGTTGCTATGGATAAATTTCCGATGAGTCGTTATCCTATAAACAGAGATTTCACTCACCGACACGTTTGAAAAGCATCGCCAATTTTTCAGGAGAATCGACCGGAGGGGAGCAGGTGAAATTCCGACATAGGTAAGCCGATACTTTGTCTCGTGGGAGCATGGTCACAAATTCCGGTAAATTTTTAACTTCCTCCTCGGCCTCAGGAAATAAGCCAAGCAGAGCAAGATCCGGCAAATAATGGCGACCAACTTCACTCAGCATGGCCGATCTCTCCATCCCCGACGATCCCGTAATGACGAGATGCTGTGAGGGCTGCTCAAGTTGAACCCGTGCGGCGGCCATGAGTGGTGCAGCCTGTGGCATGTGCGATAAAACGGCTTGAAAGGTTTTAAAAATCTGCCGGGCTTTTTCCTCCCACCGGGGTTGATAAAAAATTCGGCTCAATTGCAAAAGATTTTTTGCAGAGACCGCATTAGCTGAAGGCTCTGCACCATCCGAACTCTCTTTCATCCGAACTTTCACAAGCGGATCCCCCTCCGCAGAGCTAAAATATCCACCACCCGCAGCATCCCAAAAAAGTTCATCTTGTTTTTCTTGAAGTTCGACGGACCAGTTGAGCCACTTTGGGTTTAGCGTCGCACGATAAAGCTCCAAAAGTCCTTGAATAAAAAATGCGTAATCCTCGGCGAAAGCAAATGTCGGCGCGGCTTTCCCTTCTCGCCAAGTGCGGAGGAGTTTGCCGGAGTTTTTTTGGTAAAGATGCGCCTGCACAAATTCTGCTGCTGCGATTGCTGCCTCTACCCAATCGGGACGAGAAAAAGCAGCTCCGGAACGTGCTGCTGCCGAAATCATAAGGCCGTTCCAAGCCGTTAAAATTTTATCGTCGAGATGAGGCGCAGGGCGTTCTTTTCGCTTTTCAAAAAGTACTTTTCGATATTTTGCCAGTTCCTCGCCCTCCTCAACCTTTTGTCGATGGAGAATATTTTTACCCGTAAATTCCCCGTGCGGATCCGCGACAGGATCAACATTTCCTCTGGCTAAAATGCCATAAGTCGCACAAAAATCTTTGCTAATCTCGCGCCCAAGCAAACTCTCAATTTCCTCCTGAGACCAAATATAAAAAGCTCCTTCGCCACGCTCGGACCGCCCATGCTCAAACAAACTGTCCGCGTCTTCTGCTGAGAAAAAAGCTCCCAAAGAATGTCGCAAATCTCGCAGCACATACCGCATCGTTCCATCCACAGCCCCTTCAAAACACTCCTCCCCATCAGAACTTTGCAGCCAAGCATCCGTATAAGCCAACACAAGCAAAGCTTGGTCATAGAGCATTTTTTCAAAGTGTGGGACATGCCAAGCGGCATCGACCGAATAGCGATGAAAGCCTCCACCCAAGTGATCGTAGATGCCGCCTGCCGCCATGTGACGAAGGGTCGAATAAACTATCGCGCGTGCTTTTTTTCCCTCTTCTCCGCCGACGAAATCCGCAAAGGAAAATAGAAAATCAAAAACAACGGTTCGGGGAAATTTTGGTGCCTCGCCAAAACCGCCATGCTCTGCATCATAAGCCGTTTCGAAATAAGAAAATCCTTTCTGCATCAACGCATGAACATTGGGCAGATCACCCACGTCTGATTTAGTCGATTCCTTGAGGGCGACTAGGACTTCCGCTCCCCGTTTACGAACTTTGTTTTCATCCTCAGCCCAGAGTTTTTTTAACTGAAGGAGAAGCGATAAAAATCCGGGCCGCCCATACGAATCTCTAGGCGGGAAATAAGTGCCTCCGAAAAAAGGATCCCCATCGGGCGTCAGCCAGACACTCATCGGCCACCCGCCACTTCCTGTCGTCGCTTGCACAAAAGCCATATAAATTCGGTCGATATCCGGACGCTCCTCCCGGTCGAGTTTTATATTGATAAAGTGCGCATTCAGCACCTCGGCAACTTCGGTGTTTTCGAAAGACTCATGCGCCATGACATGACACCAGTGACAGGTCGAGTAACCGATAGATAAAAAAATCGGCTTATTCTCCGCCCGTGCACGGGCAAACGCCGCCTCGCCCCAGGGCATCCAATGAACCGGATTATCCTTATGTTGCAACAGGTATGGAGATTGCTCCTTAGCCAGCAGATTCATGCCTCTTCCTCAGCGAACAAGAATAATTCTCACCCCTTCGTTATGAAAACGTGCAATCCCTGCTTGGTTCATAGAATTTTCCATTTCATTGCCAAAGCCATCATCTTGCTCACTGCCCGTTGGCAAAGGTTCCACGCTTGTGCGAAAAGATTGAATCCTCGCCACCCCCGGTGCCACAGCGACAAAGATAGGATATTTAAACCCATCTGCACGTGTTTCATACTCGATGCGAACGATGTCTTTATCACGTGAAGAATGACGAAGCGACGGACGCCACCCTGCTTGGATTGCAGCATCTGACATCATGGAAACACGCTCGCCAACAGACATCACCAAGTCCGGTTTACCCGGCAGCGGCCCTTCGTCCATCATCGTGCAGCCTGTCAAAATAAGCAGACTGCAAAAACACCAAATCCACGAGGGCAGATACCTGCTCATACTCCACTCACTTTGTGCCATCGCGTGCAGCAATCTGTTTTAGAGGATGGATATTTACGATCATAGAAACTCGAATAAACATGGAGCCCTGATAATTTCTCTGATTTCCCTCCCCATACTTTATCAATGATAACTCCGGCTCGGACCATTCATTAGCAGCCTTGTCGTATCGTGTCCAAAAAACATTGTCCAAGCGTAAGAAAGGCTTTTCAAACTTCCCCTCCAAAACCAAATTTAACTCCTCGTCATCGACATGCCCCGAATAATCATTAAAGCCTTTTCCGTCTTCTAAAATCTCAATTTCAACAAGCATAAATAAAGTGGTTTACCTTTTTGTAGTTCGATAAAAAACTCAAACACCGGATGCCTGTGTATCGATAACTTCGCGGCGCAGGTTCTTTTTCTGCACCTTCGCCCACCATAGGACAACTGGGGGTGCAACAAAAATCGACGAATATGTGCCGATGATTATTCCCGCAAAGATTGCAAAAGAAAAATCGCGCAGAACAGCACCACCGAGAAAATAAAGTGCCGCAATCGAGAGAAGCGTCGTGCCGCCAGTCAGAATCGTTCGCCCCAAAGTCTCATTGATACTGCTATTTATAATTTCCAAGATACTACCGCGAGCCCCTGAGTGCAGCCCCTCGCGGATACGGTCGAATATCACGATGGTATCATTGATCGAATAACCCGCAATCGTAAGAACCGCGCCGACCATGACGAGTGAAAGCTGACCGCCAACCAACGAAAAAATACCGAGCGTAATCACGACATCGTGCAGCACCGCCACAACCGCACCAAGAGCAAAACCAAACTCGAAGCGCAGGGTCGTATAGATGAGAATACCAAGCATCCCAAGAGCCAGCGCAATACAGGAACGCGTCAAAAACTCTCCGCCAATTTGCGCTCCGACGGTCTCATTTCGCACAACCTTCAAACCACTTGATGGAAAACTCCCTTGGAGGCTTTCAACAATCCCATCCGAGCTTCCCTGTGGGCTGCGGATACTCAAAACCTCGTGATCCCCCTCGCGCGAAAATTGTAAAACCACGTCATCGTGCCCTCCGGCAACAAGACTAGAACGCGCCTCTGCAAGATCGGGTGGAGCATCAAAATCCAAAACGACTAAGTCCCCTCCCAAAAAATCGATACCGTAATTATTCTCGCCCCGTAAGCCAATCACAGTCACTGAACCGACAAGCAAAATCAGTGAAACGAGCAAAGCCAACTTACGTTTCCCAACAAAATCAAAGGCCTTTTTCGGTATCACGTTCAACATGCTGATTTTAGAAAGCCCGCCTTTATCAAGCATCCAGCGGAAAATCGTATGCGTCACCAAAAGTGCACTAAACATCGAAGCAATAATGCCGAGTGTCAGTGTAACCGCAAATCCACGCACCGAACCAACCGCCTGCCACATTAAAATGACCGACGTGATGAGCGTGGTGACATTTGCATCGAAAATAGCTGAAAAGGCCTTGTCGTAGGCACCGGAAACCGCTGCTCGCAACGACTTACCTGTCGCCAATTCCTCTCGCAGACGCTCATAGATAAGCACATTCGCATCGACGGCCATACCAATTGTCAAAATAATACCCGCAATGCCCGGCAAGGTCAGCGTAAAGCTAAACATTGCCATCATTCCAAAAAGTAGGATGATATTCACCGCCAACCCAACAAGAGCGATCAACCCGATGAGGTGATAGTAAATCATCAAGAAAATAAGCACCACGACCAACCCAATGGCACCGGCCATCAAACCACTGCGAATCGAATCGCTCCCCAAGGTCGAAGAAACACTTCGTGTCTCATCAATGACCACCGGCACACGCAGTGGATTCTCCAAAACACTGGCTAAATTTCTTGCTTCGGCTTCCGTAAAGTGTCCAGTAATCTCCGCCCTCCCACCGTAGTAGTCGGATTGCAAGGTCGGTGCCGACTGAATCTCCCCGTCCAAGATAATAGCAAGCTGATTCCCTTTATTCTGCCGAGCCAGCGCATCAAAGCGGTCCGCGCCCTCGCTATTGAAATTCAGCACAACTCCCCAGCCTCGCTGGTCATAAAAAGCAAACGCACTGTGCACCGTGTCGCCCGTAAGATCCGGCTTTTTATTCACAAGAATCGGAATCGCCACCTCATCTTCCGGATTCACTTTATATTCTTTCACGGCAAATTGCGGCGGCAAAATACCCCGCCCCGCCTCCATGTCCGCCAAGATTTGTGCACCATTCGGCGGCACGATCGAAAACTCAAGCTTCGCCACACGCTGCAACTGCTCCCGAGCCGTATCGATCTGATCCGCATCCAAACCAGCAATCTGCACAAGAATACGGTCCTGCCCCTGCGGCGTAATCACGGGTTCATTCACCCCATATTGATCCACACGCTTACGGATGACCTCCACGGCTTGATCCAGCATGTCCGGCGTGATTTCCTGATCCGCACCCGGCAGCAAACGAATCAAAAACGACGTTCCGCCCCGCAAATCCAAGCCCAGACGCAAGGTCTTATCCGGCGGGATAATTTGTTGAAGACAGAAAGCGACAAGAAGAATCGTAAGCACCAAGCCGATATTGCGTTTACGAGCCGAAGAATCGCTCGCAAAATACCAGGCAAACAAAGCAAGAATGGCGAGACCAAAGAAAAAAGTCAGTGCAGGTGTCATAAAAAAAATCCGAGATTCAGAAAAAAGAAAGACGCATCAAAACAAGACGCTACAAAAAGAAAAGTGAGATGTTTTTTT
>JBKEAD010000050.1:0-48240 GCA_047971915.1 Chthoniobacterales bacterium
TTTGATTCGTCTTTAGTAATTCTCAGAGACATAACCGGACTAGCCGCCGCGGCGAGCGGTGCGGGGTTGGGGGCGCACAGCACCCATCAAACCACTCTTTCCTACCCACTCAAAACAGCGAGGAGCCTGTATTTAGGATTATGGACCCGACAGGCTACTGGCACTGCGGTATTGGCTTGGGGATTGTCCGGTTAGTTTGGAAAAGGTGCGATTAAATTGAGACAGGGAACAAAAGCCGACTTGGTAGGCGATTTCGGCTATGCGCATATTCCGAAGGAGTAGTTGGCGTTTTGCCGCCTCGATACGGACTAGAGAGATATGCTCGCTGATGGTGATACCGGTGTGGTCTCGAAATAAGGTGCTGGCGTATTGGTTGCTGAAACCTATGGCCTTGGCAACATCTTCGAGCATGATGGGATCGGTGTGATGTTGGAGGATGTAATGTTTAGCTTTTCGCACATGCTCGGGCTCGCCCTCTAGGTCCTGCATCATCAGGTCAGCAGCGATGCGACTGATTTGTGATGCAAAAACCTCCAGCAAACGAATGGCTGCATCGTAACGTTTTTTGGTTACGCCCTCGGTTCGTTTCCACAGAACTTCGAGTTTTACCAGCATCTCCTCCGGCACCTGCATGCGCTTTAAACTTGTCGCAATGGGACGAAAAATTTTTTTTGGTTCATTTTGCAAAAAAACCTGACCAGCCAGCAGGTTCGCAAAGATCGTGTCGCCAATTTTTAAATAAATAACGGTTTCCGCTAATTGCGCAAAACAGTGCAAGGTCTCGTTTTTCTGCTCATGCAAATGCGCCCGGTGCATACGACAAGCCTGGCAAGTCTTGTCTTCATTTAGGGTTTTACAAAAGGGATTTTGCCAATTCGTATCATCTAGTTCGCCGACATGGGTTTGCAAGCTTACGTAAATGCCCGTTGCATCCGTAAAGGAGCTGATAAATCGCTTGCATTCGGGATGTTTTTTGAGCGCATTTACCAGTGGTTGGTAACGTGTTTGCTCAACTTTCATGGATGCACGATCCGAAAATCATCGTTTTGGAAAAAGTCATAGGGCTGCTTTAGAATCATCTGTTTTGCTTGCGATTTTACCTTTTAATAAAAAATAAGAATATGAAAAAATGCACATTTTTTTAGAGTAAATGCGGAGAATTGAAAACGCACTCGGTCTATATTTCGATGAATCTACTATGAATATTCTTTATGTGACCTTGCTAGTCAGCCTGTGCCTGACCGCTATTTTTATGGCAGCATTCGTCCTAGAGCATGTTCTGAGTCGCGGTGGAAATCCCGAGCGGGATGCCCTGTTGCCGCTAGACGATGGCAAAAAAGTAACGCCTCCAAAATCCACTGAAGACTAAAGACTGAAGACAAAACGCATTTATCAAAATAATTATCCATCACTATGAATCAAAATAGCTCCTCTAAGCTCGTAACGATCGAGTATAACGACGGTGTCGTCCGTCAATTCTGTATAGCCACCTTGTTTTGGGGCTTTGTTGCCATGCTGGTCGGTGTTTTTGCCGCCTTTGAACTCAGCTTTTGGCAAATGAACGGGAAATTTTTGGAGACGATTACCTTCGGCGCGATTCAGAGCGAAGGGCTGCCTTTTTTGACCTTTGGTCGCCTTCGTCCGCTCCACACAAATGCAGCGATTTTTGCCTTTGTGGGAAACATGATGTTTGCGGGTATCTACTACTCTACCCAGCGTTTGTGTAAGGCGCGAATGGCTTCGGACTTTTTATCAAAACTTCATTTTTGGGGATGGCAATTTATCATTCTTTGTGCCGCGATCACTCTGCCTGCCGGTCTTACGCGCAGTAAAGAATACGCCGAGCTTATTTGGCCGATCAACATCATGGTCGTGCTCATCTGGGTGGTTTTTGCGTGGAATTTTTTCTGGACTTTGAAACGTCGAAACGAGCCAAGCCTCTATGTCGCGCTTTGGTTTTATATAGCCACGATTGTCACCGTAGCGATGCTGTATATCGTTAATCACCTTTCGCTCCCCACAAGCCTCACGCACAGCTACCCTATCTTTGGCGGTGTGCAAGATGCGCTTGTGCAGTGGTGGTATGGGCATAATGCGGTCGCCTTTTTCCTAACGACACCGATTTTGGGTATCATGTATTATTTTATGCCCAAGGCGGCAGAGCGTCCGGTGTATAGTTACAAACTTTCGATTGTTCACTTTTGGTCGCTCGTTTTCATCTACATCTGGGCGGGTCCCCACCATCTTCTCTATACGAGTTTGCCCACATGGTTGCAGTTTTTGGGAATGCTTTTCAGCCTTATGCTCTGGGCTCCAAGCTGGGGTGGTATGTTAAATGGACTCCTAACACTCCGTGGAGCGTGGGATAAACTTCGCACGGATCCGGTTATTAAATTTTTCGTAGCAGGTGTGACCTTTTACGGTATGTCAACCTTTGAGGGGCCCTTGCTCTCGATCCGAGCAGTCAATGCCCTATCGCACTACACGGACTGGACCATCGGTCATGTTCATGCCGGCACGCTTGGCTGGAATGGTTTTATGGCCGCCGGAATGCTTTACTGGATGATGCCTCGTCTCTACGGTCGTAAGCTCTATTCCGACGGTCTTGCAAATATGCACTTCTGGATTGGGATGATTGGCATTTTGCTTTACGTAGCAGCCATGTGGGCTAGCGGTATTTCACAGGGGCTAATGCTCAATCAGCTCACCGAAGACGGCACGCAAGTCAAATATCAGTTTGTTGAAACACTAGATAAAATCGGTCCGCTCATGCTTGCACGCTCCATAGGCGGCGTACTCTATCTTTGCGGTTTCAGCCTGATGATTTTCAACTTTTGGAAAACCGTTCGCGGCGCAACTCCGGTCGTCGATCGGCGCGAAGTTGCCATGCTGACTCGTGAGCAAAAAGATACGATGAGCTGGATCCGCACCTTCTTTAACGACCCCATTTTCTTCTGCTTTGTCGGCACGCTAAGCTGTATTCTTTGGATATTCCTTCCAAATTATACAAACTTACTTGCTCTGATTATTGGGCTATTGCTGATGGGGGTCGGCGTCTTACGCTACCGCTCATCCGGCAAAGCTTGGGGGAAATGGTATGAGTCCCTATTAGAAAATTACCTGCCGTTTACGGTGTTGACTTTTCTTTCTGTGGTCATCGGTGGCTTGGTCCAGATCGTCCCTACCGTCATGGCAAATAATGCTAAAAATGTGACGGGGCGACTTCAGGTTCCTTATACACCACTGGAATTAATTGGCCGGGATATTTACGTCTCAGAGGGCTGTTATAATTGTCACTCACAAATGATTCGTATGTTGCTCCCCGATGTGGTCCGCTATGGCTATGCCGACAATCAGGGATATAGCCGCCTTGGCGAGTCCATTTACGACTACCCCTTCCAATGGGGAAGTAAACGCACCGGACCCGACCTCGCACGCGAAGGCGGAAAGCAAGATAATATATGGCATTACATCCACATGCGTAATCCGCGTAATATGCACCCAAGCTCGATCATGCCAAACTATCCTTGGCTTTATACTAAAAAAATCGACTTCGATTCTATACCGTGGCGCATTGCAGCAATGCGTCGCTTAGGCGTCCCCTATGAGCCGATGAGTAATGATGTGATCCGCGATAAGGCCATTAAACAAGCCATCGAAATTGCTGACACTATAAAAACTCAGCATAGTGATGTGCAGGCAGATACAGAAATTATTGCCCTGATTGCTTATCTCCAAAAACTTGGAACTTATGAAATGACGCCGCCCAAAGAAGAGAATGCACCCGGGATTTTTACGCCTATCATTCCGGATGAATTGCGTCAGGAGAAAACATCTGAAAATGATAGTGATTCCAATAAAACAGCAACAACGACCCAACACTAATTCATATTATGTTTAAACAAATCTTTATCGACAATTGGCATAGTATTGCGGCTATCGGAATATTTGCTTTCACCTTTATTGCCTATCTCTTTCTTGTCTTTCACGCGGCAAAGTTGAAAGACGAAGAGAGTAAACATCTGAGTGGATTACCGCTCGACGATGGAAAACAGCCCAGTAAAAAACGTTCTGTAAATAGTAGTGGCCCCGAATTACGTCCTCATGTTTATGACGGGATTCAAGAGTATGATAATAAACTGCCAAACTGGTGGCTCTATACATTATACATAGCTATCGTATTTTATATAGGCTGGTGGGTCGCATACTATCAATTTGGTATTATACCTTCAGACGGTGAAGAACTTCATAAGCAAATTATAGCCGTGCAGCAGGCCAAAGACGATCAGATCAAAGAACTCGCCAGTAAGATTAGCGATGAAAAACTTTGGGAAATGAGTAAAGACTCTTCGATCGTTCAAAAAGGAAGCGAGATCTACCAACTAAACTGCTCGCCCTGCCACGCCGCTGATTTGAGTGCTAAAATGGGTGCCGTTTCTCTACCCGGACAACCACTAAATAATGACGAGTGGAAGTATGGAGGCGAACCAATGCAGATTTTACAAATCGTACAAAAAGGATCGCCCGACAAGACCGCACCCGTCCAGATGCCACCGTGGGAACAGGTCTTATCTGCCGAGCAAATCACTCAGGTTGTCGCTTTTGTATTGAGTCATCATACGCAACCCGAATAAGGGCTGCTAATTTGTAGATGTCGTTACCTGTAGATGAATCCTAAAAATAAACGTCCAAACTTAGATCAGGTAACAACCATCAATGATGATGGGAGTCGCTATATCATCCATCCCGCCGACGTCAAAGGCCCCTTTACCTTTTGGCGTCGCTTGGTTGGCTTTGTCTTAGTCAGCATTTATATTTTACTTCCGTGGATTCCGATCGGGGGGAATCCGGCCGTTTTTTTAGATGTTGTAAACCGACGCTTTCATCTTTTTGGTTTTACTTTAGCGGCACAAGATCTCTGGTTATTATTTTTTCTGGTCTCAGGATTAGCTTTTTTTCTCTATTATATTTCTGCTCTCTTTGGGCGTATCTGGTGTGGTTGGGCGTGCCCCTACACGGTTTTTCTCGATCATGTTTATCGACGCATCGAGCGTTTATATGAGGGTGATGCCGCTCGCCGCAAAAAACTCGACAATGCGGAGTGGACGCTCCAAAAATTTTTTCTGAGAGCAAGTAAGCATCTGACCTATGTGATCGTATCTCTGCTGATAGCGCATATTTTTCTTGCTTACTTTATATCACTTCCGCGCCTCTATTCTTATATGCATGATTCCCCTCTGGATCATTTTGGAGCTTTTGGGGTCGTCGTTTTTTTGACCTGTGTTTTATACTTTTGCTTCGCTTGGTTTCGCGAGCAATTCTGCATCATTGTTTGCCCCTATGGTCGCTTGCAATCCGCTTTGACCGATGATGATACGATCATTATCGGATACGATGAAAAGCGCGGCGAGCCACGAGGAAAAAAAGGCGATGTAGAGGGCGACTGCGTGGACTGTAAACGCTGCATTCAAGTATGCCCGACCGGTATTGATATAAGAAATGGTTTGCAGCTTGAGTGTATCGGCTGTGCGGCCTGTCTGGATGCTTGCGATGATATTATGACCAAGCTGAAACGTCCATTGGGCCTCATTCGTTATGACTCGCTAAATGGTCTCGAAGGGAAGAAACGGCAAATCGTACGTCCCCGTATTTTAGTTTATACCGCTCTTATGTTATTAGGAGCAGGGCTTGTGCTCGGCGCGATGACAAAGGTAACCCCTTTTGAAATGAGTATTATACGTTTGCCGGGTATGCCGTATATGGAAGATGCTGGTTTTGTGCGTAATCAAATCATGGTTCGCCTTTTGAATAAAAAAAATCACGCAGTGGATTATACGATTAAAATTGATGGATTGCCCGAAAGTTCACTTCTCATCGGCACAGATCAGGTCATCCATGTAGATGCTCTAAAAGAAAATAGCTTTACCGTAGCGATGGCTGTTCCCAAAGCCGACTACCAAAGCAATCGCAAATTTACTATCATAGCAACAGAGAAAGATAGCGGCGATCATTTGGAACGCTCCGCCGTTTTTCTCGGGCCGGAGCATACGAAGCCCGTCAACCAATAAATTGTTTCGAGTGACTCATGGTAAAGCTTGGAAAACTTTTTCGCAAACGTCCGTGGCTGATTCTAATCCTAGTAAACGCTATTTTTATGGCATGGTGGATTAGTTTTATTGTATTTGCCGTAAAGAATCAGCCGGAGGTTATAGAGATAGAGGAAGTGCCCGCACAACATGACCAACCCTGAATTTAGGGCACACGCGATTCGTTTATCTCAAACACTTTTTCCGTCCGTATAAGCGGGCGATGGGTTCTATCGCTCCAGTCGAAGGACGAAGCGACAAACGAGCTCATTAATGATATAGAGTAAAAAAAGAATTGCGGGAATACAGAAACTCGGCGGCCAGTTCGTTGCGCAGGCCAATAAGATACCCGTCCAAACAGAGAGGAGTGCGATAACAATGGAAACGGCAATGGAGGTCCAAAAACCACGACAGAGCCGAGCGGCGATACCTGCCGGCCCGATGACCAGAGTGAAAACTAAAAGAATCCCAACCACTTGGCTTGCCAAAGTCACGCTAATCGCCAAAACGACCATGAATGCAGACGAAAGCGCGGTGAGTGAAAGCCCACGCGATTCAGCAAGATCGGGTTGGAGGCTGGCGAACAAAAGGCGTCGCGAAAAAATAGCAAGGGCACCCAAACTTAATAAAGATAGGATGAGCGTCTGAACAATCTGACTATGGGAAACACCGAAAATATTTCCAAAGAGAATCGCCGTTGCCGCTCCAGAAAATCCCTTATAAATCATTAAAAAAAGTGTTCCCAGACCAAGCGCAAACGAGAGAACCATACTGACGGCCAATTCGCTGCGGCTTAGTTTATTTCCGGATATCCCCATAGCACCTCCGGATAGAACGCTGATGACCAACATGCCTTGTAGTGGCGAGAGGCCAAATAATGCTGCTCCGGTGGCACCGGTAAATCCAATGTGCGCCACAGCATGTGCTGCAAAAGCAATATTACGAATAATCACGAAGTAGCCAACAACGGCTCCCAAAATCGCAGCCAGCGAACCGGCAACCAGAGCATTGCGGACAAATCCATATTCCAGATAGCCATAAATTTGATCAATCATGACGTGCGGTCTCCGTAACGTTGCTTTCGGCATTAACAATAAAAATACGTCCTTCGGCACGAATCACATGGATCTCTGTGCCGTAAAGCTGACTAAGAGATTCCGTCGAAATGACATCGTCCACTTCTCCAAGTGCGGCATTTCCTCCTGCCGTGTAAAGCACCCTGTCCATAATGCCCAATAGCGGATTCACGTCATGCGCAATAAATAATACCGTAGCACCCGTCTCCCGCTGAATTTTGGAAATGCGATCCACGAGCAACATTTGATTTTTCGGATCCAAACTCGCTAAGGGTTCATCAAGAATCAACAGACGAGGATTTCCTAATAGGGCTTGCGCGAGTGAGACCCTTTGTTTCTCGCCTCCCGATAAAACCGAAAATGGCTTGTCCGCATAATGCACGGCTCCGGTCAGCTCCAACACGCGATTCACTTCATCTCGTGCTTGGCGTGACTGCCAGGGCAAGCCCCAAAGCCCTCCCTCATGCACGGCTGCTACCAAGGAGCGGGAACTCAATGCGGTGCTTTCTAGGCTGGCTCGCGTTTGCGGCATATAGCCAATTTGCCGATTCACCTTTCCGGGAGGCTCACCGAAAATCTCGATTTTTCCTTGTAAAATTGGACAAAGTCCGAGGATAGCTCTGACGAGAGTGGATTTCCCGGAGCCATTTGGTCCGAAAATGCCGATAAACTCACCGCTCGTAATCTCGGCATCGACGCCTTGCAAAATCGTGTTGCCTCCGAGGCGGATGTTTAGCTGGCGAATCGATAGAGCGGATGGCATGTTTTAAAAAATTATTTCAAGCAGGTAGCGATGGCATCGAGCTGCGAGAGCATCCAGCTCAAATAGGTTTTTTGGTCGGGAGGTTGCGTTTCTGTCACGCCGACAACCGAAACATCATTTGCTTTAGCAATTTCTAGCATGCGTGTTGTCGAAGGATCGGCGACTTGGTTATTATAAAAAAGAATCTTCACCGTCTTGTCTTTCAGGCTATTTTCAAATCCGGCGGTCTGTTCAAAACTTGGATCCGTATCATTCATAACGGCTAGTTGATAGTCCGCGTTTAGCATATCAAAACCAAGAGCCTCGGCCATGTATTCAAAGACTGGCTCGGTAGCAGTGACCTTTACTCCGGTCGTTTTTGCTTTTAGCTCCACGATTTTTTCCATCAGCGGTTTTAGAGAATCAATAAAAACTTTTGCGCCATCGGGGTTCTTTAAAACCTCACCGAGCTTCTCTGCGAGAGCGGGTATGGTTTTAGGATTATACCAAAGGTGCGGATTATCTCCATCTTTAGCACCAATAAGCTCGGCGACATTGATGGCGATACGATTTTTATTTCCATCAACTCCCAAGAGCCTCTCTACCCAATGGTCGTAGTCGATTCCATTGTAGATCACGATGTCTGCGTCCGCAATCTTCCTTGCCGTTGCAGCATCGACCTGAAAGTCATGCGGATCTTGGTTGGGATTGTTGAGAACGCTGGTGACCCTAGCGGAAGGACCGGCAATTTGCGCAGCGACATCCCCATAGAAATTTTCTGCTGCAACGATTGAGAGTGTTTCTGCTCGGAGCGTCGTAACCAGAGCTAAAGCGACGGCGAATGATAAAAGGGCTTTCATTCGAAAAGTATTAGTCCCCTCGAAATAAACATCAATAAAAATGATATTAAAATATCAAATTGTCTCTATTCGGACGATTTTGCTGGGCGGTTGATTTTCCTGATTACGGACAGGCTGCTAAAGAGCACGTCCATCGTTGGGTAAAAGAAATTTTTCTTCATTTTGCAGAAGTCGGAAAAACTCACCGGCACGTCCTCCCTATGCGTCGAGAAGAATATCTCCCGGGCCGTAGATATAGCTTTTGCGCAGAATGGTGGCTGGAAATGCTTTTTCATTAAATGCCCGCATCAATATCTGATCTTGTTCCAGCTTGTGATTAAACATCACGTATTCGCTTCCCTGATAGGCGGAGAGAGCTTGGTCTTCTGTGGCTGGAATTTGCCGGGCTTCGCCGTAAACTCCGAGAGAGCCGGTATGGATAAAATGCCCTACATTGCGCCCGAGTGTTTCGACGACAAATTCCAAATCGTCAGCATTTAGGATAGTATCCACAATGACATCCCAGGGTTGTTTGCGGAGAACTTTTGCAAAAGCGGCGCGATCTGTTTTGTCGCACACAATGGTTTCTGCGGCATCTCGCGAGGGTTTGCGACTGCCGCGATTCATTACAGAAACCGTCCACCCCTACTGTGTAAAAGCGCGAACAACTTCTAGTCCAAGGAAACGTGAGCCGCCGATCACTAATACTTTTGCGCTCATTGTATTTTAAAAATTAACTGCTCCCTTTTGGGGGGAGCACAGACAGGATTGTCTGTGTTACGCTTTTTATTGCTCTTCTTGCGGGTTGTCGTCGTTTGCGTCGAAGGCGTCGTCTAGGAGGTTCGCGAAGTCATCGAGACCGGTGCTCGGGACGATGATGCTGTTGCGACGTCCGTGGGATTCTTCGGTGATTCGTAGAAAGCGGCCACGTGTATTTTCGCGCAGTTCGACGAAGAAATTTTTCCTTTCGATCTGAGCTTCTCCGGAGTGAATCAAGCGTTCATTTGGGCGTGAGTTACCATGATATCCATTCATTTTTTTCTAATTTGTAAAATTAAAACCGTTTGCTTCACAGCCACCCACAAAAAACCTCGTGAAGCCGCAAAAGCACCAATAAAGCGAAGCATTCTAAAGCAAAATCAATTTTAAACAACCCTAAAATCGATTTGCTGTTTAAAAATATCGACCGACTCGACGATGACTTCGACTTCTTGGCCGGCGCGGTAGGTTTTTTTCGTTTTTCGGCCTTTGAACTGTGCGCGGGACGGGTCGAAGAGATAAAAATCGTCGTCCAGTGAGGAGACATGCACGAGGCCGCTGACGATGTAATCGGGGAGTTCGACGAACATTCCGAAATTGCGCACTTCGAGAATACGGGCTTTGAAAACTTCGCCTTTTTGGCTGGCGAGTTGGTTTTGGAAAAACTCTAGTTTTTTGAGCTTTACGGCTTCGCGCTCGGCGTCGGCGGCGTTGCGCTCGGTCGTCGAGATATGGTCGGCCATTTCGTCGAGCTTGCGACTGTCGGAGCCTTTCTTGGTATATCCGAGGAAGCGGGCGAGGGAGCGGTGGACGATGAGGTCGGCGTAGCGGCGGATGGGGCTGGTGAAGTGGAGGTAGTCGGTCTTGGCGAGGCCGTAGTGCCCGAGTGGGGAGGCGTCGTAGCGAGCACGGTTTAGGCTTTTTAGGAGACCGATTTTGATGACGGCTTCTTCTGCGCTGCCGCGGACGTTTGCGAGGAGTTTGCGGACTTCTTCGGGTTTGTTTAGATCGCCGCATTTGAGACCGAAGGTGAGGACAAATTCGCGAAATTCGTCGAGGCGGTCGGAGTCCGGATTTTCGTGAACGCGGTAGATGGCGGGTTGTTTTTTTCGCTTCATCTCGCGGGCGACCAGCTCGTTGGCTAGGAGCATGAGTTCTTCGATGAGTTGGTGCGAGATGTCGTTTTCTACTTTCTCGATTCCGATGGTGCGGCCGAGTTCATCGACGCGGACTTTGGTTTCGGGGAAGTCGAGGTCGAGGCTGCCTTTGGCGAAGCGGCGTTTGCGGAGAGTCGCGGAGAGTTCCCATGCGAGGTGAACGTGGTTTTCGAGTTCGCTGGAGGCGGGTTTTTCCAAAATGGCGAAGGCTTCTTTGTAGGTCATGCGCTTGGCACTGCGGATGATGCTGCGGGTGAAGCGGGATTTTTTTATGAGACCGTTTTTGGCAATGTCGGCGAAGACGGAGAAGGCGAGGCGGTCTTCGTCGGGGCGGAGGCTGCACATGCCGTTGCTCAAGACTTCGGGGAGCATGGGGATGACGCGGTCGGGTAGATAGACGCTGTTGCCGCGTTCGCAGGCTTCTTTGTCGAGCACGGAGCCGGGCTGCACGTAGTGCGATACGTCTGCGATGTGCACACCGACGCGCCAGCCATCGCCTAGCCGCTCGACTTGAATCGCGTCGTCGAAATCGCGTGCGTCGTCGGGGTCGATCGTGAAGACGAAGTCGCGGCGGTGGTCTTCGCGTCCGGCGATGTCTTGTCCTGAGATTGGTTTTGCAACCTGCTCGGCGGTTTTTAAAATCTCTTCGGAAAAAGCTTCGGGCAAGCGGTATTTGCGAATGATGGCGAGCATATCGACGCCGGGCGCGCCGGCTGCGCCGAGGACTTCTTCGATCACGCCTTCGGGGTTTACGTGGCGGCTGGGCCACGACTCTAGTTTGGCCACGACTTTATCCCCGATCTTTGCTTGCAGGGCTGCGGCGGGTTTGGGGACGTAGAGGTTTTGCGAGAAGCGTGGATTGTCGGGGACGACGTAGTAGAAATTTTTCGTGCGTTGGAGGGTGCCGACGATGCGTTCGTTTGCGCGTTTTTCGATTCGGATCACGCGGCCTTCGAGGCGGTTGCTGCGGCCTCGTTCGTCGTGGATGCGGGCGACGACGCGGTCGCCGTGCATGGCGGTCCAGAGATTTTCTGCAGAGATAAAGAGATCGGCTCCGCCTTTTTCTTCATTGAGCACGTGGGCGGTGCCGCCGGGGTGGATCTGGATGGTGCCGACGAAGAGATCTGCGACCTCGGGGACGATGTAGCGGTTTTTGCGGATGCGCGTGATCTCGCCGCGTTGCTGCATTTGGTTTAGCTGCTTGGCAAATTCGCTTTGTGCTGCGGGTGGGAGGCGGAGAGATTCCTGTAGTTCCTGCGAGCTGAGCGGACGTTTTTTCAGCAGGGAAATTATTTTTTTTGAAAAATCCGCGGATCGTTCAGACTTGCTGCGACGGGAAGGGCGGGGGCTGTTTTTCGAGCGTTGACGCGCCCGAGCGGGTTTATTTTTGCGACTTGGCACATTTACTCCGTGGCAGAGTTATAAATACAAAGCAAGAAATTGCTTGCGAAAAGAATGATTTCGTTGTTGAGTAGGAGAAACGAAGATTCAGTCTACGCAACCTATTACATAAACCCCTATGAAATCTATAAAACTAACATCAGCTACTATTTCTCGCACAGATCACAAGGCATTTACTTTGATTGAGTTGCTTGTTGTCATCGCTATCATTGCTATTTTGATGGGACTGCTTTTCCCGGCTGTTCAAGGAGCGATGGACCAGGCACGCAAGGCGAGTGCGAAGAATGATGTCGTGCAGATTGCAAATGCAGTTACAATGTATGAGACGGAGTATGGAAAGCTGCCGCCGGATTCATCGAGCGTGAATGGGAATTTGCTTAAAGCACTCATGGCGACCGACACGAACTTTAATTCGCGAAAGATTGTTTTCTTGGAAGCACCGGATTTTAAAAGAAACAAAGGTGGAGTTTCTAATGATGCCTACTTGGATCCCAGGGGTGGTGAATACAAAATCAAGATGGATACAGACTATGAGAACTCGATATCCGTCGGCAGTGCAAACGGCCCCACGACGGTGACGGTCCGTAAGCGAGTCGGGGTGTGGAACGAGAATAGTAATAAACGTCTTCGCGTGGGTTCTTGGGAGTAAAAAGGTTTACTCGGGCGGGAGTGTTTTTTTAAAGAAAATGACTTGGAAAAACGTTTGATTATACACCTTGTTTTTGATTCTTGGTGTATATGCGCCAAACATTGATCTTGATGAAAATCTGGTCACCCACGGTCTTGAGCTTTCCGGGCTTCGCACGAAGAAAGAGCTTGTGAATCTTGCGTTGCGAGAGTTTATACGTCGAAAGGATCAAAAAAAGGTTCTGGAGCTATACGGTAAGATTCGTTGGGAAGGAAACCTTGAGCAGATGCGCCAGAGTCGATTTTGATGGTTCTTGTGGATACAAGTGTTTGGATTGATTTTCTGGCCGGGCGGAGAATTTCAGAAGTTGAGAGAATGTTCTCTCTTTTGGAAGATGAAAGAACCATTGTTTATACTGGCTTCATTTTGCTGGAACTTTTGCAGGGGTGTGCGGATGACAGGGGTGCCAATGCGATTGAAAGCCACTTTGAACCCTTTATCGAGATTTTTCCTCAACGTTCCACGTATCGATTGGCAGCTAAAATTTTTCGTGATTGTCGAAGATGTGGTTATACGATTCGGAGTTCGGCGGACTGCCTTTTGCTATAAAGGTGGGGATTATCAAAAAAAGATCTTAGGCTAAACAAGATTGTGCGTCATTCAAAAATCGAATACACATAGGACGTTCTTTCCAAAACGGGCGTTGACCGTTCAAAGGTGGTAAGATATTCATACCTTATGACTACGGTAATGTCTCAGAAAGGTCAGGTCGTGCTTCCTGCTTCTTTGCGGACGCAGCTTGATCTTCATCCCGGCGACGATTTCGAAATCTTTCTCGAAGATGACGGCACAATTATGCTCAGGCGAATTTCGCAGCCGCCTAATTCAGGGTTGATTGAGCACCTTTTGTCCTCTCCCGGCGAATTGGAGATTCCAGAGCGTTTTCGCGATTTTTCTTCGACTCCTGATTTTAACCACTGAGATGAGTTCTTATCTTGTCGATACCAATATCTGGAGTGAAGCTCTCAGGAAAGTTCCCAATGAACTTGTGGTGAATTGGCTCAGAAAGAATGAGTCGAGTCTCTATGTGTCCGCAGTGACTATTGGTGAGCTGAAGTTTGGTATTGAGCTGTTGGAAGAGGGAAAGCGCAAGGAGGCCTTTCGGCGGTGGCTTTCTGTCTTGATTGATCGAATGAAGGGCAGGGTTCTCAGCTACAACACATCTGTGGCGACTGTCTGGGGGGCAAATGCAGGCTCGGTGCGAGGGGAAGGGCACTCGCCTTCCCAGTATGGACGGTTTGTTGGCGGCGACGGCGATAAAATATTCGTTGGTGATTGCAACACGCAATGAGAAAGATTTTCTTCACTCTGGAGCAAGAGTAGTAAATCCTTTTACCTAATAAACCAAATAAAGAGGAGTAAACTGATACGGCTGACCTTTTCTCAACAATTTGTTAAAAAAATGTATTTTATCTACGACGCTGTTCGCGCACGTTGTCCGCTTATGCAGTATATAGGCCCTCACATCTTAGCACCAATCGATGTCCGCTCCGACCGAGAGCGGTAGCTGATCGCCGACGATAATCGATATGCAGTATGCCGTAGTATTTTTAATTGCTCTCGGGTTGGCGGTTTTGCAGCTTTTGCATGGGGGGATGTATTTTGCGGGGCTTGCGTTGCCGGGGTATTTTGTGATGGCTCTGGCTTGTGCGCTGAGCCTTGCGGTGTGGGTGCAGCGTGGGTATGGGAAGTCGGTGTCGGTGGCGTTTTGGTTTTGCTTGGCGGCGTTTGCGTATCTGATCTGGCGTGCGATGGAGACGGAGGATGTGGGGGCGGCGCGGTTGCAGATGTTTTTTTTGCTGGGTGGAGCGGCGACTTTTTTGGCGGTCACGGTTGGGCTGCCGACTTGGCGGGCGCGGGCTTGGTTGGTTGCCGCGATTGTCGTGCTGGCTGTTTTGCAGATGGGGGTTGGGATCTGGCAGGGCGCGCATGAGGGGGCGAGGCCGTTTCCGTGGGCTTCCGGAATTTTGCGGGAGTGGTATGATGGGCGTTTCGGGGTGGGGCGGCGTGGTGGGTTGTTTTTAAATCCGAATCAATTGGCGTGGTTGCTGAATATTGCCGGGATGTTTTGTTTTGGTTGGGCGGTGTGGAGTCGGTCGCGGATTTTTTTGCGAGTGGTGAGTGTGGTGGCGGGGTTGGCTTTGCTGAGTTCGGTGATGTTGTTGACGGTGAGTCGTGGCGGACTGGTGGCGGGTGCGGCGGGGTTGGTATGTTTTGCGGCGATTTCGCTTTTAATTATTTTGCGTCGTGCTTCGTTGAGGCGTTGGGTGGCTGGGGCGTTTCTTTTGATGTTGTTTGGGGTCGTTGTGTTTGCGCTGATGAAGCGGTTTGAGTCGGATTGGGCTTTGCAGGCGCGCTTGGATGGTTCGGATATTTATGTTCGCGAGCAGTTTATGGAGGCGGCACTGCGACAGGCTCAGCTAGAACCTTTGCTGGGAATGGGTGCGGGGAGTTATGAGTCGTATTTTGGACGTTACCGGAAGCGTGGTTTGAACTTGGGTGAGGCTTATTTTACACATAATGACTGGCTGCAACTCGTGGCGGAGTATGGGGTGCTGGGGTTGTTTGCAGTTTCTTTGTCAGGTGGCGTTTTGTTGTTTACCGGACTTGTTGTGCTTTTGAGAAAGACGGGGGAGGGGGATTCGGCGAAATTACCTTTTGGAACGGACTTGGCAATTTTGGTTGGTGGTATTTCTGCTTTGGCGACGATGGTGGCGCATGGGTTTGTCGATTTTAATATGCAGGTTCCGGCGAATGGCTTGTTGGCGATTGCGGTGGCAGGTTTGGTTTTGCCGATTTTTGAGGTGCCGCGGCGTTTTAATACGTTAGCTGCGTATTTTAATATGGGCGGGGTGGGGCTTGTGGTTGGGGTGGTGTGTTTTTTATTATTTGAAGTGGAGTATCGTCATCTGCCGGGAGAGATTTGGTGTTTGCGGGGTGTGAATGCGCAGGTTGCAGGGAAGTCGCGGGAGGCGCACACGGCTGCCGAAGTGGCTTTGAAATTGGATCAATCGAATAGTCGTGCATGGCAATTACTTGGTGATTCCGGTCTTGCGTTGGCTTTTTATCCGATGCCCTATGAGACGCGCGATTTATTATTTCGTCAGAGTTACCAAGCTTTTCGGATGGCGGCGATGTTGCAACCCAGCCAAAAATTATATTGGTTTAAATCGGGAGAAGCGCTTGCGCGTATGGGGCGGGGAGGTCAGGCCGATCTTTTTTTTAAGACGGTTGCTGCGGCTGAACTGGGGAGAGGGGAGGTTTGGCTTTACTTGGGTGCTGCTGCTGAAATGGAGGGTAAGTATGATACGGCTTATCGCTACTATCGTGTTGCTGCGCGGCTCTCGGGCTATCAGACCTTTGCTCATAGGAGGTTGCGCTTGCTTGATAATGCCCGTAAAAAAAATCTTCTTTCGGTGGGAGTGTATTAGGGTGGCTCAAGAAGGGCACTTGCGGTGTTTCAATAAACTTTCAGCAATTCATCCTGTAGCTTGTATTAATGTAAAATTTATTTAACATGTAAAGTAATCCTGTGCACCGATAACTTTTCTGTGAGAAAAAGATTGCAAAGAGGGAGTGGATCGATTCTCTTTGTGAGGACATAAATTGATCCAATAGGATACCACCGTTATTTCCTTTCATTCACTATCTATGAAAACTTTAAATAAAATCGCATTTTCACTAATCCTCACGGGCTTGGGCACGACTGGCTCCTTTGCTCAGATGTTCTCAGTAGCACCGATCGGGGATCCTGAGTTGGACGTAGCCGAAGCATTAACAAGAGGCGGAGCTGATACCGTGGAGTATGCGCCGGATGGAAGCGGAGGAGAAGATACGGCTACGAGTGATGGAGGTTCGGTTTTTCCTTTATCGTTTTTCACGAACAAGCCATTTCGCGTCACTTTGTCTGTTCGCGAAGGTTTCGATGACAACGTAAATGCAAGCCATGAAAATCGTCATAGCAGCTTTTATACAAATTTTGCGGCGGGCATTAACTACTCCTTTGGTTCTCCTCGTTTGAAGCTTTCCACCAACTTGTCCGGCGGGTTGACTTACTACTACAGTAAGAATGCGAATCGGAAAACGAACCTTTCCGGTTTGTGGAATCTTTCAGCGGTTTATTCGGTGACGCCTCGAATGACTCTTTCGATGGGAACGAGCACGGGCTACTACTCGCAGCCAACTATTTCTAATCCCGGCACATCTTACGTGGGCGATCAAAGTTACTTTTCGACCAATACGTATTTTTCTCTGAACTATCAATGGACAGAGCGTTTTTCCACCACGACGGGTTATCGTTTGGGAGCAATCGTTTATTCGGGTAATCGTGTGAATGATGGTCTTGGAAATATTTCTCAGACGATTAGTCAGTCTTTCAATTTTCACCTATGGCCCACGACGACGCTTGTGGCGGAGTATCGAGTTAATCCGGTGACTTACTTTTCAACCGATCAGGATAGCTGGGGAAATTATTTCTTGCTGGGTTTCAATCACACCTTCAATCCTCGTTCTACATGGACGCTTCGGGCTGGTGCCGAACTTAGATTTATGGATAGGGTAAACAGTGATAGTAAGACCTACATAGGTCCTTACATCGAGAGTGTTTTCAGATATCAACTCAATCCACGTTCCAGCGTTGCATGGACCTTGCGGTATGGAACAGAAAATTCTGGTGTATTTAATATTACCCAGTCTCAGACCTTCCGCACGGGTTTGAATATCGACTACGCCATCACTTCTAAATTATCTGCAAGTGCTGGTGCGTATTACACGGTTAGTTATTACAACCAACGAAGCACCGTCAATCCGTTTTATCAGAACGCATTTGAGGGCTTTGTCGGGCTACGTTATTCTCTAAATCAGAGAGTTTCATTTTCGGCAGGTTATCGCTACACGGGCGTTTTAGCACCGGAGCAAGATCAACGTAACTATTATCGCAACGTAGTTTACATTGGCGTAAATACCAATTTCTAGGTCTGCTTTAAAAATAAGTCGATGTTTGCTGGATAGCTTCCAAGAGCGAGTAGTCCGAGGAAGCAGGAGATGCTTTCGGCTAATTTAAGTTACCAAATATTATATACATGGAAAATCCGTCTGCTGAGTTAAAACTCCACTTTTTAGATTACTTAAGGATACTGCGAATTCGCTTGCCCTTCATCGTTCTTATCTTTTTCACAGTCGTCATTTTAGCGGGAGTGGCCACTTATATAAGCCCAAAGAAATATGAGTCGGCGGCAACGATGGAAATTCGGCGTTCAGATTATTTTATGCGCATTTTTGGTGGCAAGACGAATGATCGTGCCGATCCTAGATTTTTGATGACACAGTCTGAGATCATTCAACGCAAAGAAATGCTCGCCCCGGTAGTTCAGAAGTTGGATCTGGTTAAGCGTTGGTCAGCGGATGGTATTACAAATCCGGATCAGGCTTATGCCCGTTTGAAGGGGATGATTTCGTTGAGCGATGTTAGAAATACAGATCTTGTCGAGGTAAAGGCCGAGGGACTTGACCCCAAAGAAGCTGCGGAAATCGCAAATGCCGTCACCGCTCGCTATATTGAAAACCGTAAACAAGTTGTTGAGGAGTGGGTTACGAAGTCGCTTTCTTCAATCGAGGAAGAGGTGCGCGAGCGTCGAGCCGAGGCCAAGGCTCTTCAAGCTAAAGCAGAAGCCGTTCGAGCAAAGTATGGGATTATTGACCTTTTGGGTGACGATGTCGAGGCTTCCGTTCAACCGGGTAAGCAGACTTATATCGAAACGGAGCAAAAGGTCGCCGCAGAAAAAATAAGGATTAGCGGTATGGCGGATCGCTTAAAAGAACTTGATAAGTTGAGTGCGGAGCAAATCATGCTGGGCAGTAATACCCTCCAAATTCAGGATCCGACGATTAACCGCATTTTGCCTCTGTATCAGCAGGCCCATGCGACGGAGACGCGACTACTGCACTCAGGACTTGGTCCAAACCATCCACAAGTGCGCTCATCGACTGCTGAACGCGAACTCTACTACAACCAGCTTATCGATCAAATCCAGTCGCTTCGCAAGAGTCTCGAAGCTAACCTTACGTTAGCACGCAGCTCACTTGCTTCTATGGAGGGACAACTGGAGGGGCTGCGCACTGATCAACAACTGGATCGTGAGCAAGAGGCTGAATACATAGATATTAAAAACGAGTATATCCGTGCAAAGCAATTGCGCGATGCTGCGGAGACACGTATTGCCACAGAAAGGATGCAGTATGGTATGCCGATGGACCCTGCTAGAATTTGGGAATATGCTGAACCAAGGTTCCGCCCCGTGAGTCCAAATATTTTGTTCAACATGATTTTTGGCGTGTTGGGTGGAATTGTTTTGGGAATTGGATTCGCCTTTTTCATGGAGTATATGGACACCAGTGTCAAAACGCTTGAAGAAATTGAAGCCTATCTTCAAGTTCCTGTTTTGGCAATCGTTCCTAAAGACATCCATTTGCTCTTAAATGCTGGTGACGATTGTGTCGATGCTGAGGCTTACCGAATTTTGCGGACAAATATTGAATTTAACCGTCGCTCCGCTGAGGCTAATAGCATTACGGTGGTCAGCGGTGGTGCTGGTGAGGGTAAATCAACAACAATCTGTAATTTGGCCTACATTTTTGCACGCGGTGGCTATAATACACTTGTTGTCGATGCTGACTTGCGCCGACCTTCTCAACATCGTCTTTTTAAAGTAGAGAATGACCGTGGAATTACAGATTATTTGAGCGGTCAAATGTCTGTGGAAGAGGTGGTCCGAACAACTGATGTAGAAAATCTGTATTTTATCTCAAGCGGTCCCCAGGCTCGTGATGCCGTTGGTTTGTTAAACTCAAAACAAACAAGATCCTTGCTGTCAGAACTCAAGACGCGCTTTGATATTGTGCTTATTGATTCTCCGCCGATTCTTGGTGTGAGTGATGGTGCTATTCTCGCGAGCTTTGTGGACCTTACCATGCTTATTGTGCAGCATCGTCGTTTCCCACGCAGCATGCTGAAGCGTGTGAAACAGGCCGTCCTAAATGCTGGTGGAAAAATTGTTGGTGTTGTCTTGAACAATGTCGATGTTCGCCATGATAGACAGTATGAATACTATACGGGTTACTACAGTTACTATGCAGAAAATTCGGATGGCTCCGGAAAAACAAAAAAACGGAAAAAGCATAAACCCTATGCAGGATCTCCTGTTGGCGAAGAAGACAAAGGATCAAGGGAATCTAAACCCGTTTACCAAGATGAAGAATATTAATTACTCGTTCCTTTGGGCTTTTGTCGTCCTGTTTGTTGCGGCATCGCTTACCTTAGATGCAAAGGCTCAGATTCATAATAATAATGCCGGTGCTTCCGGTAGTGTGCCTCGTGCTCAGGCGGTGAGCCCTCCGTCAGCTGTTCCTGTCGGTCAAGCCGCTGCACCCCCAGCGGGTTTTGCCGATAATAATGGCTCTGCGGTTCCTTTACGTGCGGGTGATGTTATTTACGTGCGTATTGCAGGGGTTCCTATGGCAGAAACTCAATTTTTTACAGGAACTTATACAGTCGATCCGGAGGGGTATGTAAATATGCCTTATATTGGTAATGTAAAAGCTGCCGGTCTGCTGCAAAATGAGCTTCAAGATCTCATGCAGAAAACGTATAAGGAGCGCGGAATTTATACAAACCCGTCCATTATGATAAACTTCCCTGGGGTTTCGCGCTTTGTAAACGTGGAGGGGGATGTCCGCCGACCAAATCGTATAGGCTTCACTCCCGATATGACTTTGATGAGTGCTCTGATTGCTGCGGGTGGATTGACGGATTTTGCGGACCAGAAAAAGATCCAATTAATCCGCGATGGCAAAAGTCAATTTTACGATATTCGAAAAATTCGTCGCAACCCTACTTTAGATGTCCCCGTGAAACCTGGCGATATGATTTTCGTCCCTCGGAGTTTCTTTTAATATCGACGGCTCGGTCGCTTGGTCGGATTGACGAAATCCCTGCGGCTCGTTTCTCTCCGACATTTTTTCTTTTGGATTAATCCTTAATTTTTACCGGGGTGCCGACATCGGCGTATTTAAAAAATAACTTAGCGGTTTCCTCCGGTAAACGCACACCGCCATCCGCCGCACGATATCCCGGAACCTCTCCCGCATATAATCCCTGCCCGGCTTCATTAAAGACCAAATAATTCGTCATTGGTAATTCCCGAAAAGTCGCCCCACTCGGCAGGGAATCCAATTCCAAATTCACCCCCGAAGCAATCACATGCCCCTCGGAATTCACAAATTCACCATACTGGGACGTTTTCATCTCATTATGCTTTTGTAAGATTTTAAAATCGCCCTTCGGCGTTGGTGCATCTGTCCGCCCTGAAGAAATTGGTGAATCTACGGCCACCTCATCTTTCACGAGTAAAAGCGCACGTTGTTTCTCAAGCAGAATCACAAGGCTCACATTTTCGTTAGTGGCACGCTCCAAAACACGTGGTATAACTTTCACCTTCTCCTGTTCAACCACAGGAAAAGGAGCCACGGTGTCTTCTCCCACGGCAATAGAAATATTCACCGCATTCACTAGAAAAAGTAAAAATAGAAAAAAAATCTTCACAACAAATCTTCTCCTTTTCTTTAAATTTTCCGACGAAAAACTTAAAGGAATAAATGAATCGTCCTAACGCCACAATACCAAGATGAAAAATGTTTGAGGTAAATAAACCGCAGGTATCTCGCTGATCTGGCAAGACGACCGAGCTGGCGGTAGCCAAGCTACCGACTGCGAGGGCAGTGCTGCCAGTCGGTGAGAGAACAAGGTTTATCTCAAATATTTTTCATTTTGGTATAAGACGGCTATTTTTTATTATACGCATCATGCGCCTTGTTATTTTTTATCTCTTTTTATCGTTTGCCAGTAGCTTTGCGGCCAAGGAAGAATTTATATCTCCGGGCCCCTCTCCGCCCATTGCCAAGAATATAGAGATCACGGTTTATGTTGGAGAGACGGTTGATATTCCGCTCCAAGCACTGGGCCGCGCTGCCGACCAAAGCAAATTCCTTCTCCGCAGCTATCCCAAATTTGGAAATTTGGGCGAAATCATTCCTGCTAAACCCGGGCATGCCACCATCAATTACGAGCACCGAAAAGGGGGAGCAGTAGGAATCACCGACTCCTTTACCTACGCCGTGCAAAGTCACGATTCCCCCGTTTCGGCACCGGGAAAAGTGCTGATTCGTATCATCGAGAGACCACCTGTTTTTGAAATTCCGAAAGTCGTTGATTTTGGCGAGGTGATAAGTGGTCGTTCAAAAAAGAAAATTTTCACCATCTCAAACCAAGGCGGCGGAGTGATCTCGGGTCAAATTAAAGTTTTTCCTCCGTGGTATCTTACGGCTCCCCCTTACTACCATCTCGGTGCCGGCCAAAAGCAACAAATCGAAGTCGAAATACGCCCCGAAGAAACAGGCGATTTTTCCGAGCATATTTTCTTTTCGCATGATGAAAAAATTCTTCTTCCTGTAACGGCGAAAGCAGTCGCCCCTTTTCATCTCGAAACAGGCAAAATTTTTCTCTCGCATCCTTTAAGCCAAAATTCCGAAAAAGAAAATTCGTCCGAAACAAAAAGTCAGACAACGCTAAAAGTAACGAATAACTTAGCCGAAACGCTCCGTCTCAAGCTCAATGTTCCTACTTTTATCCTAGCCGAAAACAAATTTGACATCCCCGCAAAAAAAACAATTTTCATCCCCCTGCACGCCCAATTTTCGGCACTGAAAGGCGGAGACGGACTCATTACTTTAGAGGCGGATGATTACTCCCGAACGATTCCGGTCACACTTTACCATGCTCCGGAAGCCTATACGGTCGTGCCCAGCCAAGGCGTTGATTTTGGCACTTTGCTTGCAGGCGAAAGCCGCTCGGCCACCATCAGGCTCTCCAACATCGGGGGGAGCGTTATTTCCTTTGATTTAAAATTTCCGGATGAAATTCAAGTCGTCGGCGGCAATCGGCTCACTCTAGATGTTGGCGAAAGTGGTGAAAAAAACATCAGTTTTATTTCTCAAAAAACGGGAACTTTTCTCGATAAGCTGGAGATAGTCACCGAGAAATCGAGTAAATCAATCCCGATCACCGCGGAAATTTTATCAAAAGCAGGTGAACGCGACCCACTCCCGCTCACAAAAATTACCACAGACGGCATTCAACAGCCTCTCCCCACGGATGAGGTTAAAAATAATCTCACTCTTGCAAGACCAACTGGCCCTCAAATTCCTATTGCCGCTTCTTTTGATAAACTCCAAATTCTGAGCCGATCCGAAACGGCAATCCGAATTGCGTGGAAAGACTCCGGTGAATCTGATGTTAGCTATCAAGTTCTTGCGCGAGAAATCGGACTAAACGAAAATGGGAGGGTTACGCAGACATGGAAAATTTTGCCAAATGTTTTTATAAATCGGCAGGACGATTACTGGATGGCGGACATCACTGGCCTCCACGTCGGCCAAGCTCTAAATATCCGCATCAATACACTTGGTGAAGATGGAAAGCCAATCTCTCTTTCGCCGCCGTTTAACATTAGCAGCCTTTCTCCACCGCCACGAACCCCTTTTCCAACAAACTGGTTTCTTGCCATCGTCCTCGTCGTGGTCGCTATCGTCTGGATCAAATACCACAGAAAAAAACGGCACGAAATGGACCGTATCGAATTTGATAAAATCACTAAACAGTAGTCTTTTTGACCTGTAAAATTTTGCTGTCAGCAAGGAGCGATGAGAAGAGTGATTTCGCCTTTGGGTGGTTTTGTTTGGTAGTGATTAAAAAGGTTTTCGGTAGTATCTCGACGAAATTCCTCGAAGGTTTTTGTGAGTTCGCGTGCGACGCAGGCGGTGCGGGTGGGAGCGAGGTCTTTGAGAACAGAGAGACTTTTTAGTAAACGATGCGGGGATTCGTAGTAGATGCTCGTGGCCTCGCGTTCGAGGGCACGGGTGAGCTCGTTTTGACGACGTCCGCTTTTGATCGGCAAAAATCCGCCGAAGTAAAAGGGCTGTGGTGGAAGACCGGAACCGGCTAGGGCTGCGGTGATAGCACAGGGACCGGGAATGACCGTGCAGGGAATACCTAGATCGTGGCAGGCAGTGACGATGCGGTAGCCGGGATCGGAGAGGAGGGGGGTGCCGGCATCGCTAATGAGAGCGAGGTTTAGGCCGTTTTGGAGCTTTTCGCTAAGCTCGGCAGTTCGGGAGATTTCATTGTGTTCGTGGTAGCTGATGAGGGGGCGTTTGATGCCGAGTCGGCTGAGGAGGATGCCGGAGTGGCGTGTGTCTTCGCAGGCGATAAGGTCTGCTGTGGAGAGAATTTCGCGTGCTCGCTCGGAGATGTCTCCGAGGTTGCCGATGGGAGTGGCGACGATGTAGAGCATGACGGAGGGAGTGGTGCCAGTCTCCTATAAAAAATCGAGAGTTTGTTTCTCCCTGAGTTTTACCAGCCCTCGGAGATGCGGGAAGCGATGCGTTTGCCGAGGTCGGTGGCAGCGGTAGATACGGCTTGGCGCTCGTCGGTTTGGATGTCGCCTGTTGGGAAGAAGGTGGTGCGTCCGCGCTCGGCTCCGCTGAGGAGAATGGCTCCGGTAACGCGGTCCATGACTTCATAATCCACGTCGATGATGAGTTCGTATTCGCTCGTGGCGAGAACGTTGCTGATGACCGAGCGGATGGAGCGTCGATCAGATTTTTTCACCGTGCAGTAGAGGATGGCGTCGGCATTTTCATCGCTTACGATTTGGTAGGTGCCGTCCATTTGGATTTGATTGATGGTTGCATTTGCCAAGAGGACACCAATGCGGGGTTCGTAAGAGGAGTTTTTGAAAGTCGGCACGGCGAGTGTTTTAACACTGCGCATGGGGGTGGGGCGGCTGGCTCCGAGGTGGTAGCCACAGGCTGTGAGCGTAAGTGTCAACAAAGCCAGGATGGTGAGTGTGCGTAGGTAAGAGATCATTCTACGGGAAGTTGAGGTTCGACGGCTGGGAGAGGCGAGACACCTTCGACACCGCTTCGTAAGCGCGGATGAACGACGGGGAGTTCTTCTGTGGCGATGTCTTGGCGTGATGGGCCGGCGTAGTTTGAGAGAGCGGAGGTTTCGACTTGGGCTTGGAGGCGACGGCGAACAGCGACACGCTCGCCCGTATCGGTGCGCTCGGGACCGGCGCGGAGGGCGTCGTCTCCTACTTGACTGCGAAGTTCTTCGATGCGGACTCGGGCTAGATCAGCATCTTCGGTGCCGGGCTGTCTGCGGATAATATCGTTGTAGTAAATGACGGCTGCCTTAAATTCTTTTTGGTGGTCGTAGAAGCGAGCGATGCTGAGTAGGTCGCCGGATTCTCGGGAGTTGATGAGCTTTAAGTTTGCTTTGGCCTGTGCGTTTTTTTCGCTATCCGGGAATTGGTAGAGGAAGTCTTCGAAGGTATTTTCGGCGAGACGGAGAGCACTGAGATCTTGCGAACCCTGACCGAATCCGGCACGCATATTGACGTAGGCGATTTGGTAGAGGGCATCGTCGGCCACGCTGCTGTTTGGGTAGCGGTCGAGGACGCTTTGGTAGCTATTTACGGCGTCTTGGACCTTGCCCTGTTTTTCGTAAGCGAGTCCGAGATTAAATTGCGCCATGGGCGCGTATTTGCTGAAGGGAGCGGACTCGATGATGGAGCTATACATTTTTTGCGCACGGGAGTAACCGCTGCTAACGGTGATGCCGAGCACCTTTGTTTTTTTGCTATCGAGGTAGGTATTGGCGATGGCGACTTGTTGAGCAATCGCATCGTCGAAGTGCTTGCCGTCGGGATAACGTGAAATGTAGGTGGAGTAATCGTTGAAGGCGCGGGGAAGCTGACCGGCGGCTTGTGAAATCTGAGCGAGCCGAAATTGGGATTCGGCGGCCTGTGGTTCGTAGGGGTATTTTTTTAGTAAGTTTCGGTGGGCAGTGACGGCGGAGTTGTAATCGCCAGCTTCTTCGAGAGCGACCGCTTGGTCAAAGGCGGCGGTCGCAGTGGGGTCGTAGGGTGTGCTATCCGCATTATTCTGCTGGGCAAAAGCAGTGGCGTGCAGGCCGATGCTGATGAGGCTGCTTAGAGTGAGGATGGTGGCACTTCGTAACATGAAGATGGTGAAGCTAGAAAAAGTCTTCGCGCTCGTCAAGCAAGGCAGTAGCGTTATGCAAAAAAATAATGAAATGGCCGTGGAGTGAAAATTTACTTATTGGGGTAAATGTTGGGGTAAATGGATTATAAAAGCTTATCGAAACGGGCAGCAGTGTTGGCATAGAAGGGGTAGCTTTCCGGTGGGGCGTCTTTGGGGCGGTAGCGCCAGTGTTTGTAAGACCAGAGCCAGAGTGCGGGGTTTTCGCGGACGTAGTTTTCGAGCACATCCCAGCATTGTTGGGTGAGTTCTTGCTGGGATTTTTCGGGGGGGCAGTGGATGCCGGGGTAGATTTTGAAATCGTAACCACCGTCGGGGCGGGGTGTGGCGGCGGAGGGGAGGAGGACGGCACCGGTTTTTTGTGCCATTGCGACGTGGATGGGGGTGACACACATTTTCATTCCAAAGGCTTCGATCACGACTCCGCCTTCGCGGGGGTCGATATTTAGGTCGTTGAGCATGTAAAAGGAGCCGCCGCTGCGGAGCCAGCGGAGCATTCGGAGGACGGCGCGTTCTTGAGGTATAATCTCGTGTCCACTGGAGGCGCGGAGTTTATCAAAAATAGGACCGAGGCGGGGGTTGCGGAGTTTTTGGGTAAGAACGAGACCAGGGCGTGCGGGAAAGTCTTTGGAGAGGGTGCTGGAGAGGGAGAGCCACTCGAAGCTGGCGGCGTGCATACAGAAAAAGACGACGGGCGTGCCGGGATTTTCTTTGGTGCCGGCGGCGGGGATGTTTTCGGTGCCGATGTAGCGGATGTGTTTTTCGACGATGCTTTTGGTGAGGCGTGGTGCCCAGAGGAGTTCGAGCATCGTGCGGGCAAAGGTTTTGTAGGAGGCACGGGAGGTGTGTTTTAGTTCAGCGTCATTAAAACGTCCGGGGAAGGCGCAGCGGAGGTTGTCTATGGCGACGCGGCGGCCTCGTGTGTCGAGAAACCAGACGAGGGAGCCGAGAAAATTTGCCAGAGGGCGGAGTGCGGAATAGGACAGCAAGCCGACAATCCAAACCCCTAATTTTAGGCCGGCGTATTCGATGAAATAGCGGGCGCGTTTGAGGGGTGAGAGGGTTGTTTTTTCCGACTTTGCGCTCATGCGGGGGTGTCGATGCGAGGAAATACGGGAGTTGGTGGCTGGACTTGGTGTGGAGAGGCGAAGAGCTTTTCGGGCGATACGGCGAGGACGGCCTGGCTTTCGAACTGGAGTTGGTCGAGAGCGGATTTTGCTTCGTCGGGGAGGATGGGCGCGAGGCAAGCCGCGGTGGTGGCGGCGGCGGTGGCCATAGCGGTGAGGGTTTCGTCGAGGAGGGCGGCTTGGGTTTCGTCTTTGGCGATTTTCCAAGGAGCCATTTGCTCGGCGTAGGTATTGGCGTCGGTGACGAGGCGGGTGAGTGCTTCGAGTGCGGAGTGCACTTGGTAGGCATTCATTTGCTCGTGGTAGTTTTTTAAAGTTTCGGAACAGGCGGCGAGGAGTTCTTTGGTTTTTGGTGAAACAGGGGAGGGTGCTATCGGCTGGAGGAGGCTGGCGCGGTAGCGCTTTGCCATGTTGAGCGTGCGATTTAGCAGGTTGCCAAAGCCGTTTGCGAGTTCGGTATTGTAAATGCTGATGAGGCGTTCTTCGTTGAAGTCGGAGTCTTGTCCGGTAGCGATGTCGCGCACGAGGTAATAGCGGACGGCAGCGGTGCCGTATTTTTCGACAAGAGCTTTGGGGTCGATGACGTTGCCCGCGCTTTTGCTGACTTTCGCGCCACGGAGAGTCCACCAGCCGTGGACGAGGAGCGAGGGCATTTCTGCGTCTGAAAATCCCATTGCGTGGAGCATGCAGGGCCAATAGACGCCATGTGCGGGGACGAGGATGTCTTTGCCGATGATGTGCAGGGCGGTGGGCCAGCGTTTCTGGAAACTTTCGCGTTCAGAGTTTTCGTCGGAAAGGTAGCCGGCAAAGCTGAGGTAGTTTATGAGGGCGTCGAACCAGACGTAGGTGACGAAGTCTTTGTCGAAGGGGAGTTCGATTCCCCATTCAAGACGGGTTTTAGGGCGGGAGATGCAGAGGTCGCCGTCGCCTTTGGAGACAGCATTTGCCAGCTCGGCTTGGCGGAAAGCGGGGGAGACGAAGCCTTTGTGATTTTTTACAAAATCGCTGAGCCAGTCGCGGCATTCAGAAAGTTTGAAATACCAGTTTTCTTCTTCTAAAAAAACGACCTCTCCCCATTCGGGGCCGAATTCACCGGCTTCGTTGCGCTCTTTGTCGGTAAGGAATTGCTCTTGCCGGACGCTGTAAAATCCAGAGTGCTGGGCTTTGTAGATGGCTTCGGCTTCATAAAGCGTATCAAGAATTTTTTGGACGATCTGTCTATGTTTTGGATTACTCGTGGCAGCCCATTCGTCGTAGGAGATGCCGAGGAGTTTCCAGAGATCGGTGAAGGTCTTGGTGACGCGATCGGCAAATTCCTGTGGTTTTAAATTTTCGCGCTCGGCGGCTTGCTGGACTTTTTGCCCGTGCTGATCGACGCCTGTGAGGAAAAAAACTTCGCAGCCGGATTGCCGTTTGTAGCGAGCTAGGACGTCGGCCAGAGTTTTTTCGTAGGCGTGGCCGATGTGTGGGGCTGCATTTGTGTAGTCGATTGCGGTGGTGATGAAAAAAGTCTCGGGTGCCATTGCGGTGAAAAATTATTTTTTAAAAATATCAGGCTGGTGTGTTTTTGGAGTTTTTCTTTTTGAGTTGTTCGGTCCAGGAGATGACGCGGGCTTTCGCACCGGCGGCTTCGGCGGCTTCGATCTGCTTGTCACGGACGTAAAAGAGCGAGAGGCTGCTCCATGCGAGTTGATCGTCGGGGCGGAGTTCGGTGGCTCGCAGACCGGCTTCGATGGCTTCTTTGTAGCGGCCTGTTTTCATATAGGCCATGCCGAGCGCGTGCCATGAATCGAAATGCTCGGGAGCTAATTCCGTGCAGCGTTTAAATTTCGTGATTGCGTCGTCGAGTTCGCCGATTGCCACATCTCCGCTGGCGTCGCTCATGAGATTATCCAACTCAAGAGCGAGCTTTTCATCGGGGCGTGATTCGCTTTCCAGCATACGGTTGTTTAGGGCATCGCTTTGTTGGGACTGTTTCATTCGTCAATCTCAAGCAAAATATCGTCCAAAGATTTTGTTGGTTTAGATGCGGTAGAGTTGCGCTCGTCTCGAATAATTCGGATGTCATCCAAGTCTTCAAGAGCCTCTTGAATTTGCAAAAACTCTTCGTAAGGAAGAATAACAAATTCTTTTTTACCTTCTTTTTCTATGACTTGTGGATGGATGCTCATGGTTATCTATAGGCTTCTCTTCTATGTAGAATGCGATACACTATTATTTCGTCTTGCACGACCTCAAAAAGTGCTCGTCAATCTCCTTCTCTCATTCTGTATTCTGGTTGATGGTTTGTGAGACGTTTGACGTCGCCGCTAAGATCGTTTTCAAGTAGTCGCAAACGATCTACGACTCGCCTGCGATTCTGTGGGTTCAACGTCTTGAGATCTTTCTCAGCTTTTGGTTTGAGGGAAACACGATACTTCACGAGGAATCATTTTTCTGCCGCCCATAATTTTTTTTTAAAAAATCAGGATGGGTTGCCGATTAGCTTTACGTCGGCTTTTTCGCGGGCGTTTTGGAGCCACTCGGTGAAAAGTAGTCCTTCGCGATTTTCTTGGAGGGAGGTTTTTACCTCTGCTTTCTTTTCATTTAAAAAAGTGGGATCCAGATCGAATAGTTTATCTACGTGGACGACAAAAACTCCCCACGGAGCGCGTTCGAGGCGGGAGGTTTCGCCTTCGTTTAGGATCATTGCGGCCTGTGCATAGACGATGTTGTCATCGAGCGTCGTTGCGGAAGTTGGTTCGTATTCGGATACTGTTGTTACTTCCCAGCCGGCGGCCTTAGCGGCTGCGCTGAAGTTTTCGTTTGCTTTTAATTTTTCTCTTAATTCTCCATCGGCTTTTAATGCCAGCGCAGTGAATGCCTCCGATTTTGCTTGGGCTTCGAGAGTCGTTACGATTTGCGGTTGGGCTTCTTCGAGCGTCAAGTCGCGGGGTTCTTTGATGCCTGCGAGTTGTAAAACATAAAATTTTGAACCCTCTTGTCGAATGGGTCCGATGGCACCGATCTCGTTAAGGACAAAAGCAGTCCCTGCAATTTGTGTCGGCAAATCGGACGCGCCTCCTGCCGAGAAGTATTCTGTTGTCCAGACTTTTGCGTGCGCTTTTTCAGCTACGGCAGAAAAGTCTTCGTTACTTTTTGTCTCTACGCTGTCTGAAAATGTAGAAACGCGGTTAGCGAGTTGCTGCATCGCGTCCATCAGAGCCTTTCCTTCCAGTTTGCTGTCGGTATCTGAAAGTGCAAATTCGGCCACGGTTACCGAACGCTGTTCCGGCGCGATCAATTCTGCTTTGTGTTCTTCGTAGAATGTTTTGATTTGCTCTTCCGAAGGTGCGGCGGGAGCCTCTTTTAAAGAAGCTATAGGCAAGCGTGCTACGGTTAAGGATATTTTCTGAGCACCACGGAAGGCAGCTTTTACATCGGCATCATTTACCTTGGCGGGGGAGACTACCAATTCACGCACCTTCATTAGTTTCAGATAATCCCTCACCATATTTTGCAAATGTAGCTCGGTGAGACCTTGCGGAGCAAAAGCAGTCTGTAGGAGTTGGTTGTATTTATTGCTGTCAAAGCCATTTGGCCCCTGCAAGGCGGGGAGTCCACGGATCGCATCTGCGATTTGTTTGTCAGTAGGTTCTATCCAAAGACGCTCGGCCTCGTGACGAAGAATATTTAGGTTGAGAACAAAATCCGTCATTGCGGCTTCTTCGCTCTGAGCGGTCCGTGTTAGCTCCGCGACGAGTGGCGTCATGCCTAGGCCGAGAGCGAGGCGGTATGTTTTTAATTCCCTATCGACATCGGATCGGAAGAGGGTGCGGCCATACATTTTGGCAACCTCATTGGTTCCTCCTTCGGTCGGGCGTGTCGTGTAAAACCAGCCGAAAGCGATGATGGTAATGAAAGCGACTACGAGCAAAAGCCAGCGCTGATTTTTTCGAATGATGGTGATCATGCTACAAAGTATTGTTGATTTGATTAAAGTTTCTGATTAGTCAATGGTGTCAACGAAAGCAAGACCTCCAATAAAATCCCTCTCAATGACAAGCCCTATACCAATGAAAAAAATCATCCTGACAACAATAATCTCATGCACGAGCACAGTCTTTACCCTCTCGACCTGTCTTGCTCAGGACGTGGTTGTTTTAAATAACGGCACTCCGCGCAGTGGAGAAATTATCGGTTTTGGCGATGGCAAAGTCCGCCTGCAAATCGGACAAGGTGGGCAAAAAGCAACTACATCTATCGCAATGGATCAGGTGAAATCTATTACCAAATCCGCGCCAGCCAGTTTTGAAAAAGCACTCGAAGCATGGAAAAAAAATGATGCGAAAACAACCATTGCCGATCTCACGCCACTTTTTGAAAAATTCAACGGCCTACCCACAACGTGGGCTGAGCGTATCGGACCACTCCTTGCCGATGCAAATATCGAAGTTGGAAATACAGACGCTGCCGCCGCGGCGCTCCAAAAATTTGAAGCAGCTTATCCAGATGCCAGCAACGTCAGCAACCTCACCAAAGCAAAAATTGCTGTTTCCAAAAAAGACTACGGAGCTGCAAAGACTCTCCTAGCTCCGATTGTTGCGCAGGGATCCGAGACAAAGCTCGCCGACACGGCGCAAAGTATCGCTTTTGGCCAAGCCTTTTATCTCATGGCGCAAATCCGCGAACAAGAAGGAGCCTACCCCGAAGCCGTGCAAGATTACTTGAGAACGGCTACGATTTTCTTTGCCGATCCGGCCACCACCGATAAAGCACGCGCACGAGCAGACGAACTTATTGCTGAGAAAAATGTTGTCGTGCCTTGAAACCTTTCTTTGAATTTGCATACTAATTTAATTATTACACCTCTATGAGCATACTTCGTCCGTTCCACCGTCAATTCTCCCTCACTGCCACTTCACTCGCGCTTCTCGCAGCAGCACCTCATGCACTTGCCGCAGAAGCAGCAGACGGAGCACCTGAGCAAATGAGCATTATCCAAACCATCCTCCACGGTGGCCCACTCATTATTTTCATCTGGATATGTATTCTCGCGACATCCATCACGATGCTCACCTTTATCATCCAGCTCTTCCTCACGCTCCGCAAAGAAGTTCTGACACCGAGCGCACTCGTCGAATCCCTGCGCACCTCCATCTCCGCGGGCAACTACCAAGAAGCATGGGAAATTTGTAAGGCAAATAAAAAAGCTTACCTTGCCAACGTATTGGCAGGCGGACTCGAGCGTCTAGGCCGCGGCAAAGATGCTACCGAAGTCACCCTCATCGAGCACGGCCTACGTGAAGCTCAGATTCTAAAGACAAAAAACAGTTACCTATCGGTTATCGGAGTCATCGCACCCATGATCGGGCTGCTCGGAACGGTTATCGGAATGATGGGAGCTTTCGCGGTTTTGGGCTCTTCCGGTGTATCTGACCCCCGAAGCTTGGCTCTTCGAATTGGTGAGGTTCTCATGGCGACGGCTAGTGGTCTATTTATCGCTATTCCGGCTTTCATTTTCTACTATTACTTTAGAAACCGCACCTCCATTGTTATCGTCGATGCCGATGATACGATGAATCGCCTCATCGAAGACGTTCCCTTCGCCGAACTTTCCGGCATCCATATTGGAGATAATTTTGAAGCCGGAGCCGGAGCACCGGCCGAAGGTGCCGCGCAGTCTCGCAAAGTCTCCCGCGCCCTCACCACGAATTGCCCAATTTGTAACGGAGCCATCCAACCCGGCGAGAACCCCTGCCCACATTGTGGAGCAACTCTCGATTGGAACTGATCCCGATCTAAAAAAATATGTCAGCAGTCTCACAAGCCCACGGCAAACGTAAAAGGCGCCAACCCGAAGCCGAAGCCGACCCGGAATTTCAGATCGCGCCGATGATCGATATTCTGCTTGTTTTGCTCGTTTTTTTTATGTCCATCAGCTCCACCGAGGTGCTGCAATCCAATCGAGACATTAAGCTCCCCGTTGCCAAAGAAGCGCAAGATGCGAAAAAAAATCCGGGCCAAGTCATTGTCAACATTCTTTATAATGAGATGAACGATGCAACCATCATCGAAGTAAATGACGTCGATGTTGATGCAAACGGCCTTATTCCGATGCTTCAAAAACACGTTGCCACAAACCCTCTTGTCCGCGTCCTCATTCGTGCCGACCGGGCCGTGCGCTACGATCATCTTCGCAGTGTCCTGCAATCCGTCGGCAATGCCGGCGTCAGTAATGTGACCTTCTCGGTTGTCGATAAAGAAGAAGGCACCTAAACTTTCCCAAAAAACAAAATTCAACCCAAAACAAAATAGGAGTAACATACAATGGCAGGCGGAGGCGTATCAGAAGACGGAGATGTAGGATTTCAAATCGCACCTATGGTCGATGTGGTGTTTGTGTTGCTGCTCTTTTTTATGGCATCAGCCGGATCGCAGATCATCGAGAAAGAACTAAATATCAACCTCCCCAGCGGACGTTCCGGCCCATCTATGGGCGAAGCACCCCCTCCACCGGTCATTATTTCAATCATGGCGGACGGCACGGTCCTTATGAATGACCGCCCCTTCGATTCTCCTGGCAGCAAAGAACTGCCCGAGCTAAGAGCGTGGCTTATCGACAACATCGACCGCTTTGGAGACAAAATCCCCGTCATCATCAAGCCCGAAGACACCGCCGTCCACGGGCGCATTATCGACGTCCTAAACGCTGCCTCTGCTGCCCGCGTCAAAAACTTGACCTTCGGATAAATCTAGTCCAAGTTCGCTGCGGATTTGATTTAAATCATGAAAAGTTTTTTAATTTCTTTTTTCGCAATTGTTGCGCTAACACTATCGGCACGAGCTTCGATGGATTTGACATTTGATCTGAGCGAATTTTTGGTCTCCGGCCAACCGCTCACCGCAAACGACCTCTATATAACTTTTGCGGGTGCCACATCCGACATGGTTTACAATGAAGGCGGTCCCGGCGAAGAAAGCATCGACTTCAGTGGTAGTCAAATAAACTATGGTGGCACAAACTACACGACCTCCAAGTCCTACTCCATAGCCGACATCAATGCCAACGGATTAAAAATAAACTCTGCAACATCTATCCTCGCCTATATTTCTTATGGCAGTAAAACGGGATTTGAGCAGCTCAGTAGCGGCAATCCTGCTTTTCTCGATCCCAGCCTCACGCGTTTTTCCCAGTTTGAGTTTAGCTACTCTGCGGGTGGCACAGGCGGCGGAATCGATATGACAAATATTTCTCAATACGGCGGTTCTTTGCGTG
The DNA here is from genome assembly GCA_047971915.1 of Chthoniobacterales bacterium. Lineage (GTDB taxonomy): Bacteria > Verrucomicrobiota > Verrucomicrobiia > Chthoniobacterales > JBKEAD01 > JBKEAD01. The sequence goes on from JBKEAD010000050.1 coordinate 34,310, forward strand.
TCGAGACCCTAGATGCCGGCAATACCGTGCAATCCTTTATTTCAAATGGCAACAACCTGAGCACCGGCGAAATGTTCCAACGTCTCGCGATTGCATCCGGTTTTGCAAGCAACGCTGTTTACACTCAAGGCGGTAAATACTCGCGCATTATCGGAAGTAACGTGCTTGCGACAAATAATCCCTATCACCGTTTTAACCAATACATTCAATCTCTCGGCACAGGCAGCCCGGTACTTCCTAACCAAATTTATAATTTAAAACCCGGTGCTGCACCCGGCGGAGCTGGCTCTATCGGCATCACCTCCGTTGCTTCGCCCGGCTCAGGCAAAGGAGTTGTTGGCAACTCCACTTACAACATTAACTACAGCTATAGCGCAAATATTACGCAAGTTTTAGCACCCGGCGACAACCCCGAATTTCCAGATGGGACTTACCAAATCGAGCTTACCGGAATCGTTTCTGCCATCCCTGCCGCCGGAGGTGCCACGATCGAATACACCGGGCAAACCATCACGATCCAAGCCGATTCTCCGAGTCAAGACTACATGACAAATTTTATCTATCTCCAATCCATCGCCAGCGGAGTAAATATGGCGGGTTGGGCCGATCTTATTGCTGACTTTGGCGCAGCAAACGTGCAGGCCGCGATTCAGGAAAAAATCGCGGGTGATTTTGCCCAAGCTATAGCAGCAGGTTTCGCAGGCAGTGCGACGATGGTGGACAAAGGCGGCTCGTCTGTTGCTCTCGGCAGCCTCACTACAGCAGAGTGGTTCGATCTCTACAACCAATACGCCTACAGCATCGCCCAGCCGATAAACGAAGAATACTACAACCCCTTCGCCAACGAAATCTACTTAAATTCGCCGGGCTACAACACACAAACCACCGGAATCGGAGATGGAAATTTTGATTACGGTTCCGTTTACGGCACCCCCTACGACGACCGGTTCTCACTAAATCTCATCACTCCAAACACAGATACAACGGCACTAAACGTCGTTCTCCTCCCCGACGGCAACCTCCGCTTTCCCGGTATTCCTGAGCCTACTTCCCTCATCCTCCTGCTTGGAGCCGGGGTCGTTTTTCTCACAAAATGCAAGTCTGCCTAACAAGGCGAGTGTCGTTTTTTGAAATTTTTTTTGAAATTTTCTTGCTAGAATTCGTGCGATGTGATTTTTTCTCCAACTCGCTTTGCGTCAAAAGAGAAAGATGCTGAGGCGTAGAGTCACCTTTTTATTACGTTCATGGGCAAAGAAATCGTCGCACAAATTAAGTTACAGATTCCTGCTGGGCAAGCAAATCCGGCACCTCCGGTTGGACCGGCATTGGGGCAGCAGGGTGTTAATATCATGGCCTTTTGCAAAGAGTTTAACGCGGCCACTCAAAAATCTGCCGGAGATATTTTGCCGGTTGTCATCACGGTTTTTAAAGATAAGAGCTTCACTTTTATTACGAAGAAACCGCCAGCCGCCATTCTTTTAAAGAAAGCTGCCGGAATTGCTGCCGGATCGAAAGAGCCAAATAAAAACAAGGTCGCCAAAGTGACCAAGGCTCAGGTCATGGAAGTCGTGAAGACAAAGATTGAGGATATGAATACAAAGGACGAAGAGGCCGCCTACCGCACGCTTTGTGGCACAGCCCGCCAGATGGGGCTTGAGGTCGTCGATTCCTGATTGAGTCATTTTTTTAAAAAAAACAAACCCGCAGGAGTTTTTGGGTGGGAGATTTAATCTCACCGAGAACGCTTGAACTGCACCAACACCATGCAAAAAAAACCTAGTAAACGTTATCGCGCCGCTGCCGAGAAGGTAGATGCCAAAAAGAAATATTCGCTGGCAGACGCAGTCAGCCTGTTAAAGGAATTGCCGCCGACAAAATTTGACCAAACGGTTACCCTGTCGCTCAAAATGACGGTGGATCCTCGCCAGAGCGACCAGATGGTTCGCGGCACAACGCCCCTTCCGCACGGTAGCGGAAAAACCGTTCGCGTGCTGGTTTTTGCTTCGGGACAGGCCGCCGAAGCCGCCAAAGAAGCAGGAGCCGAGTTTGTCGGTTTTGAAGATCTTTTGAAAAAAGTAAGCGATGGATTTTCGGATTTTGATGTTGCGATTGCCACTCCGACTGCGATGGCTGAAGTTCGTAAACTAGGCCGCGTCCTCGGGCCGCGTGGCTTAATGCCGAATCCAAAGACAGGAACGGTAACCGAGGATACCGCCACAGCCGTGCAGGAAGTAAAAGCGGGGCGTGTCGAATTCAAAGTTGATAAAAACGCAAACATTGCTCTGCCGGTTGGCAAGCTGTCTTTCGATGCGGCTGCATTGGCTGAAAACGCAACAACCGTTTTAAACGCGATTGTGAAAGCGCGTCCGGCTGGTGCAAAAGGCTCCTTTATCGACACGGTCACCGTTTCGGCCACGATGTCCCCGGGCGTCAAGGTCGATCCCGCACCCTACCTCAAACAATAACCCCAACCAGTAGAAACAACGACTATGAGACCTGAAAAAGCAAACATTGTTGCCGACGTTCGCGAAAAACTAAATGCGTCGCCTTTCCTTCTTGTTGTGGATTACACGGGCATGAAGGTAGATCACTTTGCCGAGCTTCGCAATCGCCTATCGGCCAGCGGAGCCGAATGCCACGTGGTAAAAAATACCATGCTGCGTATCGCAATCAAAGAACTCGAACTTCCTGAATTAACGGATGTCTTGGGTGGTCAAAACGCGATGATTACAGGCGCGAATGATATTTGCGCTGCGGCAAAAGTTGTTAAAAATTTCCACAAAGAGTTTGATAAGCCGACGCTCCGTGCCGGTATCCTCGATAACGATCTGCTTTCGATCGAGCAAGTGAATGCCCTAGCAGAACTCCCATCGAAAGAAATTCTACAAGGAACACTCCTTGGCCTTCTCACCACTCCGGCAACGCGTCTGGTGCGCGTTCTCAACGAACCAGGTTCCAGCCTAGCTCGCCTGCTCAAAGCAAAAGCCGAAAAAGACGGAGGAGCCGCCTAATTTTAAACAAACCACTTTCGTTCAACGTTCAGAAGCCGCGTTGATCGATAAAACCAAAACGGTTCCTCGTCGGGTCTGGCGGCTGTCAGATCTTAAATGCTCAGAGGCTTCGGGGCGCGACGATACCAACAACACACATACTATGGCAGATACACAAGAACTCGTAGATAAACTCAGCGCACTAACCGTATTGGAAGTCGCTGATCTCGTAAAACAACTCGAAGAAAAATGGGGCGTCAGCGCTGCTGCTCCCGTAGCCGTTGCGGCTGCTGGTGGCGGAGGCGGAGATGCTGCTCCTGCTGCTGAGGAAAAAACCTCCTTCGACGTTATTCTCACTGAAGCTGGTGGCAACAAAATTGCCGTCATTAAAGAAGTCCGCGCAAATGTCGATGGGCTAGGTCTGGCTGATGCCAAGAAACTCGTTGAGAGTGCTCCGGCTCCTCTCAAAGAAGGTGTTTCTAAGGAAGAAGCTGAGGCGATCAAAGCCAAGATCGAAGCTGCGGGAGCTAAGGTCGAGATCAAATAATAAATTCGATTCAACCGGTTTTTGTAGAGGGCGGGAAAAATTTTTAAAAAATTTCTCTTGCCCTCTGCGAGCCGTTGGATCACCCTCTCACCCTTTCGCGCTAAAAAACTGAAATTCGTCGCTCTGAGAGTCCTAATCAATTCACCACATTACAATTGCGGGTTAGCGATTTTGTCTAAAAAAGACAAATTCGTAGGTCCGCTTGTTTTTGTTGAACGCATCCAATGCGTTGCGGAAGTTTGGTATAGGCAAAGCGTCTCTGCTCTTTGGACGGCATTTTTCTTTATGGTAAACAGAATAGATCGGAGCAGCTTAGTTGCCTGATCAATACAAGAGAGACACATCACCCATCTTACACCGACTCCTATGTCAGAACGTATCGATTTTGGAAAATTGAAAGAGGCCAGCGCGCCTCCGAATTTCATCGAATTGCAAATTCACTCTTACGAGGAATTTTTTCAGCAGGGCATTGACCCGCTAAAAAGGAAGAGCGTCGGCCTGCAGGCTGTTTTTAAAGAATTTTTTCCGATCAAAGGTTACGAGGAAAAATCGAGCTTGGACTTTGTTTCTTATGAGCTTACCGAGCCAAAATTGGATGCCGAAGAAGCCCAGCGAGAGGGCGAATCCTACAGTGCACCGCTGTATGTGACCTTCCGTTACAAAGACGAAAAAAACACAAAAGAAGAAAAGGTTTACATGGGTGAAATCCCGTTAATGACCGAGCGCGGAACCTTTGTCATCAATGGCGCGGAGCGCGTGGTTGTGAGCCAGCTTCACCGCTCGCCCGGTATTTGTTTTGAAACCAGCGTGCATCTCAACGGGAAGCTGCTCTACGGTTTCCGCGTCATTCCTGATCGTGGGTCGTGGATGGAAGTGCAGTTTGATACGAGTGATCTTCTTTATGTCTATCTCGATCGCCGTAAACGTCGTCGTAAATTTTTGGCGACAACCTTCCTTCGTGCGCTTGGCTATGGCAGCGACGAAGAAATTATTAAACTTTTCTACACGATCAATGACCTCAAATTGTCCGATAAGTTGGATGAGGAGGAGATTAGCACGAAGGTTCTCACCGCAGATATTTTGGATGGTGAAGTCACCGTGGCCCGTGCTTTTGAGCCACTGACCAAGGCCGCTGTTCGTGAGCTTATCAATCTTGGGCACAAAGTTGTCAAAGTCGTGGACATCAAAGAAGACGACGTCATTATCAAATCTCTCAAAAAGGATACCGCTCATAGCGAGGAAGACGCGCTCAAAGATATTTACCGCAAATTGCGTCCGGGCGATCCACCGACTGTGCCAAACGCTCGCAATATGCTGAAGCGTCTTTTCTTTGATACGAAACGTTACGATCTTGGCCGCGTAGGACGCCACAAAATCAATCACAAACTTCAAATAAATGTCGATGCGGAGGAGCGCACGCTCACCAAAGAAGATGTCGTAGCCGCCGTAAAATATTTGGTCGAGCTTCGCCGTGGCGATGGCATGACCGACGATATCGACCACTTGGGCAGCCGCCGCGTGCGGACCGTGGGCGAACTCCTCGCAAACCAATGCCGTGTTGGGCTTGCTCGCACCGAGCGTCTTGTTCGCGAGCGCATGACCCTATACGATGTAGGTATCGACCACATCACCCCGTCGAAACTCATTAATCCAAAATCGCTCAGTGCCGTTATTCGCGACTTCTTCGGTCGCTCGCAGTTGAGCCAGTTTATGGATCAGACAAATCCGCTTTCGGAGCTTACGCATAAACGCCGCCTTTCCGCTCTCGGACCGGGAGGACTAAGCCGCGACCGTGCCGGTTTTGAAGTGCGCGACGTGCATCCCTCGCACTACGGGCGGATTTGCCCGATTGAGACACCGGAGGGTCCAAATATCGGACTTATCAACTCGCTCTCTACATTTGCTCGCGTGAATGAGTTTGGCTTCATCGAAACTCCTTACCGCAAAGTCGAGAATGGACGCGTCACCGAAAAAGTCGAATATCTCAGTGCCGACCGCGATGAGAACTTTTACATTGCTCAAGCCAATGCACCGATCAACGAAAAAGGTCACTACACCACAGACAAAGTTCAATCCCGCTATCGTGGTGAGTTTGTGGAAGTTTCACCCGATCAGATTCAATACATGGACGTATCGCCCAAGCAGCTTGTTTCCGTTGCTGCCGGGCTGATTCCTTTCCTTGAGCACGATGATGCTAACCGAGCACTCATGGGATCGAACATGCAGCGCCAAGGCGTGCCGCTTCTGGTTTCCGAATCGCCGCTCGTCGGCACGGGCCTCGAAGCACGTGTTGCTCGCGACTCCAAGGCCGTTGTTATTTCAAAAACCTCCGGCAAAGTCGCTTCGGTCACCAGCACCGAAATCGTCATCACTGCCGACGGCAACTTGCCCGAAGGTAAACGCAAAATCAAACACGACCCGGAAAATGGCGTTTACGTTTATCAACTTCGTAAATTCCTTCGCTCAAACGCAAGCACCTGCATTAATCAACATCCGATTGTTAAAAAAGGACAAGACATCAAAGAGGGTGACGTAATTGCAGACGGTCCAAATACCGAAAATGGCGAGCTCGCCCTCGGTCGCAACGTCCTCGTCGCCTTTATGTCTTGGAATGGCTACAACTTCGAAGATGCGATCATGATCTCCGAACGTGTCGTCAAAGAAGATATTTACACGTCTATCCATATCGACGAATTTGAAATCGGTGCCCGCGATACCAAACTCGGTCCCGAGGAAATCACGCGGGATATTCCAAATGTCAGCGAAGAAGCACTGCAAAATCTCGGTGTCGATGGCGTTATCCGCATCGGTGCCGAAGTCAAACCAGGCGATATCCTCGTTGGAAAAATTACGCCGAAAAGCGAAACCGAACTAGCTCCTGAAGAACGTCTTCTCCGTGCCATCTTCGGTGAAAAAGCTGCCGATGTCCGCGACACATCCCTGACGGTTCCTTCCGGAACCTACGGTATTGTTATGGACGTTCGCGTATCGTCGAAAAAAGACGTATCGCGCCAAAAAATGACGCAATCCGAATCAAAGCGTCAGCGCAAGATGATCGAAGACGATTTCAAACGTCGCAAAGAAGAGCTACACGAAAGCCTCACCGAGGCACTTTCCAACGTCCTGCTCAACGAAAAAATCCCTCTTGACGTTGTCAACGCCCAGAGCGGCGAAATCATCATCCCCGCAAATCGCAAAATCACCAAGCAGCTTCTCCGTAAGCTCGCATCGGTTTATGACCATGTTGAAATCGATCCGAGCCCGATTCGTAACAAGATCCGCGAAATCATCGCACAATACGAACACCGCTTCGAAGAACTCGACCGTGAGCGCGATACAAACCTCGGACGCATCGACAGCGGAGACGATATCGATCCCGGTATCATTAAGCAGGTAAAAGTTTACATCGCCTCGAAACGCAAACTCTCGGTTGGGGATAAAATGGCAGGCCGCCACGGAAACAAAGGTGTCGTTGCCAAAATCGTCCCTGAAGAAGATATGCCTTTCTTAGAAGACGGCACGCCGGTTGACATCGTTCTAAACCCTCTTGGCGTTCCAAGCCGCATGAACGTCGGGCAGGTTCTCGAAACGCACCTTGGCGTTGCCGCCAAAGCTCTCGGCTTTAAAGTCGCAACACCTGTCTTTGATGGTATTTCTGAAAAACGCATTCGCGAATACCTCGAAGAAGCCAAGCAAGTCGAAGGTTTCACCTGGATCGAAGAAAACGGTAAGGCAAAGCTTTACGACGGACGCACCGGCGAATCCTTTGACCAAAATGTCGTTGTCGGCTACATCTATATGTTGAAACTCGGCCACTTGGTCGCCGATAAGATTCACGCCCGTGCCGTCGGCCCATACAGCCTTGTCACGCAGCAGCCGCTTGGTGGTAAAGCCCAATACGGCGGACAACGTTTCGGAGAGATGGAAGTCTGGGCACTCGAAGCCTACGGAGCCGCCTAGATGCTCCAAGAACTTCTCACCGTCAAATCCGACGACGTGCAGGGACGAACGCGCATTTACGAAAATATCGTAAAAGGCGACAACTCGCTGAGTGCCGGAATACCGGAATCCTTTAACGTTTTAATCAAAGAAATGCAGGGACTCGGCCTCGATGTCAAAATTGGCAAAGAAGGCGGAGAATCTCCAACTACTCCAAGCCCAAGTAAAGACGACGAGGCAGCCGCCTAAGCCGTCAAACAAATACGCAACACAGATACAGCACCTATGAGCGAATCTAATAATCGTGACATTTTTGACGAAGAACAGTCCGTCGGCTTTGACGAGGTCGGAATCACCGTAGCCTCTCCCGATGCCATTCGTAGTTGGTCCTCCGGCGAAGTAAAAAATCCCGAAACAATCAACTACCGAACCTTTAAACCCGAAAAGGGAGGTTTGTTTTGCGAACGTATCTTTGGACCAACCAAAGACTGGGAATGTTCTTGCGGAAAATACAAACGCATCAAATACAAAGGCGTTACTTGCGACCGTTGCGGCGTTGAAGTGACCCTCTCCCGCGTGCGTCGCGAGCGGGTCGGCCATATCGAGCTGGCGGTTCCTGTCTCGCATATTTGGTTTTACAAATGCATGCCCTCCCGCATCGGGTTGATGCTCGACATGACATCTCGCCAGTTAGAGCGCGTCATCTACTACGAAGACTATATCGTTATCGACCCCGGCCACACCGGCCTTATACAGGGCCAGCTCCTCACCGAACTCGAATACCGCGAAGCCGAAGAGCAGTGGGGAGAAACTTTCACCGCTGGCATGGGCGCAGAAGCGATTCAAAAACTCCTCGAACAAATCGATCTCGCTAAACTCGCCGTCGAACTCGAAGAGCAAATGGGAGCAACGCGCAGCAAACAGCTTCGCAAAAAATTGGCAAAACGCCTGAAACTTGCTCAAGGTTTCGCTAGCTCCAAAAGCCGCCCCGAATGGATGATTGTGAATGTTCTTCCGGTCATCCCTCCCGATTTGCGCCCACTCGTCCCACTCGAAGGCGGACGCTTCGCGACTTCGGATTTGAACGACCTTTACCGTCGCGTCATCAACCGAAACAATCGCCTCCGCACCCTGCTACAGCTAAAGACGCCCGAAGTCATTATTCGAAATGAGAAACGGATGCTGCAAGAAGCTGTCGATGCCCTCTTTGACAATGGCCGCCACGGTCGCGCTGTCACCGGTGCCGCCAACCGTCCGCTCAAATCCCTCAGCGACATGCTCAAGGGTAAAGGCGGACGTTTCCGTCAAAACCTTCTCGGAAAACGCGTGGACTACTCGGGACGCTCCGTTATCGTTATCGGCCCCGAGCTAAAGCTCAACCAATGCGGACTTCCGAAAAAAATGGCACTCGTCCTTTTCGAGCCATTTATCATTCGCCGCTTAAAAGAACTCGGCTACGTCCACACTGTTCGCAGTGCAAAAAAAATGATCGAGGCCCAAAAGCCCGAAGTCTGGGATATTCTCGAAGAGGTGACCAAAGGACACCCCGTTCTTTTGAACCGTGCGCCGACGCTTCACCGACTCTCCATCCAGGCCTTCGAACCAATCCTTATCGAAGGTGAGGCCATTCGCGTGCACCCACTCGTCTGCACCGCTTACAATGCCGACTTCGATGGTGACCAAATGGCCGTGCACGTCCCGCTCTCTGTCGAAGCGCAGATGGAAGCCCGTACGCTCATGTTGGCTCCGAATAATATTTTCGGACCATCGAACGGTAAGCCCATCACAACACCGTCTCAAGACATCCCGCTGGGTTGCTATTACGTAACCGCGGAACCTCGCGGTAGCGATGCCGATACCGATAAGCATATCCCGATTTTTGAAAACGAGATCGAGGTTGAACTCGCACTTTCCGAAAAATCGATTCGCAAACACCAGTGGATCCATTTGAAAAATCCCGACCGTGGCACGCAGACCGTTTTCGGCGACGCCGAGGCAAGAACGCTGCAAACCACTCCGGGCCGTGTGCTTTTCAACACCATCTGGCCCAAAGAACTCGGCTTTTACAACAAAGTCGTCAGCAAAAAGCAGTTGAGTAACATTATCTGGGAAACCTACCAAGCCGTCGGCCAAGACGGAACGGTAAAGACCCTCGATCGCTTGAAAGAACTTGGTTTCCAGCAGGCTACGGCTGCCGGTATCTCCATCGGTATTGCGGACATGATCATCCCCGACGAGAAAAAACCGCTTGTTGCCAGTGCCTTTAAAGAAGTTGGCGATGTAGAAAAACAATACCGCCGAGGCATCATCACCGATGGTGAACGCAAAAACAAAGTGCAAGACATCTGGACGCATACCGGTGAAGAAATCACCGCCGCTCTTTTCCGCACACTGGAGTACAACGAAGGCAAGAGCGACATGAACCCGGTTTACATCATGGTGGACTCCGGTGCTCGTGGTAACCGCACGCAGATCAAACAGCTTGGCGGAATGCGCGGCCTCATGGCCAAGCCCTCCGGCGAGATTATCGAAAAGCCTATCTTATCCAACTTCCGCGAAGGCCTCACGGTGCTGGAATACTTCATCTCCACTCACGGTGCCCGTAAAGGACTTGCCGATACCGCGTTGAAAACAGCCGACTCCGGCTATCTCACGCGTAAACTCGTGGATGCTGCCCAGGATGTCATTGTAAACGAACCCGATTGTGGAACGATTAACGGCATTACAGTAGGTCCGATTTACGAGGGCGACGAAGAAGTCGTCAGCCTCTCTGCCCGCATCATTGGTCGCACGAGCTGCGAAACCGTTAAAGAACCTGTTTCGGGAACCGTGGTCATAAATGCAGGCGATCTCATCGACGAAAAATCCGCCGAAGCACTCGAAACGCTCGGTGTCGAACGCCTCAAAATTCGCTCCGCCCTTACTTGCGAAACCAAGCGAGGTGTTTGTGCAAAATGTTACGGACGCAACCTCGCTACGGGGCACCCCGTCAAGCTCGGTGAGGCAGTCGGCATCATTGCCGCACAATCCATCGGCGAACCCGGCACTCAGCTTACGATGCGAACCTTCCACGTTGGTGGAACGGCGAGTCAGACCTTTAAACAGCCCGTCATCAAGGCGAAAAATAATGGTAAAGTCCGCTTCAACGATCTCCGAACCGTTAAAACCGTAGATGACAACTACGTCGTCCTCAACAAAAACGGCTTCATTACCATTCACGACAAAGATGGACGCGAACTCGAAAACCACAATCTTGTGGTCGGCTCTGTTATTTCCATTGCCGACGGAGGCGAGGTAAAGAAAAACCAAGTCTTCATCGAATGGGATCCGTATAACGTCCCCATCATTACCGAGAAATCCGGTAAGATCGAATTCCGTGATTTGATCCCGGGCGTAACCATTCGCAAGGAAGTTGATGAAGCAACCGGAGTGATGGGAACGGTCGTTATCGAACACAAAGAAGATTTACATCCGCAAATCGTAATCGTTGACGACAAAAAAGAAGTTCTCGCCAGCTACTCCATCCCAGCCGGCGCACACATCGAAGTCAAAGAACGCGCCAAAATTCGTGCGGGTCAACGTCTGGCAAAAACACCGCGCAAAATCTCCAAAACCAAAGACATTACGGGTGGCCTCCCACGTGTTGCCGAGCTTTTCGAAGCTCGCCGACCAAAAGATTCCGCCGAGATTGCAAAAATCGATGGAACGGTGGATATCAGCGGCACCGTACGCGGCAAGCGTCGCCTCATCGTCACCGATCCGGAAAGCGGAGATGAAGAAGAGCACCTCATCCCACTCAATAAACACATCATCGTTTTCAAAGGCGACCTAGTAAAACGTGGACAACAGCTCACCGAAGGCCCCGTCGTGCCTCACGAAGTCCTCGAAGTCAGCGGTCCTCAAGCTCTCCAAGAGCACTTGCTCAACGAAGTTCAAGAGGTTTACCGTTTACAAGGTGTTGAGATTAACGATAAACATATAGAAATCATTGTTCGCCAAATGCTACGGAAAATCAAAGTCACCGACCCGGGTGATACTTCCTTGCTCTGGGGCGATCAAGTTGACCGCTTGGAATTCCAGACGGAAAACGAAATCATCACCAAAAAAGGTGGCAAACCCGCCGAAGGCACACCCGTGCTGCTCGGCATCACCAAAGCTTCTTTGGAAACAGAGAGCTTTATCTCAGCAGCTTCGTTCCAAGATACAACCCGCGTTCTCACCGAAGCCGCAACCCTCGGTAAAGTCGACAGACTCCGCGGGTTCAAAGAAAATGTCATTATGGGACACCTAATTCCTGCCGGAACAGGCTTCCCATCCAACCGCGATATCGAAGTCGTCGAGCTGGCTGACCCCATCGAAGAAAAACCAACAACTCAAACCGAAAGCGAAAACGATCAACAAATTATTTGACGTATAAGTAGTCAAACTTATGTCCACTTCCGAAACCGAAACTAAACCTGTTAGCGTAGATGCGATAACCGAGCTGCTTGAAGCCGGCGTGCACTACGGTCACCAAACCAAACGATGGAATCCCAAAATGCGCGACTTCATTCTCGAAGAGCACAATTCCATCTACATCATCGACCTCGAAAAAACAGTTGCCCAGCTCAAAGAAGCAACAGATTTTCTCTCGAAAACGGTAAAAGGAGGGGGCAAAGTTCTTTTTGTAGGAACTAAAAAACAAGCCCAAGGTGCCATTCGTGAAGCGGCAGAAGCAACCAATCAGCTCTATGTCAACGAACGCTGGTTGGGGGGGACACTTACCAACCTCGAAACCATGCGCAAAAGTGTGGCTCGCCTCAAGGACATCCAAGGCCGCTTAGCTTCCAAAAATTCCGGCATCGTAAACAAAAAAGAGGCCGCCGCCCTTCGTCGCGAAGCCAACAAGCTGGACCGAAACCTGAAAGGCCTCATCAATATGGAGAAGCTTCCCGATGCACTCGTCATTATTGATACCCCACGTGAGCAAATCGCCGTAGCCGAAGCAAATCGCCTAAATATCCCGGTCGTCGCAATCGTGGATACCAACAGCGATCCGGATAATATCTCCTATCCTATTCCGGGAAATGACGATGCGATTCGCTCGATTCGTATTATTCTTCAGAAGCTGGTCGATGCTATTGTTCAGTCAAAACGCGGCTTTGAGAAAGTTAGCGATCCCGAATTGGCTGCTGTAGGCGACTAAATTTTAATTTTGGGGTGCTTGGCGAGCAGAGTAGACACTCTCGCTGAGCACTCCGTTTTTTTGAAGTTCATAAACCTCACGGTAGTGAACTTTTAAAAAAAATCCCTCCTGCGCAAATTTCACATTTTTTTAAAAAAACTAAACACTTAACGAACTCATTTAATCATGGCTGAAATTACCGCTGCTATTGTCAAAGCACTTAGAGAAAAAACCAACGCCGGCATGATGGACTGCAAACGCGCACTCGTCGAAACCGACGGAGACGCAGAAAAAGCAGAAACTCTACTACGTCAAAAAGGGATCGCCAGCGCATCCAAAAAAGCCGAGCGCAGCGCGAGCGAAGGTATCGTCGCCTCCTACATCCATCTCCAAGGCAAAGTCGGAGTGCTCATCGAAGTAAACTGCGAAACCGACTTCGTCGCCAAAAACGAAAACTTCCGCGAATTCGTCAAAGACATTACCCTACACATAGCCGCCGCAAATCCAACCTGCATCAGCCGCGAAGAAATCGACCCGGCACTTCTTGCAAAAGAACGCGAAGTTTACGAAGGCCAAGTCAAAGACAAACCCGCCAACATTATTGACAAAATCGTCGCCGGAAAAATCGACAAATTTTACAGCACGACCTGTTTGCTCGAACAAGCCTTCATTAAAGATCCCGACATGACAATTCAGCAATTTGTCCAAAGCAAAATTGCCGAGCTAGGCGAAAATATTGTCATTCGTCGCTTTGCACGCTATCAAGTCGGCGAATAAAAATTTCTAAATTTTACGGATGGTGCCCTGCGTTTGCACCAATGCCCGGAACCCCGTAAAATTTTTAGAAAACAACGAGCACCCCGCGTGAAACCGGGGTGCTCTTCGTTTATAAACGAAAGTACTTTGGAAGAGTTTTTTCTAAACCTGACCCTTTTTACGACACACCGAAAAGGCTCTCTCAGCGCACCGTAAAATTTATACGCTGGTTAAAAAATCATCTGGATCTGGAACGCGACTGGAACGACGCCATCGCCCAACTTCGATCTATCTATCAGCACTTATGATCTTATTTTTGGACACCGTTGTTTCTTGCATAATCCCTTGGTTCAGCAGCGCATCTGTCCCAGCCTTCCGCAACGCCCGCCGCACCTGAATCAAATCGTAAGCCTCAATCGTAGCTTTCATCCTTGATTTTCCTCCCCGGCCGATTTACCATTCTCCTCATGGTCTCGTGTCCGTTTCGGACGTTCGGCGACTTGGATCGGTTCCCGATCATCGTGGCGCGCGAGGC
>JBKEAD010000103.1:0-4123 GCA_047971915.1 Chthoniobacterales bacterium
CCAACAAACAAAAAACCGGTGCCACCCTGTTCGGCCACCATGTCGCGGATGCAAGACCCTACGGCGTCGTGGAGTTCGCAGACAACGGCCGCGTGATCTCCCTTGAAGAAAAACCGGCTCGTCCCAAATCAAACCATGCCGTGCCTGGAATCTATTTTTTCGACTCCCGGGTGGTGGAATTCACAAAATCCTTAACGCCTTCTCCACGCGGAGAACTGGAGATCCTCGACCTCGCAAAAGAATACCTCAAACGCGGCGAACTCCGTGTCGAACTCTTCGGTCGCGGCACCGCCTGGCTCGACACTGGCACCCACGAGTCGCTCCTGGAAGCCGCGCAGTTTGTCCATGTCATCGAAGCCCGGCAGGGCCTCAAAATCGCCTGTCTCGAAGAAATTGCACTAAGGAAAGGCTGGCTGGAGATGCAGGACATTGAACGCCAAATTGAAAAGCTCGGAAAGTCCTCCTATGGCCTTTACCTCCAATCACTGCTCGCATGACAAGCTGAGTCCCGTCTGAACGGCAAACCAAAAACATCTCCGAGACATCGCTCGGATGGAAGCTCTGCGTAGTTCTGAAGAATGGGATCTCTTTCTGCACGAGCAAATCACAGAGCACAGTTCCCAAAAAGAATGAGAAAAATCCATTAGCAAATCTTTTAAAATTTCATTATGCCAACAACTGATAATGTTTCTAAATCCGAATGGGATCGTGTCATCACCGCCAAAAGCGGTTGGCTCGACCTCAACCTGCCCGAGCTTTGGCACTACCGGGATCTGATCTATCTCCTCGTCCGACGCGACTTCATCGCCACCTATAAACAAACCATCCTCGGACCGCTGTGGTTTCTCATTCAACCACTTCTTACCACATTTGTCTTTACGATCATTTTTGGAAACATCGCCAAGCTACCCACTGATAATGTTCCACCTTTCCTCTTCTATCTTTGCGGACTTGTCGCGTGGACGTATTTTGCAGATTGTCTGAATAAAAGCGCTGCGACTTTTTCCGGTAATGCCAGTATTTTTAGTAAAGTTTACTTTCCGCGACTTACCGTTCCGATTGCGAATGCTATTACGAACCTCCTTACCTTTGCCATTCAATTCGGTATTTTCCTCGCGGTTCTTGCATATTTTTACTTTAAAGGTGCTCCTATTTCTCCGAGCTGGCGCATCGCCGTGCTTCCACTTCTTCTCTTGCAAATGGCGATGCTGGGAATTGGATTTGGCTGTATTGTCAGTTCGCTGACAACTCGCTACCGGGATTTGTCCATGCTTCTCGGTTTCTTTGTCCAGCTCTGGATGTATGCGAGCTGTGTACTGTTTCCGCTTTCTCTTTACCCCAAAGAATGGCACTGGCTGCTTGTTCTCAACCCCATGGTTCCCGTTATCGAAAGTTTTCGTTTTGCCTTCCTCGGAGCCGGAACGGTGGAGGTTTATCAGCTTGTTTCCGGAGCCGTTGTGAGCTTGGTTGTGTTTGTTCTTGGCATTATTATCTTCCGCCACGTTGAACGCACCTTCAGTGACACCATTTAAAATTTCATCAAAATCCACATGATTGGAGTGAGACAAATAATACGTAACTCTGGAACGCTTTGGAAAAACCGTCGGGTCATTCCATCCGTCTGGAAATTTTTAACCAACGACTCCGTCGAAACGGCCAGCATCTCGGCACTGCGTCGTCTTGTTTCTCGAGGACACTCAAAGACCGCAGACACCGGGCTTCCTCAGAATTGGGACAGCAGCCCCGTCCCGTGGTACACCTATCCATTCATAGATTTTTTAATCGATCTGGATACGAGTAAATGGAAGATTCTCGAATTCGGATCTGGGCAGAGTACGCTTTATTGGGCACCTCGCTCAGCACACATTCTCACGTATGAAAACAGCATGGAATGGTTCAAGAAAATGCAAAAAAAAATTCCGGATAATGTTGAGATGCGCATGTTCAAAGGAGAGGAAACATTGGCAGAGTTACCGGAAATAAATTTTCAGCCCGACCTCATCATTGTGGATGGATGGAAACGCGGAGCCTGTGCCCAACGGTCTGTTGAGCAATTTGGCCTGAAGCCGCTTTATATTTTGGAAAACTCCGATTGGTTTCCCGAAGCTGCTGCTGCCATGCGTGCGTCCGGTCTGGTTGAGATTCGTCTGAAGGGATTCGGGCCGGTCAATGGATATGCCTGGGCAACGTCTTTGATGCTTTCAAAAGAAAACCTGCACCTTCTTCAACATATCGACTCACACTCCGAAGTGCCAGGCGGACTTCCTGCCGGAGACTACGAACAGCAGGATTTGAGAAGCTGATTTTATGGATCTGACAATAAAAACGGAAAATCTCGGCAAGCAATACCGGCTCGGTGTCATCAATCGGGGAATGCTTTACAAAGATATTCAAAGCTGGTGGGCACGCCTGCGGGGGCAGGAAGATCCGAATGCTCCGGTTCATGTTTCCCAAAACGCATCCACTACAGGACAAACATTTTGGGCATTTCGTGATATCGATTTTTCCGTTCAGCGTGGTGAAATTCTTGGCATCATCGGAAGAAATGGTGCTGGCAAATCCACTTTACTCAAAGTTCTCAGCCAAATCACCGCACCCTCCGAAGGCAACTTCAAACTCAATGGGCGGGTGGCCAGCTTGCTTGAAGTGGGAACAGGCTTTCATGGAGAACTTACCGGGCGCGAAAATATTTATCTCAATGGAGCCATTTTGGGAATGTCGCGTGCCGAAGTTCGTTCGCGGTTTGAAGAAATTGTCGAATTTGCCGAAGTTGGTAAATTTGTCGATACTCCGGTTAAGCGTTACTCAAGTGGTATGTATGTGCGGCTGGCATTTTCTGTGGCCGCACACCTACAGCCCGATATTCTCATTGTGGATGAAGTTTTGGCGGTTGGTGATGCCGCTTTTCAAAAAAAATGCCTGGGACGCATGGATGAAGCTGCCTTCAAAGAGGGGCGGACGATTCTCTTTGTAAGTCATAACATGACTTCGGTAAAAAACCTCTGCACACGAGCCATTCTTCTCAAAAACGGACGGCTAGCAGATGACGGCAAAGCCGGAGAAGTCGTGGATCGTTATCTGGAAGAGAGTTCAAAACTTAGTGATCAAGGTAAAGAAGCTCAGCGTGTCGGATCCGGGCGGCTGCGAGCTATCAACATAAGCTTTGCGGCCTCCGATGGTCACCGCCTGGAAGAACTTCCCGTCGGAGAGCCTGTCAGCATTCAAATTTCCTACACCGCAGAAGATCTCTCACCGACAGATGAAGTGACGGTGGGAATCGGTGTTGTCGGCAGCGAAACAGCCATCTTTAATAACTACAGTAACTACAGCGGAAAAGTTTTCAACAACCTTCCTAAAACTGGAACGTTCACATTCACCTGGCCCCCGGTGGATCTCATCCCAGGCTCCTCCCAGATGGTTGTTCGCATCGTGGCAAATGGAGACCACCATACGGGAGAGGTTCTGGATATGCCGGCTGCACTTCCTCTGCATATTGCATCGGCAGATTACTACGGCACTGGTCGCAATACCGGTCTCAATTTTGGTACGGTTCTTGTCCGTGGTGATTGGTCTCTCTCCTCATAATGAAAAACTGGAAAAATCGTTTGTTTGCACGCTTGTGTACTGGTGCAATGGCTTCCTTTCGCAAGAGACGACTGGAATTTTCGCCCGAAGATCTTGCGGCACTTCATATCTCATTTTCGCAATACGGCGAAGACCTTCTTATCGCAGATCACCTGCTTAATCGCAAAGACAAGCCGCGTGGGATCTATATTGATGCGGGATGTTTTGATCCGTTTCGTCTCTCAAATACGAGATTACTAAATTTATTGGGGTGGAGCGGAGTCAATATTGATGCTTCCGAAGAAACGATAGCCGCTTTTAAACGTCATCGTCCGAACGACCAAAACATCTGTATGGCATTGGCCGAGCATTCCGAGAAAAACGAATTTATTCAAACGCCTTCTGGAGCAAGCAGTCGTCTTGCGCAAGGGGCTGTTGAACTTGGTGAAAATCATCCAATTCGGGCAAAAACAACCGTACAAACGCACCCTTTACGAGAAGTACTTGACGGGCTTCCCTGTGCGGATTCGCCAATCGATCTTCTTGATATCGAGTGTGA
>JBKEAD010000134.1:0-25918 GCA_047971915.1 Chthoniobacterales bacterium
ACGAGTGCAGAGCCTCATAAAAAGGAGCGGAAGGAGTGGGATTCGAACCCACGGAGACATCTCTGCCTCGCACGATTTCGAGTCGTGTGCCTTCGACCGGACTCAGCCATCCTTCCAAAAAATCGAAGACGCAGATTAGGAGGCATTTCCTTATTTGTCGAGGGATAGTTCGTGGGCAGATTATTTTAATTGCCTCTTTGATTGATCCTAAGTGAATTTTTTGTATGCTTCAAACCCTCTGATGATCTGCAACTTTCGATTCTTCCCGGTAATTTTTATTATATTGGCTATGTGCTCATGGTCGATGCATGAGGCACTAGCGCAAGAGGACGCCTCGGCTCGTTTTTTAAATGCTTACACCGATTTTCAGACAGCAGAACGCCTAGAGAGAGATAATGATCCCGCGGCGGCTCTCGAAAAATATCGTCGCGCAGCAGCGATTCTGGATCAAATCGCACAAGACGACCCGAGTTGGCAGCCAATGGTTGTGAAATACCGGCTAAGAAAAATCAACGAAGCAATTCAACGTCTTGATGCCTCAGGAGTAGAGGCTCTCGATCTGGGAACTGGTGATTTTCCGGAAGGGGCCCTACCCACACGCGACAATTCGGGCTCCTCCGGTTCTACAGCACGTCGCACGCCCTCGGTTTCGGGTAGTTCGAGTGCCCAAGCTGAATTGGAGCGTTTGAAAAATGAAAACCAACAGCTACGAACACAGCTCAATCTTTTTCAAAGAGAGGTCGATAAGACGCGTGTAACGGTCGTGGAGTTGCGACATGAACTTGCCGTTGCTCGAAGCAGCCTCGCCGAAGCCTTGGATAAAGGAACGGCAACGCCCAAAGAAACCAAAGCTGCAAATGAAAAAATCGCAAAGCTTGAAGAGGAACTCAATGGAATAAAAGCCGAGCGAGAAAATCTAACACAAGAAAATAAAGACCTTCTTAGCAAACTCGAAGAAGCAAATACGCGTGCAAAAACCGGTGACGAGGCTCGCGAGAATTTGAAGGTTGTGACCGAAGAGCGCGATGCCCTCAAAACAGATCAAGATAAATTAAACAAAGATTTAAAAGATGCCCTTGCCGAGCTTGAGGCTTCTCGCAAACAACTTGGCGAAGTTGAAAAACTGACGGAGAATAACAAAAGTCTTCAGGAAAAACTGGATAAAAACGCTTCCGATCTCGCCACCGCCCAAGCTGAACTCGAAGAGGCTAAAAAGCAAATTCAAGATGCACAAGAATCTATCGAGGACTCCGAAATCGTAAAAAATCTTCAGCGTCAGGTCGCCGAGTTAGAAGCCCAAAAAGAAGCTATCTCGCAGCAATGTCGGCAAGAAGTAGCCGAAATGCAAAGCGAGGTCGAGGCACTTCATAGAGGTAAAACAGAGCTAACGGCAGAAGTTGATGAAACTAAAAAATCGGCGGATGCGCTCGCCGAGCACAATAAAGAACTTGAGCAAAAATTGACCGAAAGTGCCGAAAAGTTAGCAACCCTCCAATCGGAAGGTGTCTCCGAGGCGAATTCAGAAAAAGTTTCCTCTCTCCAGTCCGAGCTCAACTCCGTAAATGATCGTTTGCTTGGAATGCGGATGGAAATCACCGCCCGAGATGCACGCATCGCAGAACTTGAGGGCCAGCTCGACTCAACCGCCGGCGATCTTGCTAAACTAAAGTTAAATTCAGAAGAGGCTGACACCCAGACAATGGTTACCGAAAATGAACTCCTTCGAGGTATCATCATGAGGCAACTCAAAGAGCAAGCACGCCGCGACCAAGCCAAGCGTCTCATCGAAGAGGAAATTGCAAAATTAGAGGTAAAATCCGAAACCCTCAGCAAGCAGCTTAATACACTGACCGCACCCTTTGAAATGAGTGATGAAGAAAAAGCACTCTTTCGCACACCCATGTCGGTCGCCACCGGGGATGAAGCTGGCCTAGATCTCGGTCTGGCAGTGACAAAACCCGCCGATGGCGAAAATCCTCAAGACGCTGCACCCGCCGATGAAGAGAAAAAAGAAACTCCATCGACGACAGGAGAAGCAGGTTTGAAAGCCCTGCCCGAACCGATGCGTAATCTCGCAATGGAGGGGCAAGCTGCCTTCGACCGAGGCGATCTTGCCTCCGCCGAGCATTATTATCAGACAATCGTAGATGCCGTCTCCGACAACCAATACGCATTGAGTCGGCTCGCCGTCGTCCAATTCGAGGCCGGAAAATTTCAAGCTGCTGAAGTTGCTCTCGATAAAGCTTTGAGCATGGATAAAGACGATGCTTTTTCCCATGCCATCCTAGGAGTGGTTTACTACCGCCAAGGTAAAAAACAAGAAGCCAAAGCAGAAATCGAAGAGGCCATTCGTTTAGATCCCGAAACTCCTAAAAACTATAACTATCTGGGAATTGTGTGCGGAGATTTGGGGGATGCCAAGGGAGCAGAAAAAGCACTGCAAAAAGCGATCGAAATCGAACCACGCTATGCAGAAGGGCACTTTAATCTAGCCGTTGTTTATGCAACCCAGACGCCACCCGCCCTATCGCTTGCAAAGACTCACTATGCTAAAGCAGTCCAATTAGGTGCTGCTCCCGATCGCGCTTTGGAACGAATGCTTTCCGAGCGAAAAAATACTGATACTGCCCCCGGGCAAGCCGCACCGCCGGAAGACGTTTCATCCGAATCTTCTAATCCAGAAAAGGCAAACTCAGAAGCAATCCAGTCGATCGACATAGAAGAAAATACGGATCTTGCTAGTCCGACCGAGGCGGCAAATCCAACAGAGGATACAGCGACCACGCCCACTTCCGATGAGCCAGCACCTGTAGAAGCTACAAACGCGAAGGAAAATTAGAAACCGGTTAATTCATCCGCTAGTGATTTTGGAGCTTCGACGTGTAGCATGTGCCCCGCTCCGCAAATGATTTTGTAGTTTCCGTTTGGACAACTCGTCGCCATTTTTTTCGCAAGGGCGGTGTATTTAGCATCTTTCTCACCGGCTAAAAAAAGTGAAGGGCATTTTAAATTTCGAAGTTTATTCCAAAGTGGTTTTTGTCTGCCAGGACTCCATTTTTTCAAAACTTCCGCCAGTGCTTCCGAAGAATGCTCACGGCGTCTAGCAAAAAGTTTTTTCAAAGCATCGGGATACTCTTTTAAACTTATAAAAAGTGCCTGCCCCCACCAATCTTGCAAAAATCGTTGGAAAACCTCTGGGGTTTGGGACGTTTTTAATCTTTCTGCCAAAATGGCATCTGCTTGTCGGCGTTTCATTCGCTCCTCTTTGTCTTGTAAACCTGCCGTTGAGGAGACAAGGACTAGTCTTTGCACCTCAGTCTGGCAGGCCGCAGCCAGAGCAAGTCGTCCGCCAAGAGAATAGCCGATCAAAGTCGCCGCGGGAGTTTCTTTTTGGATGACCCGGGCTAACTCTTCGGCAGTGGACCCAAAATCACAAACGGCTTCCGGCCGGGAACCATGCCCCGGCAAAATAACGGCGTCGATACGGGAACCTCGTGGATAAAATTTCACAAAGTCTTCCCAATCACGAGGGCTGCCCATAAAGCCGTGCACGAGAAGTAAGCGATCCGCTTCATCTCCATCGCGTAGAGTCACAATTTTCATTCGAGTATTTTTTTGATGGCACCATCGATCCTCAAGTGTAAATGATGATTTGTTGCTCGGTCACTACGAACTTCAATAAGCCACGAATTACGATTGTCGGCTAATGCTTGTGCTAAAAATTTTTGAAAATTCTTAAAATTTTCAGGCGCGGCATAGTGTAGCGAAAACATTTCTGCTGCCTTTGAAAACTCGAAGGAATGAGGGGTTTCCAAAAAAGTTTCGCGCTGTTTTTCGCCAATCTTCAATGGAAGAAAACGGAAAATCCCGCCGCCACCATTATTAAATACAATAAAAATAACACGGGCGTTTAAGTGATTTGCTAAAGCCAAAGAGTTGAGATCGTGCAGGGCAGTCAAGTCACCCAACACGGCCAAGGTTGTCTTGCCCGATGCTGCCGAAATTCCGAAAGCCGTTGCAATGTTTCCATCGATGCCGCTGGCTCCGCGATTTCCAAAATAGGTTGGCTCCACCTTTTTTATAGTGCTTGCAAACATATCAAAGTCGCGAATCGGCATACTGTTGCCCAAAAATAAATTAATATCCGAAGACAAATTTTCACTCAGTAAACGCATGATTGCCGGTTCGCTGAAATCCGTTTCGATTTGTGAGGTCAGTGCGTGCTCTATTTTTAAATTTTGTTGTTGCAGGGTTTTTAACCAAGCTTCATCACGGCTGTCGGAGGCAGGTGCAGGAGCTTTTTTAAATTCCAATAAAAAATCTTGAAGTGCGATTTGCAGCTTCTGGATTTTTTCTTGGTAGGGATTTCGGCAACGTGGCGATGCGCTGATATGAAAATAATTTTTCTCCGTTAGCGAACAGAGCCATTCGCCGATTGTTTTAGAAACAAAGCTTTCTCCAAGATGAAAAACAACCTCCGGCAGCAACCCCTCCAAAGACTCATCGGCAGTGCATTTACTCCAAAGATGGGCATAAGAAAAAATCTTGGAATGAGAAATTTGCCGTAGCCCGGAGAGAGAATCCACCACAACCGCCCAGCCCCGGGCTGAAGCCAGCTCCAAAATCTCTGTTTTTAATTTTTGCTCTTCATTTGTAAGTTGCCCAACCAAGAGAAGCGTACGTTTTTTTTCTGCGAGTAAAACTTTTGAAACTATTTCTGGAGCCTCTTTTTGCGTAGTCGGCATCTCATCTCCAACATTGATATTTGAAGGTATCTCATCAAAGTCATTTTCGGCGAAAGGCAGTAACGGCTCATCAAACGGACAGTTTAAATGCACCGGTCCGGCGGGCGTAGAGCAGGCGGTTTGCACAAGCCTAAAAATCGGATCGCCCAGTAAATTTCTAAGTCGATGTTCACTAACGAAACCTTCACTTTGCAAATCGATAACAGGCAAATTTAAAAAAGTTTGCTGACTCGGTGAGAGTAGATTTTGTTGATCGATCGTCTGATTTGCACCGCGGTCCAAGAGACGAGGCGGACGATCCGCTGTCAAAAAAATGAGCGGGATTTCGGAGTAAAAAGCTTCGACGGCTGCAGGGTGTAAATTAGCAACCGCAGAGCCTGAGGTCGTAATGCAAACGGTTGGTTTTCCGCTAACTCGGGCATGCCCCAGCGCGGCATAGGCCATCCCCCGCTCGTCGAAATGTGTAATCGTTTCCTCTGCACGAAGAGCCGCGACCAAGGGTGCTGAACGGGCTCCGGGGCTCAAAAAAAAAGTTTCAACCCCCACATGGCGTAATTGCTCAAGGATGTAATGCCCCAAAAAATGATTATTTGTAGGATGGGTCATCTCTCAAAAATGCTTTAAAAAACCTGCTGCTTTCGATTCGATTTCTTTCCATTCCGCATCGCTTTCGGAGCCACGAACAATCCCCGCTCCGGCAAAAATACGCGCAGTCATTTCCTCAAATAAACCGGATCGAATCGCAACGGTAAAAACCGTCCGCTCCGTCGAGAGCAGTCCCATCGGCCCAGCATACCAACCGCGATCCCAGCCCTCGTGCTCGCGTATCCATGCCATTGCTGTATCGCGAGGCGATCCGTTGGTTGCCGGAGTCGGATGCAGCGCACGCAAAATTTGGGCATCATCGATTTCGGGTCGAAGACGCCCCGAAAGCCTTGTGCGGAGGTGTTGCAAGTGCGCAAGTTCAAGAATATCCGGACCATTTTCTTGTGCTGCATTGGTGAGAAGCGGTGTTAAATTTCGCCGTATGGCTTCGATGACGGAGGCGTGTTCGCGGCGTTCTTTGTCGCTGGCTAGCATTTCGGCTGCAAATGCGGCACTTTCTTCAGAATTGTTTCCGCGTTGGCAAGTCCCCGCGATGGCTTCGCTATGCAAATTTGTATGCTCACGAACAAAAAGTAATTCGGGAGTCGCTGCGACAAACAGTGGTGCCCTAGTGCGAGGGCGAAAAGCAAAATGGAAGCATCTAGAATTTGTGCTCCAAAAGCTTTCTAAAATATCTGTTAACGCCTTTTTGTCCGACAACGAAAAACATGTTTCGCGAGCAAGCACGACTTTCTCAAGAGCGTTTTCTTTGGCATAAATACTCGCTAACGCCCTAGAAAGAAGATCTCGCCAAGCTTCTTGATCTGGTTGATGAATCAGCTTTTTTTCTTTCACGACGCTCTTAGCAGAGCATGCGCTATCACGCAGCTTTGCTATAAATTTCTCAAGCTCTTCTTTCCGATTTTCTTTTTGAGCAAATTGGAAAGCTACTACATTTTTTTCAGCTTCGATTCGTATATGAAGACGGGGAATTAAAAAACATCCCACTCCGAATTTTTCCCATGCGGAAGGAGCCGAGTTTTCCGGCACCATTTCATCAAAACGTCCGCCGCCAAAGGCGTGAATACCCGGTGCCGAGTCTTGCAGGATACGATTCACCCGAGAGCAACTTTCAGGGGCGGAGCCCTCGACACGGACAGCAACCCCTAGTCCGAAATGAGCAGCTTCATCCTCCGGTATCCGAAAATAATAGCCCGGTAGGGTCATACTACTTAATTTCGTTCCCAAACGTTCCGTGAAAAAATGGGCGGGTAACGAAATTTCAAGTCGAGAAAGCGAAGAGGCCGAGCCGCCTTGCGTTTCTACAAGCTCCCCCTCGCCAGCCAGAAAGCGTTCGCAAATATCGAGTAAATTTTTCACGCTTTTTCTCCCACGTAAATATTGGCAATTCCAAAAGTGAGGCGGTAAAAATAGCTATTTTGAAAACCTGCATTCCGCATCAATTTAAGAAAATCTTCATCGCAAGGAAACTCTTCGACGCTTTGATTTAGGTAGCGGTAGGCCATTTTATCGCCGCTGACAAGACCTCCGATAAATGGTAAAACCCTGCGGAAATAAAAAAGATAAAATCCACGAATCAAAAAATTCCGAGGTAAAGAAAATTCTAAAATTAAGGCTCGTCCACCAGACTTTAACAGGCGAAACATCTCGGCCAAACAGCGTGCCGGCTCGGGAATGTTTCTAATCCCAAACGAGATGGTAATAATATGAAACTCAGCATCAGGAAAAGTTGTTTCGCAAGCATCGGAGCAAACAAAATCGATATCCGTTCCCTGAAAATCAGAACTTCGAGTCGCCTTTGTTTCCGCTCGTGCAAGCATTTCTTTCGCAGGGTCTAGGCCAACTGCCGACACGATGCGTTGTCCACATTTTTTATCACGACGAAGAAGTGCAAACAACTGCTCGCCCGTTCCCGTCGCCATATCGAGAAGGTGCAAACGAGTTGGCGTTGCCGGAAATTGGGCATAGAGTTTCTTGCGCCAACGAGCGTCGCAGCCACCGGAAAGCAAGCTATTTAGCAAGTCATACGTCGGGGCAATACGATTAAACATCTGCCACGAGATGGCCTTTCCTTGGGCACTGGTATCCGGTGACTTCACGTTCAAATGCGTTACGGCTTTCTTTTTATCACCACCCAAGAAGACGTGCGAAAATCAAAGGAGCTACGATAGTCGCATCGCTTTCGATAATGAATTTTGGTGTATCGATACCGAGTTTTCCCCAGGTGATTTTTTCGTTTGGCACGGCACCGGAGTAGCTGCCATAGCTGGTTGTCGAGTCGCTAATCTGACAAAAATATCCCCAGAGCGGAACGTCGGGACGTTGTAAATCTTGATGCAGCATCGGAACGACACAAATCGGAAAGTCGCCTGCGATCCCACCACCGATTTGGAAAAATCCGATGGAGCCTGCACCGGAAGAGAGCGTTTGGGCGTTTTTCTGATACCAGTCGGCAAGCTCGATCATGTATTCGATACCGGTGCGGACGGTGTGGACATTTTTCACATCTCCCGAGATGCAATGCCCTGCAAACATGTTGCCGAGAGTCGAGTCTTCCCAGCCGGGAACGATCATGGGGAGATTTTTTTCGCAAGCGGCAATCATCCAAGAGTTGTTGGGGTCGATCTGATAAGATTCTCGCAGTTTTCCACCACGGAGAATTTTATACATAAACTCATGCGGGAAACATTGCTCACCCGCTTGATCGGCAGCGACCCATTCTTCGAGCACGACATTTTCGATTCGTCGCATGGCTTCCATTTCGGGAATGCAGGTATCGGTGACGCGGTTCATGTGGCGTCCAAGCAATTCTTGCTCTTGTTCAGGTGTGAGGTCGCGGTAGTTTGGCACGCGCTCGTAGTGGTCATGCGCGACCAGATTGAAAATATCTTCTTCGAGGTTGGCACCGGTGCAGACGATGCCGTGCACTTTGTCCTGCCGGATCATTTCGGCGAGAGATAGCCCGAGTTCGGCAGTGGACATCGCGCCGGCAAGGGTGATGAGCATCTTTCCACCCTGATCAAGATGGGTTTGGTAAGCTTTGGCGGCATCAATGAGCGCGGCTGCATTGAAGTGCCTGTAGTGGTGATCGATAAATTTGGAAACAGGACCTTGGGTCACGAGCAAAGTTATGATGCGAAAAAACAAATTATTGAAGAACTAATACGCCCTTCAAAAAAAATTCCTGTTTACGGGAAATTCCAAAAGCTTGTTTAGGGAGACCTCGCAAATATACCTGAGAGTGCCGGAGGAGCAATCGTGAATTTTCTGCGTTCAACCGAACGAGAAGGTCATAGGCACTCAAGCGACAAGAAACCATATTGCGCATCACGATTTCAGCCAAACTCATCTGTCCGAAGGCACACATTCGATCAACCCAACGCGCTGGACGAGCCCCCTTACCCTGCCATCAACGGTGTCCAAAAATTTCTAAAAAACTGGCGTCTAATGTCGCCTTAGCGTCCCAGAAATACCCTTTGTGAGGTTCGAATTTTCTACCCTTTCGCGAACATTCTTTTTCTCTTTTCGCTAAAAATAATTGCCTCTCCGCGCATTTAAAGCTTGCCCCCGAAGCCCTTTGGTTAAAAATTTTTCGGCCAATATTACATCTTTATTATCAACAGTTTCTGAATTTTTATTCAAGCCTTTATTTGATGTTTTTCAACAGACTAAACATCGCCGAAAGTGCTCCGTCATCGACGACTCCCTCTGGCTTAAAGCCGGAGTCTATCGCTGCATCAAACTTTTTCAAAGCGGTCGCGATTTTCTTCAGGAACGCCGCCGAAACCTAGAAAATCCTCACGAGTTTGACCTGACTCGGCTTGTAAAAAATCTAGTTAACAAAGCCATCCCGCAAGCCGAGGCAAAAGGGATTCTTTTAAAAAAAGAGACTATGGGCTCCATCTATATTCACGGAGAGGAATTTTTGCTCGAAACGGCCGTCGGCAATCTTTTGCAAAACGCCATCGACTTTACTCCGACAAACGGAACCATCAAAGTCCGTCTCAGCTCGAACGACAAATGGGTTACGGTCAGCATTAGCGACACGGGCTGCGGAATCCCCGACTTTGCGGAGCCGCGTATTTTTGAGCGATTTTATTCCCTCCCACGCGCCGATGGTGGAAAGAGTTCCGGCCTCGGCCTCTGCTTAGCTCAAGAAGCAGCCGAACTCCACGGCGGAACAATCCGCATAAAAAATCGCCCCGTCTCCGAAGGGCCCGGCACCATAGCCACCCTCAAACTCAAAACAAATAAGTAACCCTAAAAAACAGGAGTTGCCCGACTCATTCGCGTTCGACGCCCGTTTTTAGGTTTAAGCTCCCTTCCGAAAGCTCGAAGATTTTTGCAGGCGTATTTTGACTTCGCCAATCGAGCATCGTGGTCGTAATGAGTGTCTGCGCGGCGGTTGGGAAAATCGCGAGTAGGCGGTTGCGCCGCTCGCGGTCGAGCTCGCCAAAAATATCGTCGATCAATAAGAGCGGTGGCACGCCCGTGCGCTTTTCCAAAAGCTTGGTTTGCCCCATTCGTAGTGCAAGAGAAATGGTTCGCTGCTGCCCCTCGGAGGCAAATTCTGCCGCCGATTTTCCGGCAAGAAGCAGCGAAAAATCATCGCGTTGCGGACCCGTTGTGGTTTGGCGTAAACGCTCATCTTTTTCTCGGTTTGCGGAAAAAGCTAATAACATTTCCTCTTCGCTAAAGGCCTCCGTATTTGGAAAAAAAACACAGCGAATCTCATCGTTGCGGTCGCTGATAAGTGCCCCCGCCTCGCAAATAAAAGGCTGCAACTCCAGCAACATTTCTTGTCGTGCCTGAACCAACAAACTTCCGAAACGACTCAGCACCCTATCATAAACTTCGATTTCTTTCCAAGCCCGCCCCCGCTTTAATAAATAATTTCGCGACCGCAAAGCGCGTTCATAACTTCGCAAAGCAGCCAAATAGCCCGGCACCGTCTGGGCTCCCAAAAAGTCTAGGTAACGTCGCCGTCCCCCGCCAGCCCCCCGAACGAGATCGATGTCTTCATTTGAGAACCAAGAAACTCGGGCAACGCTAAGATAATCCGGACTCTTTGCCTGCAACACCGAATCCAACTCTATCTTCCGCCCTCCCGCGCCCCATTTAAAGCGGAGGTGACGATCCCGGATGCGCCCATCGAGGCTTGCTGCCGTGGCTCCGAAGCGGATGCTTTGTTTTAGGGAGCGAGTTCGTGGCGATTGGAGGCGTGCCAACATGCAGATAGCCTCTAAAATAGAGGTCTTCCCTTGCGCATTTTGCCCAACGATGAAGTTTATCCCCGCTGCCGGACGTAGTTCCAAGGTCTCGAAACAACGAAAATCTCGAAGTCGGAGTTCACTTAGCACGTCGTAAGATTTCGTTTCATGGTTCTAGACTTAGACAGTTTCTTAATTTTTGCAAAAAATAGAGGAAATATTTCTTTTTTTTGGCCTGAGTTCTCAGACGCGCTCTCAGAGTTTTCAGAATTATTTTGCTAAAGAGTTGCACGATTGCCTTCTCTGGGTCATTTAAAAGTCTGCACCAGCCAAACTCATCTTGGAAAGTTCTCACAAGCCAAAACACGAATGCGGAGTCTTTGCCGTCTTTGGACATCCTAATGCTGCAATATTGACTTACTACGGCCTCTTTGCGCTACAGCATCGTGGGCAAGAAAGTGCCGGAATCGTTAGCAGCAATGGGGATGACACGCATTTTCATATTCACAAAGGCATGGGACTAGTCTCCCAGGTCTTTCAACAAAATAATTTGGAAATGCTCAAAGGCAGCCGTGCCATTGGCCACGTGCGCTACTCCACGACTGGCTCCAGTAATATTACCAACGCACAACCCTTTCTCGTAAATACGGAAAGAGGCCAGATCGCCATTGCGCATAATGGAAACCTTGTAAATGCTGTCCCGCTCCGGCACGAACTCGAAGCCGCAGGCTCCATTTTCCAAACAACTGCTGATAGCGAAATCGTGCTGCATCTTCTCGCACAACCCGAGGGTGCACGCAACCCACTGGCTGCGCTGCGCCGCCTCGAAGGTGCCTTTTCGATGGTGCTCATGGGTGAAAAAGAAATTATCGGTTTTCGAGATCCAAATGGCTTCCGGCCATTGAGTCTTGGCCGTCTTGATAACGCCTACGTCCTGACTTCCGAGACCTGCGCCCTCGATCTGATTCAAGCCGAATACATCCGCGAAATCGAACCCGGTGAAGTTGTCATCATCAATGAAAAGGGCTGCCGCTCAGAGTTTCCTTTTCCTAAGCAGCGCGAAGCTTTTTGCGTTTTTGAATACGTTTATTTCGCACGTCCCGATAGCGATATTGGCAATGTGAATGTAAAGGCCGCCCGTGTCCGAATGGGCCGCGAACTTGCGCGTCGGCATCCGGTCGAGGCAGATGTCGTCCTTCCCGTTCCGGACTCCGGGGTTTATTGCGCAATGGGATTTGCCGATCAGCTCGGCATTCCCTTCGAAATGGGATTTGTGCGAAATCACTACATCGGCAGGACCTTCATCCAGCCGAGTCAGATGATTCGCGACTTCAATGTCCGGGTAAAACTAAACCTCATCGGCGAATCCGTGCGGGGCAAGCGTGTCGTCGTCGTGGATGACTCTATCGTTCGTGGAACCACTGCCCGCGCCCGTGTTGTCAACTTACGCGAGGCCGGTGCTGCCGAGGTTCACATGCGGGTAAGTTGCCCACCGCATCGGTATGCTTGCCACTACGGCATCGATTTTCCCGATCCCGAAAAGCTTCTGGCCAACCAATGCACACCGGATGAAATCCGAAAATATTTAGGAGCCGACAGCTTGGGCTACCTAGACATCGAAGGAATGGTCGCCGCAACGGGACGCGATAAAAACTCCTTTTGCTTGGCTTGTTTCAATGGAGATTACCCCGTGCCTTTTGATGCGACACTCGATAAATTGACGATGGAAAAACGTCGCCGCAGTCGCAGTTTTCTTGATGACGATGACACGCAGCCCCCACTTTTTGGAAAAAGCAATTTATGAAAAAAAAGAAAGCTTACGCCGCAGCCGGAGTGGATGTGGACCTCGGAAATAAAGTAAAGGCCGGAATCCAACGGGCTGTCCGTGCGACCCAGGGCCCCGAAGTGCTTGGCAAAATAGGCGGTTTTGGTGGCCTCTTTCAGCCCAATTTAAAAGGCTTCAAAGAGCCAATCCTTGTGTCCAGCGTGGATGGTGTCGGCACGAAACTAAAAATCGCTTTTGCAACCGGGCGTCACGATACCATCGGCCAAGACCTTGTAAATCACTGTATAAATGACATTGCCGTCATCGGAGCAAAACCGCTTTTCTTTTTAGATTATCTCGCAGCCGAACGCCTCGAACCCGAAGTCTTTGCAGATATTTTAAAAGGTTTTTCCAAAGCCTGCCGAGCTGCGGGTTGTGCCATCGTAGGCGGTGAAACAGCCCAAATGCCAGGCATGTATCGGCGCGGCGAATA
This sequence comes from Chthoniobacterales bacterium, assembly GCA_047971915.1. GTDB lineage: Bacteria > Verrucomicrobiota > Verrucomicrobiia > Chthoniobacterales > JBKEAD01 > JBKEAD01. The sequence continues at coordinate 12,820 of JBKEAD010000134.1, forward strand.
CGATCTGGCCGGAACGATTGTCGGCATCGTGGATAAAAGTAAACTTCTTGATGGCTCACGCATTCGACGTGGCGACGTGCTGGTCGGCCTGCCTTCAAATGGCCTCCACACAAATGGCTACTCGCTCGCTCGCAACGTACTTTTTGAAAAAGCGGGCTTCAAAATAGACAGCAAAATAAAGGGCTTGGGCAAACCGCTTGGTGAGGAACTTTTGCGGGTGCACCGAAACTATCAGCCCATCTTAGCCGCTTTGCCCCAACGTCAGCTTCTCGGTGCCGCCCACATTACCGGTGGGGGGTTGATCGATAATTTGCCGCGTATTTTGCCCGAGGGCACAGCCGCTCATATCGATGCGGCGTCTTGGCGCGTGCCGACGATTTTTAAACTCATTGCTCAAAAAGGCAAGGTGGACCCGCTGGAGATGTATCAGGTTTTTAACATGGGGATCGGGATGGTTCTCGCCGTTCGTCCGGCACACGCGGAAGCGATCTGCAAAGCGACGACGGGGCGTCCAATCGGACGTATCGTGGCAGGAGATAAAGACGTTAACCTAGCGCTTTGAGGCTTCGCTTTGTGGGTATCTTTAAAGAAAAATCGAAGCGCAAAAAAGCACTCAGCGTAGGCCTGGGAGTCGGGCTGGCTGGTGGCGCGTTGCTGGCTCTGCGGTATGGCTTTCGGCAGCCGCGCCGCACGGAAATTCCGGATAGTTTATCTCCGGCAATTTTTGCCAGCCGCATCGCTGCGACCAGCCTTGGAGAGATGGTTTACCATACGTCCGGTGCGGGAGAACCTATGGTTTTTTTGCACGGGGTTTATCCGGGTGCCTCATCTTATGAGTGGTCCAAGGTTTACGCTCACTTCGCCGACAGCCACGAAGTGATTGCGCCGGACTTGATTGGTTTTGGTGAAAGTCAGCGACCAAAACACACGCTCGATGCGGCAGAGTATGCGCAGAGTCTCGTCGAATTTTTGCACGAAGTATGTGGTGGGCGAAAGGCTATTTTGGTGAGTTCCGGCGTGGGAGCGCAGTTTGCTTTTTTACTCGCATCGCAGCATCCCGAGTTATTTTCCAGAATGATTTGCTGGCTTCCGATGGGGCTTGCTTCGCCCCTGCGCCGCAACCACGCTAGGCAAATTTTAGGAATCGGTCGTCTGCCTTTGTTGCGTTCTTTTGTTTGGCGAAATTATCTTTCAAAGCCTCAATTTGTGCGTTCTTGGCTTAGTGAAATCGGTTTTAGTGATCCGAACCAAATCGATCCAAAAACCGTTCGCGTGCTTTCCCTATGCGCTTCTTTGTCTGGAGCGGAATGTGCTATTTGGGCTTTTTTACGTGGGCATCTCTCTGCAAATCTGAGTGGACGCTTGGAGAATTTCCCTATCCCCACGACGATTTTTTGGCCTGAAGAGTCCGAATTATTTTCTGAAAAAGAGATTTTGGGTGTTATGGAAAAATTGCCTCAAGCCCAGCTTCGGAAAATTCATCATCACGGCATATTGGCTCCGCTTGCAGCACCGGATTATTTTATACGACTCATTGACGAAAGTCTCGGACTACAATTACATAAGTAGAGTATGCTTGAAAAGATACTCGATCTTGCAAAACAAAAGCCTGAATCGAGTGTTGTCTTGCAAAAGCCCGTGGTTACTTCCCGGTATTGGGGGTATTTTCTTTCTTGTTGGAAGCGGCTTTATTATCCATTCCAAACGGCGTCGGCTCGGAGCGAAGGTGCCGATTTTTTTATAAGCATCCTACAGCTACCACCAGCCGTGATTTTTAGCAGAGTCCAGAGCCTGAACCAGAGGGGGTAAGCTTTTGTCCCACATGAGCTCCCATTCTAAGCTAATGGGGCCTTTGAAGCCGTCTCTTTCCAAAAGATCGAGCAGAGGAGCCACAAGAACCTCACCCTCTCCCGGAAGCGTATGCTGCACCTTGCCTTCTTTTGAGATGCTATCTTTAACGTGGATATGCCTTACCCAAGGTTTTAGTAAATTCCAGCCTTCATCGAGTTTCAACCCGCTATGATTCCAGGTGTGGCATGTATCCCATAGTAAATTTAATGGCTGGTCGTTTGCGGACGCCTCTTCACCAAGGCGCAGACAGGCTTCGGCACTCGTGAGTGCCCAATGGGTCTCGATCATGATATCGCAAAGAATCCCCTTTTTTTCACGCAGTGCCTGCCACTTGGCCAATGCCTCTAGCAGCTTAGAACGAACTTCGGGCTTCAGTCCGCCTCCATACTCTCCTCCGTCAAATACACGTAGATAGGGCAGTTCGAGAGCATCGGCCCACGCGGCCATGTCGATAATCTCCTGCCAGCTTTCTTCGGTGGCTTCTAGGAGTCGCAGGGAGGCATCCAGTGAAGAAACTTTCACACCGGAATCATCTACTACGCGCTTCATTGTCGCCGGATTGTGAAAAGTCTTTTGCAATTGATTCACCAAATCCAATCCACCATTCAAGCAGCGTAACTCAATACCCGAAAAGCCGTAATTTTTTGCCAGTGAGACCGCTTCTTCCCACGAAAAATCAGGACACCCCAAAGTCGAAAACGATAAAAATAAACTCCGCTTCATTACCCTAGGAGTCTCCTTTAAATAAGGACAAAATTGCAATCATTTTAAAAACGGGTGCAATTAAAAAGGAAAAGAGGAAGGCTGCAAAAGGGGAAGACTACCCGTTTGGTCCGAAAAAAAATCTCGGGCTATCAGAGTCTCTTTAATTTGCCGCTTGGAGTCATCGGAAGCTCTGCCACAAAACGAAAGTCGATTGGTATTTTGTAGCTGGATAAAGAGCGTCGGCAGTGCGCTACGAGATCTTTAACCAAAGGCGGCGCACCCGCTTTATCCGGCACAATTTCAGCGATGGGGATCGTGCCAACGCGAGGGTGAGATTGCCCAAAAACACGCGCCCACCGAACGCCCGGCACTTCGAGCAACACGCGCTCAATCTCCTCCGGGAAACATTTCATGCCAGCGACATTGATGACCGAGTGGCTGCGTCCATCAAGGAAAAGCTCACCCTCTTCATCAACATGAGCAAGATCGCCGGTTTGAAACCAGCCGTCTTGGAGAATTTCGCTACGCTTTTTAAAAGGCGATAAATAGGCATCAAAAAATCCCGGACCGCGAATCCACAATTCACCCCCGCGCAAATCAATTTCGTAATCCGGTAGTGCTCGCCCAATCGAAGTCGGTTTATTTTTTGCAGCAGTGAGATTAATACAAGACAAGCCGACCTCGATGATTCCCAAACCCTGAGAAAGCGGAATCCCAAATCGATTTAAAAATTTCCGAGCTGTAGCAACAGGAAGTTCGGAAGCTGTCGAAATAGCAAGGCGCAAAGAGGGCACTTCCAATCCCGATTTGTCTGCGGCCAAAAGCGCATGATGAAAAGGCGATGCGTAAAAAATAGTCCCGAAATGTTTTTGCGCCATCGAAAGCACGTCTTTGGCCAGATGTGATTTTGGTAGCAAGGTCGCTGCTCCATTAAAGAGATAAAGCATGATCGAAACCGCAAAGTGATGCGCCATCGGCAAAGTCCAAACAATGCGATCCGATGCAGAAATCTGTAATCCTCGATTCGCGGCATTGATGCGCTCCAGCAAAGTCTCATGAGATAGGACCACTCCCTTGCTTTTACCAGTAGTTCCCGAGCTAAATCGGATAAAAGCCGCACCGAGTTTGGCAAAATCGGTCTCCGAAAAATTTGGCTCTTCGACTTGATTCAGCCGATGTTTACGCCCCTCGCGGTCTAGGAGTAGAGTGGGTTGCGTAGAAAAAATAAGCTCTTCTCGCTCTCGCTCAGTCAACTCCGGCGCGAGAGCTACAAGACATTTTCCGGCGCGTAAAATACCGAGAGCCAAGACGACATGCTCAACACCATCCGGGCAGTCCAAACAAACCCGCACATCCCGCAAAGAACGAAGCTCCGCAGCAAGAGCAGCCGAACGCTCATTCAACTCAGCAAAATTCAAAATCTGCGTATCTGTGATAAGTGCCGAACGGTTTGCCGTATGCCGAGAAAAAATTTCTTCAACGATATTCACTTATTTACAGTAGTTCGCAAGAGGGTAGCCAGAGCCGTGGTGGATTGAAAATTTTCCAACAAAAGATCTTCATCAGCGAGAGTGATTCCATATTTCTCTTCGATAAGAACAAGGAGCTGCATAACCGTCATCGAATCGAAACCGACATCCAAAAGATTAGCTTCGACTCCAAAACCGGGTGGAATTTTTAATAAACGCGTCGAAATAAGATCGAACAATTCTTTTTCCAAGATTGCGGTTTCGGGAAGCGGAGACATAGGGCAAGTTTCGTTAACAAAAAAAGATCAAAAGTCAAAATTAGGGAAACACATCAAACAGCTTTTTGTATTTTTCACGCAAAAGGACATTGGCAAAAAAAAGCGATCTGATTTTATAACCATCATGCTTCAAGAAATTGAAATTCTGCTTCGCCTGCAAGATAAAGATCAACATTTAGCTAATCTACAAACAGACCTCGCCGCCATTCCCAAAGAGCGTCAAGTGCGCGAAAAACAACTCGCAGACTCAGCCGAAAAGCTTGAATTTTCAAAATCGCGTTCCAAAGAACTAAAAGTGCAGCAAAACGAAATCGAAGTCGAAGTCGAAGCCAAACAGAATCAAATCGCACGCTACAAAACCCAGCAAATGGAAACGCGTAAGAATGATGAATTTCAGGCTCTCGCCCACGAAATAACGTCTGCCGAAAAACAAATTTCCGAGCTCGAAACAAAAGAGCTCGAAATCATGGAGGAGTCCGATTCGCTGATTCCAAAAATCCAAAAAGCCGAAGCCCTCCACGAGGAAGAAAAAATAAAAATCGGAAACCAGCTAACCCAACTGGAAGAAAAAAAAGGTCATCTCGCCAAACAAATCGAAAACTATCAAGCAGAGTCCGACGCCTTGGCCGCACAAGTCGAAGAAAATCTCCTCGTCATTTACAGGCGACTTTTTGAAACCAAAAATGGCAATCCTGTAGTCGCCCTCGAAGAAAATGTTTGCTCGGGTTGTCACGTAAAGGTGCCAACTCAGATCGTGATTGCTGTAAAAAACTCAAAAGAAATCACGGGCTGTCCACAGTGCGGACGTTTGCTCTACATGGCGCGATAAGTCCAACAGGCTGCTAGGGCTTCTGGACACCAAGAGCCCGATAGCGTGCGGATAAAGCTAGATAATGGTCCGCCCATACTTGAATTCCGGCCTGCTCTTCCGCACTCAGAGTTCTTGTAATTTTCGCAGGGGTCCCCAGCAACATCGATCCGGGAGGAACAAGCATTCCCGCCTTCACCGTAGCATTTGCGCCGATGATGCAGTGATCGCCGATTTTTGCCCCGTCTAAAATGACCGCACCCATGCCAATCAAACAATGGTCGCCAATCTCGCAAGCATGAACGATAGCCTTGTGCCCAACCGTTACATACTCACCAAGGACTGCTTTATATTTTTCCGAAACGTGCACGACGGCACCATCCTGAATATTTGAATAAGCACCAATACGTATTCCCGAAATATCTCCGCGCAACGAAGCAAAGGGCCACACGCTTGCTCGCTCACCAATCTCGACATCTCCGAAAATGAAAGTCTGTGGCGCAATGTAAGCAGTCGGATGGATTTGCGGTCTCTTGTCAAAACAGGGAGCGATGATGTCGTCGAAATTCATTTGGCAAGCATAAAGTTTGGAAATTTTTATGCGAATTTTTAAAAAAAATATTTCAATGTGTAGTTGACAGAATCGAAGATGCCCCTTATCTCGTGAAACTGTCCTTTTTATTTTAAACCTTATATGAACAAAGTAGAACTCGTAGCCGCCGTCCAAAAATCACTCGGAGCAGAAACCACCAAAGCCGAAGCTGAACGCGCCGTAGCCGCTGTCATCGACAGCATCAAAGCAGGTGTCAAAAAAACACAAGTCGTCCAGCTTATCGGATTTGGAACTTTTAAAATTGTAAAACGTAAAGCTCGCAAAGGTATCAATCCAAAAACTGGTGAAGAAATTAAAATCAAAGCCTCTAAGTCAGTAAAATTTCAGGCTGGTAAAGCTTTCAAAGATATTCTCTAATACTCTTAAGGAAACTTTCCCTCCACGTTCCTCCCCGATCGAGAGAACCCGTTTGGCTCTTATGGCAAAACGGGTTCTTTCATTTTCTGATATAATTTTTATCTTTGCTCTGATTTCATGTAGATGACCAAAAGACGCCGAGTAATGAGGCAAGCCTCGCGATCCTTTAAACTCCTTTCGGGAGCCTCTATTCATGAGGCAACAGGACGATTTGACTTCATGGGCCTTTCCTTTTTTCAAATCCGGCATGCTTTTGTCGTCCGGACATTTTTATTTTTTTTAGGCACCCTTTTTTGCTATCAATCCGATCTTTGGGCCGATGCGGAACCTACTCTTCACGGCACGCAACTTAATATCGAGATTCCGGGCTGGACGCCCCAGCCTTTTTTAAACTGGCAACCCGGCGACACGGCTCATGAAAAACGTAAATTATATTTTCCTCGTTTTATTTACGCAGAGTTCGACAAGCTGAGAGAAAATAATGTCCAACCCTTCGCGACCTATTCCTCAAACTTTCTCGGCAATCCAGTGGGAGGAGCGTTGCAATCCGCACAATACGCACAGATCCTGAGATTCGGCGCGGAAATCAGCCTCAAAAAAATCTCGCCCGTTTTTGGAGAGACCTCCCTCATCATTTCCGGCGTTCAAGGCTCGGGACGAAATCTCAGCGACTGGATAGGAAATGACCTCGGCGTCATGCAAGCCTACACCTCGCAAACCATCGCACTGAGTAACCTGCTCATCCGCCAACAATTTTTTAATGACAAACTTGAAGTCCGACTTGGCCGCATGGGAGCAGGGCAGTTTTTTGGATCGCTTCCGGCTTTCGGCCTGCAAGTCAGCGATGGCATCAATGGCAATGCCGGTGGCCTCCCCTCCAACCTGTCCAATTTTAAAACTTCGACCGGCACCAGTTGGGCCGCCTATGCCAAGTGGACTGCCCCTCAAGATATTTATCTTCAAAGCGGCATCTTTCAGTCCAACCCAAATATCGGCAAGCGAGCTTATCACGGACTGAATCTGGGTTTTCATTCCGACGACGGGTTTCTCTGGATGGCAGAAATCGGTTGGACGCCGACTTTTTATAAACGCAATGCAGATGGCAAAGGCGACCTCGGGTTCGATGGATTGCCCGCCTACTACGGCTTGGGAACGTATTGGTCGAATTACGAGTTCAGCGATTTCGATGGCGGGAGCAAAGATAATGCCTTCGGTTTTTACGCAATGGGTCAGCAAATGCTCTGGCGAAGTGCTTACGATGAAAATCTCCATTTTTCGGTCTGGGGAGTCATCACCTATGCTCCACAAAGCGACATTGCTATCAATCCGCTCTTCGGAGGCTTCGGAACAATCTTGCAGGGATTCATCCCGAGTCGAAAAGACGATCAGTGGTTGACTTCTTTTTTAATCCAAAACTACGGCGCAAACTACGCACGATCCATTGCTCAACAAGGGACTGGTAATCCCAGCGTCGAAATTGTTTTGGAAACAAGTTACATCATCCAACTCACCGAAAACATTAGCTTCCAACCCGATCTGCAATACGTCATCCAACCCGCAGGAACGGGAAATATCCCAAACGCTCTGGTCGTCGGCTTTCAAATCACTGCAAAATTTTGAGCAACTCTGACTTGCAAACAGGCAACAATTCAATACTCCTTTGAGGGAAAATCAATCCTTGCCATCAAGGAAAAAATGTAATTCCCTATTTCCATATCGACTTATATGAATTCAAATAACGAAAACGCGAAACCTTTAGTTGCCAACGAAGCACTCAAAGAAAAGTCTAATTTTTTACGCGGAAATATTCTCGAAGATCTCGCCGATACTTCGACCGGCGACATCAGTCACGATAGCAGTTTGCTCACAAAATTTCACGGGATGTATATGCAGGACGACCGCGACCAGCGCATCCCTTTAAAGAAAGCGGGAAAAGAAAAAGCCTTTGCCTTTATGCTACGCGTTCGTCTGCCCGGCGGCAGGGCGACGCCCGAACAATGGCTGACCCTAGACCGTTTGGCCGACGAAGTCGCCTCGCCATCCCTGCGTATCACGACACGGCAGACTTTTCAATTTCACGGCGTTCTCAAAGGAAACATCAAAAAATTAGTGCAGGGCATGCATGAAGTCTTGCTCGATTCCATTTCGGCCTGCGGCGATGTAAATCGCAACGTCCTCGCTCCGCCCAATCCCGAGCACCATCCGATTGCCCAGCAACTCTACGACCAAGCTTGCGCATGGAGCGAATACGCTCTTCCAAAAACACAGGCTTACCACGAAATCTATCTCGATAAAGAACTCGTCGCCGGCGGAGAAATAAGCGAACCCATGTATGGCCCGACTTATTTGCCGCGAAAATTTAAAACGGCCTTCGTCCTCCCTCCGGAAAATACGGTGGACATTTTCGGACAAGACCTCGGCTTCATCGCCATTGTGGAAAATGATACCCTCGTCGGCTACAACGTCACCGCCGGTGGCGGACAGGGAATGAACCACCGCAATGAGGAAACCTACGCCCGCCAGGGCGACGTCCTCGGTTTTATCACGACCGACAAAGTAAACGCCGTTGCCGAAGCGGTCCTCACTACGCAACGCGACTACGGTGACCGCACAAATCGCAAACACGCACGTCTGAAATACACGATCGACGACCACGGCCTAGACTGGTTCCGCAGCGAAGTCGAAAAACGCTCCGGCGTCACCTTCGCACCGGCCCGACCTTTTACCTTCACCACCATTCAAGATCCACACGGCTGGCATGAATGTGCGGACGGCACGTGGTTCTACGGACTCCACATTCTCAGCGGTCGCGTAAAAGATATTCCCGGCTGGCCCATGAAAACCGCCCTGCGCGAAATTGCCGAAATTCACACAGGCGACTTCCGCCTCACCCCGTGGCAAAATCTCATGGTATCTGGCGTTCGTCCCGAAAACAAAGCATCCATCGACGCCATCCTCGCAAAGCATGGACTTGATAAAGAAAATCTCCAAACCGGTTTGCGCCTAAACGCACTCTCCTGCGTTGCTCTCCCGACCTGCGGACTTGCGCTTGCCGAGAGCGAACGCATCCTTCCCGAGCTTCTTGAAAAACTTGAACCCATTCTTGAAGAGGCCGGACTCCGCGACGACGCCATCAGCATTCGCATTACCGGCTGCCCAAACGGCTGCGCCCGCCCCTACCTTGCTGAGATTGCACTCGTCGGACGCGCCCCTAAAAAATACGCTCTCTTTCTCGGGGCGCGTTATAATGGCACCCGCCTCAACCGCCTCGCGGCACCCAGTGTCACGATCGACGATGCGGTTGCTTTGCTCGAACCCATCATCAAACGTTATGCTTTAGAGCGGCAAGAGGGTGAGGGCTTTGGGGATTTTTGCGACCGCACCATCCTACCGGCAGACGCCACCATTCACAGCGAAGGAGCAACTCCACTGACGCTCGAAAGCCTAGCGGCCACAGCCTGAGAGCACCTAAAAATTTTTTTTTGATTTTTTTAAAAATCGCTGCTGATGCTTGCCGTCGAGCATTCCTTCGGTCAGAATGTGCACCGGATGAGTGAGCACCCCCCGCACAACCCAAAAGGCGCAAAAGACGCAGGCTCAGACGCAGACTCCAAATTGACTTTGGATCGCTTGGGCACGCACCTACAAGAGTATCTCGAAAAAAATAAGGCACCGCAAAATAAGCGGCAACTGCAAGAGCTATTCGATATGCTCTACGCCGCGAGCTTACTCAAAGAAGAGGGAGCCGCCGTGCGGGTGCGCATTATTTTTGCCCCACCCGAAGAATTTACAGACGAAAGTTTGCGAGATGTCCATGCTCTGCGCTTTGAAAATCCGCACGAACTCAGCGCATCCGAAATCAAACGGCTTAGTCCGGCAGCAAATTTCTATCACTCACTCATCGTAGTTTGGCCAGACGACAATGGACACTTTAGAATCTGGGGCATTCTGAATACGGGTTTGCGGTGGATGAACTCGATTTCCGGCGGACGCAAGCCCGCCGTTCGTCGCATGGCGCATCCCATCGTCCATGTTCGCGACCCCGGCTGGCTGCTTTTTTATGAAAATTACGAACTCTTAGGAGAATGGCGCGGCCTCGAGCTACACGGTCCGCAGTTGGATGTTTTTGAGTCTTCCTATATTCGGGACCGCTTTATCGGCTTGCGACAAAGGGTTGTAAAAAACATCGGCTTCGAGCATCTACCCAATACCCTCAGTATCGAAATCTACGCAGACCTCATTCATCGCCTCGCACTTCAATTGTTACGACGTATCATTAGTCTAATCCGAAATCGAGCGCATGGCGGGTCTTTGATTATTTTAACCCATTCGGACCCCGAAGAGATGCAGGATTCTTTGCGCTGGATAAACTGCAAATACGCCATCAAAGACAACAAATATAGCTTTCGTGTGCGCTTGTTGCTGAAAGGTATTTTGCGTCGTATCGGTGAAATGAGCCCCGCCGGTGCAAGCGTAGATGATGCGTGGAAACACTTCCAATCCACCCCCGATGCCGAACTCGATGACCTCGAAGAAGCTTTTTTCGAACTCGCCCATCTCTATGCCGATATGATGCAGGTGGACGGAGCGTTAGTGCTCGAAGAAAACTTTGGGGCGTTAGGCTTCGGCGGCGAAATCATCACGGATCGCAATGTCGTCCGCGTCGAACAAGCCCTAGATTTAGAGAGAAAATGGGTCAGGGCATGGAATGTGCTCAGCGACGGCACGCGCCATCGATCGATGTATCGTCTCTGCGCAATGAATCCCGAAATCATGGGCTACGTCGTCTCACAAGATGGCCAAGTGCGAATGATTGCCAACGTCGAGGGCACGGTCACCTTTTGGCAACACTCCGCCGTATAAAATCCACTCTCAGCCCACTACGACTCGCTCAATAAATTTTTTTAAATTTCCCCCCATGATTTTTCGGGAGCCTTTCCACGAGTGGCTTGCGACCACATCGATACTTTGCTTCATCGTCACATCATCCAACGCCGGGCTGAAATCCGATCCCCAGCAGAGACGATCCTCCCCATATTCAGAACGCAGAAAATCCATCAGTTCCGGCACGCCCGGATGCGGGTAGGCATTGATGGCATAGGCTGCCGAAAGCTTTACCCCGACGTGCGGCAGCGATGCCAACTTGCTGAGATGACGAATTTTTTTGTGCGCCGTGCGGAGCGGCCCGGGCAGCCCCATGTGACTGAAAAGAATCCGTGTTTCTTCCAAGCGACGGCAAAAACTTGGCATTCCGACGGAGTAACTCGCTGCGCCGATCTTTGGTTCAGCGCGTTCAAATCTGTCTGCATCGAATGCATTTTGGAGATGATACCAACCGCCTGCCGTTGTGGTCAGTTTTTTGGCAGACCGCTCGGGGACACCGACCACACAGCCACCATGTGTCCCGAGCAGCCATTTGTGCGTGCTGGAAATGACAATATCCGCGTCCTTGGCGACTCCGTCCAAAACACAACGACCTAAGGCTTGCGTAAGATCGACCGCGATCACCGCCTTCGGAGCGAGGCGACGCACTTGCTCGACGAAAGGCAACACTCGCAGCATATCGGCTTGCTAAATTTTTATGATTTTCGTGGACGCACAAAAATAATTTTTTTAAGGGATGGGTAGTTTTTCTTATGCCCCTTACAGAATCTATCCATCCGGCTTCCTCTGAGAATGCAGAGGCGAGGCAGCTTTTTTTTAAAAATACCCGCATGGCATCTTCGAATTTGGCTTTATCGCTTTTCTTCCTGTCGGGTTCGGTAAGGTCCGACATGCAGCTTTTATACCAATTTTGTCGGACGGTGGATGATATTGCAGATGATGTTTCCCGGAGTTCGCAAGAGCGACAAGCCGAGCTAAACCGCTGGCGGGAAGCTCTCCAAAAACCTGAGGTCTTGCCGACGGATTTTGCGGAGATGCTGAAGCGGACTTCGCTGAATAAAAAATGGCTTTTTGCGCTTCTCGACGGGATGGATGTGGATGTTCAACCAACGGTCTGCATGGCCGATTCGACGGCTTTACAAAAATATGCATGGCAGGTCGCTTCGGCGGTCGGGCGTGCTTCGGCGTGGATTTTTGGGGTTCGTTCGGAGGCGGGCGAAGACTATGCAGAGAAGCTGGGCTACGCGCTCCAATATACAAATATTTTGAGAGACATTTCCGAGGACGCACAGATGCAGCGAATTTATCTTCCCCTTAGTGATTTGACACGCGAGGGTGTTCGGCAGGAGCGTTTTTTAGAAGGTGTTCAAAGTCGGGGGATGAAGCGACTTCTCGAACTCCATGCGCAGCGTGCGGTCTATGCTTTTTCTTTGATTGAAAATGGACCTCCACACGAAGAAGCCATACTTTTTCGCCCCGCGCTCGCCATGCACAAAATCTACGAAAGATTGCTCAATCTCATGCTGCAAGACGGCCTACGCGTTTGGGAAAAACGCTATAGCCTGTCTTGGCCGAGCAAGCTGAAAATTTTAGCAAACACCTTTAGAGCACGCTGAGGACAAGTAAAAAGATTAGCAACTACAGGACTTTTGAATGAGGCAATCCTTCGCCGCTTTTTTGGTTCATCCGGGAAGTTCGTGGTAGCGAACGAATCCGAGATTTTCTTCACGTGTTCTTTTTTGTATAAGGGCAGTAGCCCTGATAAGGTCGGTTTAAAATTTAACTATTCTTATGGAATAGCTGTGATATTGAATAAGGAAAGCAGGAAGGCAGGAAAAGAAAGGTGGACCTGAAAGTGAAAACATCATTGCCCATCCTATCGAAAATAAATTTCCTACTTTCTTGCTTTCCTTATTTAAAAAAACTTCTTACCGACGGGTAGCTCTGAGATAAAAAACGTTCACCGAAAAAAAAGTTTCAGGGACAAGACGTTGTCACTATCCATGAACTTTTCAGATGAGCCTTTTTCTTAAGAGGTCGGGATGATTCGCCAAATCAAGATAAGTAAAGTCAGCAAGATGATGAGCAGGGCAATGAACTTTAGGCGGTCTGCCTGAGCTTGCTTTCGACGTTT
>JBKEAD010000138.1:0-12388 GCA_047971915.1 Chthoniobacterales bacterium
CGCCCACCGGACATAAAATCCGCCACGCTCTTCATATAGCGATGCGTCAACACACCGACCGATAAAATCACGATCAAGGGGAAACTAAATACGATCCAATCAATCAGACTCATCTCGCTTATTTATAAATGAAATCCGTAACGTAAAAAATACTCCCGAGGAGCCTCGCAACGCCGAAGCTCCGCCTCTGCAAGCTTGAAAAGCCTACTCGTAATCTCCGAATCGCTGATCGGACAAAGCTGAGCCGGATCTTTTTTCAAATCAAAAAGCAACGGCCCCGTATTTTCAAAAACACAACCCCGACGCAGTATCTTCATCACCGGAAAACCCTTCGCAAAAGGAAGCTCCTCTACCACTTGAGCACCAGCTAATTCCTCCGCCCCCCACCGCTGGCGCATCGAAGTCGGCATCAAGGTATAAATATCGTAATCTCCCGCCTCCGCATAGCGAATGCTCACATACCGCCCATCCGTAATGTGCAGCGGCATATCATGGTAAGAAAAAAGAGCCACATCCCGAACCGAAGCATCCGAGCAAACCGTCTCGCCAAGATCACACCCCGTCATACTCTCCGGCACCGACTGCGAAAAGTAACTCAACAAAGTCGGCGCAAGATCCAGAGCTGGCTGCACCAGTGCCTCGCGCCGCTCCCCACATTTCCCACTACGCGGATCCCATACAAAAAACGGTGTATGCGAAATCTCCTCCCACATCTCGGGGTGATTTTTCGCCCAGAGCCGATGCTCGCCTAGGAGAAACCCATGATCCGTCCAGACAATCAGCATCGTATCCTCCCACATCCCATGCCGATCCATCGCATCCAATACACGACCCAACTGCTTATCGCACAAAGAGAGTAGAGAAGAATAATTCGCCCGCAGTTTACACACATCCCCCTCACTCTCCGTCACCCCCGCATAAGCAGGCCAATCAAAAATCACATCCCCCTCAGCCGCCGCACTCGACTCCGGACTCACAAAAGGCTCGTGCGGATCGAAGGTCTCGATGTGCAACATCCACGAATCCTCCGCATGATTGCGCTCGATGAAATCCAGCCCCGCATCGAAGGTCTGCACCTGCGGAAAAGCTTTTTCATCTTTTATAAACTGACGGTTCACCCAGTCCTTCCGCGAGCCCTTCCCATTGATATTTTTGGGAATTTCTATCTCTCCCACTTGCCCCATCCACGGATCGCCTTCCTGACCACGAAACCCCTGCCACGTCGAATAACGCGAATGGTAAGTCGCCCCCCCGTCTTCAAAATAGTGATAATGATCCGTGACCAAATGCGTCGAGACCCCCACCGTTTTCAGCAACTCGGGAAAAGATTCATCAAACGGCTCTAGCGGTCCCCAATTTCTTAAAAAATAACTCGGTCGCCCCGTATGAAAATCCCTCCGCGCCGGCATACACGGCATCGAGCAAACATAGGATCGATCAAAAGTCACCGTCCGCTCCGCCAAACGCTGAAAGTTCGGCAAACTTGCCAATCCCCCACCATACGGCGGGAGGTAACAACGATTCAAAGAATCAAATGTAACAATGATCGCCTTCATCTCACGATTTCAGGAGAATTAAAAATAGAGACGAAAATTTTCATGTAGAAAAAAAGTTGATTTCAGGTGTCATCATCTATTTGGCATTTCTCCTCTCACGTCAATACTCTTTTAGAGCCGTCTGAAAATTAGGAAGAGTCACGCACGGTCGTTTCCAGTCATTCTGCTGAATGACTCCTTGTCAAAACGACCCTACCAGAGGGGATTTTGGCCTATTTATTCTTATGGAATGACCGTGAAAATAAATTTAAAAAAAAATTGTTGACAAAATGATTTAACCTTTCATCATACCTCTTGATCGACTGCTTCAAAACGATTCTATTATGAAACTAAAACTCCCCACCAAATCCCTTATTTACAAACTAATCCTTCCTTCCATTCTGGCTTTTGCCAGCTCCGCTCACTCCCAAATCGTTACGCTTTTAGACGATACCTTCGCCAGTGGAACAAATCCGGGTTACACCGAAAGTGCCGTCGGCGGCGCAACTATAAGTGTTACCACAGCACCATCCGGAATGACCGACAACGCCCTACTTCTTTCAACGGCAAGTAACAACCGAGGTATGCTTCGATCACTGAACAGTTCCGTCACTCTCGCCGAAGCAGGAGATTATATCGATCTCACCTACAACTTCAAATTCGACACCACACCACCAAACCTCGCCAATTCCTTCCGCTCTCAATTCATGGGAAGCAGCGGAGCCGCATTTGCTGGAATCGGCTTCGATTTCAGCGGACTCGCTTCCAATTCGAGCGTTTACATAACAGATGGCACTGGAAATCTCGGTAAAATTGCCGGAATTAATGCTGGCACCACTGTCCACTCCTTTGGAATTCGCCTAACCATGCTTAGCGATACAACCGCCCAACTCACAGCAAGTTACGATGGAAGTGCTCTCACCTCTTCAAGCACAATCACCACCGCAACGAGTCTCCCCAACGGACTGACCTTTGATCAGATCGGTCTCATGTTTGTAGGGAATCCGGCTGTCGGAGACATCTATTTTGATAACGTGCTAGTCACCACAAACGTCATCCCCGAGCCCGGTTCCGCAATGCTAGCCCTCTTCGGTGCCGCTTTTCTCGGCTACCGCCGCCTACGTCGGGCCTAAATCACACGCCTAATATCAATCCAGATAACGTGGCACAGACAATCCTGTCTGTGTCCTCGTCCTCCCCGCAGGTCGTCTCCGATCAATAACTCTTTGGCAATGACCGCCACGTGTGATATGAAGCCGGAATCCCGCAGTTGTTACCAGTCATTTCGTAGGAATGACTCTTCATCAAAACGACCCTAGAGCGCGTCTAAAAACGGAAATTATTCTGCGGCTGGACAAATTGTATTTTTGTCGGCTACTTTCCTTCGATGATAAGTATGACTGGTCACGGACGGGGCGAGGCCAACATTGGCGAGCTAAGAGTCACTGCCGAGTGCTCCTCCGTAAATCGTAAACAACTCGATGTCGCTTTCCAAATTCCTCGCGAGTGGAATTCTCTCGAATCGGCCATCCGAGACGAGGTCGCTGCGGTCGCCACCCGGGGACGCATTCAAGTTTTTCTTGAAGCCCACCGTAAATTCACGGCCGACAAAGAAGCTCTGGATCACGAAATGGCGGCCGGCTACCACGCCGAACTCGAAGCCCTTCGTAAAAAATTAAAGATCACTTCACCCGTCACGCTCGATCACATTTTGCGATGTCCGAATCTTTTTTTGACATCTCAAAGCAACCGCAATTTCAATCCTGAAAACGAGTGGCCCTGTATCCAAAAAGCTCTTCGCGAGGCTCTCCAAGGCATGCTCGCCATGCGAAAAAAAGAAGGCAAACATTTACAACAAGACCTCCTGAAACGCAGCGACACACTCTCCGCAATCCTTCATAAAATTCGAAAACTTGCTCCTAGTGTAACCACTCACCATCGCAGAAATCTCAAAAAACGTCTTGAAAACGCCAATCTAAATTTGGACTCCATCGAACCGCGCCTCATCGAGGAAATCGCCCTCTTTGCCGAACGCTGCGACATCACCGAAGAGCTAACTCGTCTCGAAAGTCACATCGACCAACTCACTTCCAAACTCGATGCAAAAGGCCCGGTCGGACGCAGTATCGAATTTTTACTTCAGGAAATGACCCGCGAATTTAATACCCTAGGATCAAAAAGTAACAACAGCAGTATTGCGCATCTCGCCGTCGAGGGTAAAACCGAACTAGACAAAGTCCGTGAACAAATCCTGAATCTTGAATAACGAAAACCAACAATTTTTCCGAGGCGGCATCCTCTTCGTCGTCTCGGCCCCATCCGGTGCCGGCAAAACCACCCTCTGCGATTCTCTCCGCCTAAAACCAGATTTTGTTTACTCCGTCTCCACGACCACCCGCGCCCCGCGCCCGGGCGAGATCGACGGAGAGGATTATCACTTTGTCTCCAAAGAAACTTTTTTGGAAATGATCGAAAAGGACGCCTTTCTCGAATACGCCGAAGTCCACGGAAACCTATACGGCACCAGCAAGCAAACCGTCCTAGATAATCTAAATAACGGCATCGACGTCCTTATCGACATCGACATACAAGGAGCCGAACTTATTCGCCGCTGCAAAGATAGCATTATCCAATCCGCGCTCGTAGATATCTTTATCATGCCGCCAAACCTTGCAGAACTGCGCCGCCGCCTGATAAAACGAGGCACCGAGACCGAGGAGCAAATCAATATCCGTATCCAAAACGCAGCAACCGAAATGCAGCACTGGCAAGACTACAAATACACGATCATCAGCGGCAGCATGGAAGAAGACATCGAAAAATTTCGCGCCGTCATGCGTGCCGAACGCTACGCCAGCGCACGCATGAGCCAGCTCCCTAAAAAACCATGAGCCTCTCGGGTAAAAATATCGTTCTTGGCATCACCGGCTCCATCGCCGCCTACAAGGCTGCTGATCTCACGAGCCAACTCCGAAAAGCTGGTGCCGACGTGCATGTCGTCATGACCAAAGAAGCCCTCGAATTCATCGGTGAAATGACTTTAAAAACTCTCTCTCGCAATCCCGTGACCAGTTCCCTCCACGATGAAAAAAATTCTTGGCAGCCCGGGCATATCGAGCTTGCCGACCGTTGCGACCTACTCCTCATCGCACCCGCCACCGCAAATACCATAGCGAAACTCGCCCTCGGACTCGCCGACGACGCGCTCGGAAATATCGTGCTCGCCAGCAAAGCTCCCCTCCTCATCGCACCCGCAATGAATGGCAAAATGTGGGAACATCCCGCGACCCAACACAATGTAAAAATCTTATCCGAACGTGGTGTCCACTTCATCGGTCCCGAAGCCGGCCTCCTAGCTTGCGGCTACGAGGGCCTAGGGCGTCTTTGGCCTGTCGAGGGGATTCTTTCTGCCTGCAACGATATTTTAAACTCAAAATGAAAGCTCTACTTCGCGAAACCTCTCTCATCGTCACCCTTATTTTTCTGGCAGCCTGCCAAGCCGTCCACACACAAAACCCAACGCCCGACGAAACGCCTAGGGTCACCAGCGGGGTCCAAGAACGTTCTTTTTCCACCCCCTACAGCATGGATGGCAACACGAGCATCCACAACACCCAGCCCATATCGCAAACACCCAGTCTCGAAGATCCTCTAAAAATTCCCTCAACGCCGACTCCGACACCCGTCGTGAAAAAGAGCGTCTCCCCTCGCCTCGTTTATAACAGTATCCCGACATCGGAGCCTGTCGTTGCCCTGACTTTCGACGACGGCCCCCACCCCAAATTAACTCCCAAACTTCTCGATCTTTTGAAAAAAGAAAACATCAAGGCGACTTTTTACGTGGTGGGGCAGATGGTCGATGCACATCCCGAAGTCCTTCGTCGCACCGTCCAAGAGGGTCATGAAATCGGCAATCACTCATGGAGTCATCCCGCATTCACCAAGTTGAGCAGCAACGGAGTAAAATCCCAAGTTGACCGCACAAACCAAGCAATTAAAAAAGCCGCCGGAGTCACTCCTACAAACATACGCCCACCCTATGGCGCAACAAATAAACGACTCAACAAACGCTTAAATGAAGAGTTTGGCTTGAAGGTCATTATGTGGTCCGTCGATCCACAGGATTGGAAATACCGCAACTCCACACGCGTCGCAAACCAGATCCTGACAAATGCTAAGCCCGGCGATATTATTTTAGCGCACGACATTCATGCTACGACCATCGCAGCCATGCCGCGAGTCATTTCAGAGCTAAAAAAACGCGGCTACCGCTTTGTCACCGTTTCCGAGCTAATCGCTATGGAAGGCGCACCGGCAAGTGCCCCCGCACCCACGCCGGCAGTGCAAAGCTCACTCTCTACGCCTCCCCCAGAATCCAACATCACGCCGGGAACCATCCAGTCTCAACGCCCCACAAACGAATTTTGAACATGGGTCGGCGAAGAGGAGTTTTTATTAGTTTCGAAGGCGGCGAAGGCTGTGGGAAAAGCACACAGATTCGCCGCTTAATCGAGCATATGAAAGCGAGCGGACAGGAGGTTCTTTTGACACGAGAGCCGGGTGGAACTGCCGTTGGCGAGCAGTTGCGACACGTCTTACAACATTCCCGCGAAGCCGAAAACATGGTGCCTGAAACGGAGCTTCTGCTTTTTGCGGCGAGCCGAGCGCAGCTTGTGCGCGAAGTCATTGCGCCTGCTCTGCAAGCTAATAAGCTTGTTATTTCGGACCGTTTTTTGGATTCGACTACGGTGTATCAAGGTGTAGCGCGGCAGATTTCAGAGTCCGCCGTCGCCAAAATCAACCATTTCGCGGTGGGCACCTGCCTGCCCGATACGACCTTCCTTCTCGATCTTGATTTAAAAATTTCTCAGCAGCGAATGAGCAATCGAGAGAATCCAAAAAATAACTATGATCGCATGGAGGCGCAACCCCCGGATTTTCACGAAGCCGTGCGGCAGGGATATTTAAAACTTGCCGCAAAAGAACCCGCCCGTTTTGTCGTGCTGGATGCGAAGCAAGAAGAAGAAAAAATTTTCACGCAACTATTAGGAGTATTAAAAAAACGTCACGATGGCCTTTTTAATTGAACAAGCAGAAAAGCGACTTTTAGCCGCCGATGAGGCCGATCGACTCGCACACGCCCACCTTGTTTCCGGCCCTACCGGCAGCGGCAAACTCCGGCTCATCGAAACGCTAGCCACAAAAATTTTACCCCCAAGGACAAATAACGCGATAAGCAAACACCCGGATTTTCACGAAATAAAACCCGAATCCAAATCGCGAAAAATCGTCGTAAAACAAATTCGCGATTTAGAGCACCAACTCCAACGCAAATCAGCCGCTGGTGGACGCAAAATCGCCGTCATCCACCAAGCCGACCGCCTGCAACCCGAGGCGGCAAATGCTTTTTTAAAAACTCTCGAAGAGCCGCCCTCCGGCGTGCATATTTTTCTGACCTCCGCCGCGCCCGAGCTTCTTCTAGAGACCATTTTATCGCGCTGTATCCGGGTGGAGCTCCGCTTGGATACCCTGCCACCACTCAGTCCTCGTGAGACAGAGCTGCGAGAATTAACCCTTCAACTACTCGCAAAAAAACAGCCGCGTGCCGTTGGCGATGTCATTATTTTTACACGCCATTTCCAAGCACTGCTCGCAGAGACCAAAGAGGAAATTTTAAAAAATGCGAAGGCGGAATTAGCCGGAGATAAAAAGCAATTCAAGGATGCCGGGAGTGGAGCTTGGCTGGAGGAGCGTGAGGCCCAACTCGAAGCCGCCTCTGCCGGTGCAGCTTTGCTGGAGCGCGACCGCCTGCTCACGATGGTGGCCAGCACCTTTGCCGAGCATTTGGATTTTCAAAAAGAAGCCGACCCGCAAGTGACATTGAGTGGGATTGCCGCCATCGAACGCTTAGATATCCTACGCGCCGATTTAAACAGAAACGTGCAAGAAGCTCTTGCACTAGAGGTTGGGTTTTTGGAAGCTTTTCGACCTCTCTCATGAAACGCGTTGTTATAAAATTAGGAAGCGGTGTCTTGGCCCAAAAGGACGGGTTGGCACTGGACGCTGGGCAGTTTGAGCACCTCGCTAAAGATATCGCAAGCCTACGCATAAAGGGGATCGAATGCATCCTTGTTTCGAGCGGTGCCATCGCTGCCGGAGCCGGTTTACTAGGCCTCACCGAACGCCCAACCGATACCGCTGGTAAGCAAGCTTGCGCCGCAATCGGACAACCCGTGCTCATGCAGTTTTTTGAAAAAAGCCTCGGCGAGCACAATCTTCACGTCGCCCAACTTCTACTCACCCACGGCGACATTGATAGCACGATGCGTCGCAAAAATGCCCAAAACACTCTGGAACATCTCCTCCACGCCAAAAACATCATTCCCATCATCAACGAAAACGATTCCGTGGCCGTCGAGGAGCTGCGCTTTGGTGACAATGATCGCCTATCGGCCGAAGTTGCAGCAATGGCAAAGGCCGACTTACTCGTCATCTTAACCAGCGTAAACGGCTTTTTTATAAATGGAGAACTCGTGCCGGAACTTCGAGACCTCGAAAACGCAACAAGCCACATTACCGGAGACACGGGAAAATTCTCCGTCGGCGGTATGAAAACCAAACTCGAAGCCGTCCGCATCGCATGGGATGCGCACATCCCCGTGGCACTGGCAAATGGACGCATTTCCGGCGTGCTGCAAAAATTAATCGAGCAAAACTCCGAGACAAAATCCGTCGGCACACGCTTCCCGCTGCCTTGCCACATGGAATTAAAAGATCTCTAAAAAAGCGCAGACGGGATTGTCTGTGCTACCAGCATTGAGAAATTAAAAGCTTTTCTATATTCACAGAAAGCCCAAAAAAAATTATAGGATTTAATGTCATGAGTTCCAAAAGTATCCGAGGATCATTTTTTTCAAGAATATCGGCCATCGCTGGCACGACCTTTGTCGAACTAGTGCGGCAAAAAGTTTTTTATTTTCTTCTTATTTTTGCCCTTCTCATCATCGGCAACTCGGCATTTATGGTGAAATTTTCCTTTCAGGAAGAATTTCAAATGTTGAAAGACGTATCGCTCGGGGCAATGGCGATCTTCACTTCGCTGCTCGCGATTCTTGGCACGGCAATGCTGATTCCAAAGGATATTGAGGAACGCACGATCTACACAATCCTAGCAAAACCTATCCCTCGCTACGAATATTTGCTGGGAAAATTGCTGGGGATTTTCAGTCTTCTTTTTCTTTCTACCCTGCTGATGAGCATCATGTTTTTGGCCGTTCTATGGTTTCGAGAACAATCCGTTATTTCCGAAACACAAGCCCAATTGGCAGGTTCGCCCGATGAGCTAAAGCATGCGCTGGAAGGAATCCGCGCCGCGACATTTAATATAAATCTCTTACCGGGCATCATCATTATCTTTATGAAAGCCGCCCTTTTGGCATCGATGACGCTGCTCATCTCCAGCTTTGCGACTTCGAGTATTTTTGGAATTATTACCGCTACGGCGATTTATTTCATCGGGCACCTCCAAGCCACCGCCAGAGATTTCTGGCTGGCCGGCATGGATGTGCAGTGGTGGACGCGTGGTTTGACGGCTCTGCTCGCCCTCCTCTTTCCCGATCTGCAAGCTTTTTCACTAGCCGATGATGTCGTCGCAGGCACCGCTATCCCAATGGCTATTTTCTGGCAGACCTTTATCTTGGGTTGGATCTACGTCGCGGTCTATTACTTTCTGGCTTCCTTCATCTTTTCGGGGCGCGAACTATGAAGCGGAAGATCTTTGTTGTCATTTTCCTTCTCCTTTTCGGAGTCCTCAAACTTCCTTTTGAACTTCGACTGGACAACGAACAGCGCGAAGCTTTTTTTCGTGGCACAAAATTCGATCTTTCTCTACGAGAACAAGTCGGGCAAATGGGCTTCCTCGCTGCCCTAAGCGGATTTCGTTCGCTCATCGCTGCCATCTTATGGATTCAAGCCCACACCGCTTGGGAAAATACCGAGTGGGGGCGCATGGCCGGACTTTTCCAAACCGTAACCGCCCTGCAACCTCGCTCCCTCCTTTACTGGGACATGGCGGCTTGGCACATGGCATGGAATGCCAGCATCGCCGCGCTTGATGACCCCAATGAGCCAAGTGAGGCACTCCGTATTCGGAACCAACACCAATATTTTGATCTTGGACGTAGTTTTTTAGAAGCCGGTATTCGGAATAATGCCGACCGCTACCTACTCTATGATCGACTGGGAATTCTTCTTCGAGATAAATACGAAGACCACTGTGGATCGGCAGATGCTTTTGCTAAAGCAGCTTCATTTCCCGATGCCCCAAGCTACACAGCACGCTTTGCAGGCTACGAAATGGCAAAGTGCAAAGGCCGCGAGCGGGAGGCCTATGATTACCTGATGAAGCTTTACAACAAAGGTGAAAAACAACACCTTCCTTCACTTCTAACATCCATTCAAAACTTGGAAAAAACTCTGGACATTCCGAAAAACGAACGCATTCCAGAGCCACCACCGGAAAAAATAAATCCGACACCCCCACCCGACGAAGCCGCGCCAATGCCAACAAGCGACGAAAGCGCAGATAGACCAGAGCACGTTCATTAACTAATTTTTAAAAAAATACCTTACCCTCATGCGATTTGCGATTTTTGGAGATATTCATTCAAACCTACATGCTCTCGAAGCCGTGCTTCAAGATGCCAAACAACAGGCTTGCTCTCACTATGCCTGCCTCGGCGATATCGTTGGTTACAACGCCTACCCAAAAGAATGTCTCGACCGGGTGCGCTCGCTCGACTGTCCGGTGGTAAAGGGAAATCATGACGAACAAGCCTCTATCAACGACGCCCGAGGCGGATTTAATGCACTTGCCGAAGAAGCCATCCAATACTCCCGCCAACACCTCACAGACGAAGACAAAAGCTGGCTGCGATCTTTGCGCCTCCAGCGACAGGTCCGAGATTTTACCATCGTCCATGCCACACTAGATACACCACACAAGTGGGCCTACGTTTTTAATCAACTCGATGCCGCCGCCAGCTTTAGCTACCAATTCACAAGCGTCTGCTTCATCGGCCACACCCACACACCACGTGCCTATATACGAGACGGACACGTAAGTGCCAGCTCGATTGAGCAAATTGTCGTGCAAGCCGGAAAAAAATATCTCATCAATATCGGCAGCGTCGGACAACCACGCGACGGCAACCCGCTAGCGGCCTATTGCATTTACGACACAAACGACAACGAGATTATCTTGCGGCGTGTTGACTATGATATCCTCGGCGCACAGGCCGCGATTCGTGCCGCGGGGCTACCCGAACGACTCGCCGAACGCCTAGAACACGGGCGATAGCTTTCGATCTTTCCGGTGAATGCTGTGCCAGATGGCCCAAACATCCTTATTATAAAACCCGGCTCCCTGGGCGACATCATCCACGCACTTCCCTCAGCAAGTTGGATCAAAAAACAATGGCCACAAGCCCATCTCCATTGGATCGTTGATACCCGCTGGAAACCCCTCTTGATTGGTCAGCCACATATCGACCATTTAGTGGATTTTCCCCGCACCCGATTTCGCGGAGTCGGTGCCGCATTCCGTTTTTTTTCATGGTTAAAAAGCTTAGAAACACTCCGTCCCGACCTCACAATCGATCTACAAGGCCTTCTACGCAGCGGACTCATGGCCCGCGCCGCCAAATCTAAACAAATCATCGGAGGCGATGACGCTCGAGAGGGAGCCGGGCATTTTTATCACAAAAGCGCAAGGATTGCTCCCAAAGCGCATGGCGTGGAACGCTACCGCAGCATTCTCCAAACCGCTGGAATCGATACAGAATCTACACCGCCTATTTTCAAATTACCCGAAAGCAAATTACCCGTAAATTTTGAGCCATCTCCTCCCTTTGTTCTTCTCCACACGCTATCGCGAGGCAAAGGCAAATCGCTCTCCCCCTCCGCCAGCGATTTTTTAAAAAAAGCACTCACCCCATTACGCGTCGTTTTAGTCGGACAAGATTCAAGCAGAAAAGAAGCAAACAAAAACGACCCAGACGATTTAATCAATCGCAGCACGTTGACAGAACTCCTCGCTCTATGCCGTGCCGCACATTTCATTATCAGCGTAGATAGCGGACCGGCCCATCTTGCTGCGGCCGTAAATCCAAACACACTCGCCATTCATTCATGGAGCGACCCGCGCCGCGTCGGACCTTGGGAAAAAAGTGCCTTCGTGTGGAAAAACGGACACATTTCTCGCGTCGCCGAACTTTCAAAAATTAAAGGCAATCAACTAAACTGCAACAGCCCGTTGCCGACGGAAAACGACCTTACCCAAATTGCTAATTTCGTAAAACACAAGCTGCCGGACTAGCAGCCTGTCAAACTTATAATGTGCGAGCGAAAAATTCGGAATTTGAGACAAAATTTCTGCGATTTAGAGGAGTTTATTTGAGAATAAGCGACGAAAAAGTGCAAGAATTTGACCAAATTCCAAAATTTTGCAGCCGTGCGGAATAAGTCCGACAGACTGCTAGGAATCGGTATTACTCATCCATTGTCAAGCCGTAGTGCGTAGTGATAAAAACCCTTTTTCACCTCAAAAAACACCGAATATTCTTGCAATAAGCCCTGATTTCTGAAACACCCCGTCTCCATGAAGCCCCCTCCTCCGACGCTTCCCGCTGCTTTCGGGGGATTTTGTTCAGAGCGTTTTTTTTCGTGAGTTCTACCGCTCTTTTTGCGCAGGAGGTAGATTCCGATAACGACGGGCTCCCCGACGTCTGGGAGTATGATCTCATGCTGCTGACCCTCGCCGATGGGAATATCTACAACGACTTGACCACGCTCGA
>JBKEAD010000230.1:0-4095 GCA_047971915.1 Chthoniobacterales bacterium
GAGCGTGAATGAAAACGCAGTCGTTCGTTACCGGGACAAGGACAAGGCCACTTTTTTTACAATCAAAAAACGACTCGACGAGATCACGCTGCAAACACCGGATGGTGGCTACGTCTCAGCACCAGACCGCAAGGCACGCCTAGCCATCATAGACTCGGCAGATTACGCAACCGCGTTTGAAATAGTCAGCGATCCCGTGCCGGAAAATTAAAAAATATCCAACATTCTTTTATGAAATATAGCCGCACTTTTCTTAGCCTATCTTTGGCAATTTTACTCCAATCACCGCTCTCTGCTTCCCCACGCGAAAGGCTAAATTTCAACTCCGATTGGCTGGTCAAGGTCGGCGACGAGCAGGACGCACAGGCCGTGGACTTCTCCGATAGCTCATGGAAAAAAGTCACCCTGCCCTATGCATGGAATGAAGACGACGCCTTCCGCAAAAGCATCGACAAACTCTCAACCGGAGCCGCCTGGTATCGCAAGCACTTCACGCTTCCCAAAGATGCCAGTGGCAAAAAAGTCTTCCTCGAATTCGAAGGCATCCGGCACGGCGGCGAATT
Source organism: Chthoniobacterales bacterium (assembly GCA_047971915.1). Classification (GTDB taxonomy): domain Bacteria; phylum Verrucomicrobiota; class Verrucomicrobiia; order Chthoniobacterales; family JBKEAD01; genus JBKEAD01. The sequence goes on from JBKEAD010000230.1 coordinate 564, forward strand.
TTTTCTCAACGGCGAATCCATCGGCCTCAGCGAAAACGGCATCATGGCATCCGGCTTCGATATTACTGAAAAGCTAAAGCCTTACCCCGAAAAAAACGTCATCGCGGCACGCATCTCAAACGCTTGGGACTACCGCGAGCGCGAGACAAACCAACGCTATCAGTGGAATGATCGAAACTTCTACGCCAACTACGGCGGCATCAACAAAAACGTCTTCCTCCACATCACCGACAAACTGCACCAAACCCTCCCGCTCTACTCGAACCTCGGCACCACCGGCGTTTACATCTACGCAGAGGATTTCGACTTCGATGCAAAATCCGCAAAAATTACCGCTGAAACCCAAGTCAAAAACGACTCCGATAAACCCCAAACTTTCAGCTACGAAGTCAGCATCAACGAACTCGACGGCAAATCGCTCAAAACCTTCAGCGGCCCCGAAGCCACCACCACCCTCGCACCCGGCGAAACTAAAATCCTCAGCGCCAGCGAAACCCTCTCCGGCCTCAACTTCTGGAGCTGGGGCTACGGCTACCTCTACGACGTAACGACCACGCTCAAGGTGGACGGCCAGCCCGTCGATTCCGTCACCACGCGCACCGGCTTTCGCAAACTCGAGTTCGGAAACGGCCTCGTAAAACTCAACGACCGCATCCTCCAGCTCAAAGGCTACGCCCAGCGCTCCACCAACGAATGGCCCGCCGTCGGCTCCGCCGTCCCGCCCTGGATGAGCGACTTCAGCAACGGCCTCATGGTCGCGAGCAACGGCAACCTCGTCCGCTGGATGCACGTCACCCCGAGCAAACAGGATGTCGAATCCTGCGACCGCGTCGGCCTTTTGCAGGCTCTCCCCGCAGGTGATTCCGAAGCGGATAAAACCGGACGCCGCTGGGAGCACCGCGTCGATGTCATGCGCGACGCCACCATTTACAACCGAAACAACCCCAGCGTCGTCATGTATGAAAGCGGCAACGCAGGCATCAGCGAGGAACACATGGCCGAAATGAAAGCCATCCGCGACAAATACGACCCCCACGGAGGACGCGCCGCCGGCAGCCGCGAAATGCTCGACAGCAAAACCGCCGAATGGGGCGGCGAGATGCTCTACATAAATAAAAGTGCTCGCATCCCCTTCTGGGCAACCGAGTATTCCCGCGACGAAGGTCTCCGCAAATACTGGGATGAGTGGACCCCGCCCTACCACAAAGAAGGCGACGGCCCACTCTACCGCGACAAACCCGCCCCCTCCTACAACCATAACCAAGACCAACACGCCATTGAGGATATCGCACGTTGGTATGACTACTGGCGCGAACGTCCCGGCACCGGCAAGCGCGTAAGCAGCGGCGGCGTAAACATCGTCTTCTCCGACACAAACACCCACCACCGAGGCGAAGCCAACTACCGCACTAGCGGCGAAGTCGATGCCATGCGCATCCCCAAAGAAGGTTTCTACGCCCACCAAATCATGTGGGACGGCTGGGTGAACCCCGCTGAAAACGCCGTTCACCTAATGGGTCACTGGAACTACGACGCAGGCACAAAGAAACCCATCTACGCCGTTTCCGCCGCTGACAAAGTCGAACTCTTCGTCAACGGCCAGTCCAAAGGCTTCGGTAAACAAAGTGACCGCTTCCTCTACACATGGGAAGAAGTCGCTTTCGAACCCGGAGAAATCAAAGCCATCGCCTACGACAACGCGGGTAAAAAACTCGCCGAAACGGCAATCAAAACCGCGGGCAAACCCGTCGCCCTCCGCCTCACACCACACGCCGCACCGGGTGGTCTGAAAGCCGACGGTGCCGACATGGCACTCGTCGATATTGAAGTAATCGACGCCGAGGGCAACCGCTGCCCAACGGCAATGAACCTTGTAAAATTCGACCTCGAAGGCCCCGCCGAGTGGCGTGGTGGCATCGCTGTGGCACCCGACAACGGCATTTTGGCAAAAGAACTCCCCGTCGAGGTCGGCATCAATCGCGTCATCCTACGCTCCCAACCCCAAGCCGGAAAAATTATCTTAAAAGCAACTGCGGAAGGTTTAAAATCGGCAACACTCGAACTCGAATCCGCTCCTTTCCCAGTCGAGGGTGGGCTTTCAAAAACTCTGCCTGATGTCGGACTGAAGCCCCATTTTTATCGTGGGCCTACGCCTACTGAAAATACAGCACCGCCCACCCGCACGCCCATTGCCATTGTCAGCGCAACCGCCGGTGCAAATGCAGATAAAGTCGGACAGGCTTTTGATGACAATGAGAAAAGCGGTTGGTCCAATGATAATAAACTTGAAGACGGCTGGATCCAATTCGACCTCGAACGCCCCGCAAAAGTCAACGAAATCGTCATGAAACTCAGCGACTGGCGAAACAAATCCTACCCGCTTCGCGTCTGGATCGATAACAAAAAGGTCTGGGAGGGAAGCACTGAAAAGTCTCTCGGTTACGTTCACCTCACCTTCGAAGCCACCCAAGGAAACAAAGTGCGCATCGCTCTCCGGGGTGCTGTCGAAGACTCAGATGCCTTTAATGACATTGTCGAAGTAACCGGCAAAAAACTTAATGACTCCGATGAAGGCAAAGGCGGCAGCAAAAAAAATCGCCTCGCCATCCGCGAAATCGAAGTTTACGAACCGCTCCCCGATACGCCATGAGCCTATTTTAAAAATCATGAAAACTCCCCCATTTCCCACGTTTCGGAAAGCGTTCACGCTTTTGGAAATCCTCGCTGTCGTAGCTATTTTAGCCATTTTGGTGAGCCTTCTGCTTCCCGCTATGAAATCCATTCGAGGAAAATCACAAGCTGCAAAGTGCATAACCAACCTGCGAAATTGGGCAACCGCCATCCAAACCTACGCCGCCGAAAATAACGGCAGGGTCCAATTCAAAAACTGGGCCAGCGTCGGCGGAAATTCCAAATTCTACGAAGAAGCACTGGGCGGAGATAAACAGAAAAAAACCATGACGATGGATGGCCGATCCGTCTTCGCGACCCAGCTCTTCCGCCGTTGTCCCGCGCAGATCTGGGACGGCTCCGGCAACGGCCCAATGGGCTACTCCATGAGTCGCCCCGATCCCAAAGAGTCCAGTGTTCCCACTTTCAATCTCCGTCGCGCCGCAAAGCCCTCGCAACTTGTTTTGATGATGGATGCCACTGCGGACGGATTTGTGCTAAACGATGCCGACGACTTTGCCAGCTACGTCGCCCCGCTTTGCATCAGCACCGAACCCCGTCATGCCGGAGCGGTAAATATCCTTTTCGGAGACGGCCACATCGCAGGTTACAAATGGTCACAAATCGACGGCGACAGTATCGAAGAACAAAAAATGCTCAAACAATGGTTCAGCCTCGAAGCCTTATGAAATCTCAAATTTCGAATTTACAGACCTTACAATTATCAATTTGCTATCGTATTCCGATTTTGAGACCTTCGACTTATGAGCAATAGAGATATGGTCATTGATATTGTAAAAAGGCTTCCTGAGGATACCCCGCTGGAAGACATTGCCCGAGAGATCGAATTGCTCGCTGGCAT
>JBKEAD010000026.1:0-8621 GCA_047971915.1 Chthoniobacterales bacterium
GCGAAGTTGGGCCAACATGCCGTCAACCTCTTTTTTGGGCATCGGAGAGGGGCGTTCTTTATTGCCGGCAAATCCGATAATGCCGTTGGTTTCGCGAATGAAATACCAGGGGCGTTCCCGGAGTTGGTTGTCCTCGTCCAACAAGTGCATGTTGATCAAGATATAGCCGGGACAAAATTTGCGCGTGGTTTCGGTTTTCTTTCCACGTTTGATTTCTTGGACCCGTTCGGTGGGAATCAAGACTTCAAAAATCTCATCGCTTAGCTCGTCGCTTTTTACACGTTTCTTGATATTGTCTGCGACTTTCTGCTCCTGACCGGAGAGAACGTGTACGACATACCATTGATCTCGGGGTGCTGTTGGCATCGGTAATGAATCTTTTTTGTTAGAATGGTTGTTTGATCAGAAAGCCGACTACGGTGACTAAGAAGAAGTCGAACGTGGCGATGTAGCCTCCGAGTAAAACCATCGCAATCATCACGACCCAGGTCGAGTCCCAGAGTTCTTTGTAGCGTTTGAATCCTTTTTCGTTTGGATCCCAAGGCCACTGAGCTTTGCGAAGCTCGGTTTTTACCTCGGTGAAAAATTTTCGAATACGTGAGAACATTGTGATGAGAAAAAAGTCAACTCAGGCCAGGAGGGACTCGAACCCCCAACCAACGGTTTTGGAGACCGCGACTCTACCAATTGAGCTACTGACCTTGGTTGACTCCGCTATTTTATAGCGGATGTGTGAAAACTAGTCCAGAATTTCGCTTACACGTCCGGCTCCAACGGTGCGGCCACCTTCGCGGATAGCGAAACGGATGGTTTTTTCCATTGCAATCGGAGTGATGAGCTCGACTTCCATGGAGACGTTGTCTCCGGGCATGACCATTTCGACTCCTTCGGGGAGCTTGATCGTGCCGGTTACGTCCGTCGTGCGGAAGTAGAACTGTGGGCGATAGTTCGAGAAGAATGGTGTGTGGCGGCCACCTTCGTCTTTGCTCAAGATGTAAACTTCGGATTTGAATTTACGGTGAGGTGTGATGGTGCCGACTTGAGCGATGACTTGTCCGCGCTCGATGTCTTCTTTTTTGACACCACGAAGTAGAACACCGACGTTGTCACCGGCACGACCTTCGTCGAGGAGTTTGCGGAACATTTCGATGTCCGTAACGGTTGTTTTCTTGGTGTCGCGAATACCGACAATCTCGACTTCCTGCATTTTTTTCAGGATACCGCGTTCGATACGACCTGTGGCGACCGTTCCACGACCTTCGATGTTGAAAACGTCTTCGATGGGCATGAGGAAGGGCTGGTCGATTGGGCGCTCTGGCTCAGGGATGTATTCATCCACAGTGGCCATGAGATCGGTAATTTTTTTGGCATACTCGGCGTCGCCTTCGATGGCTTTTAGAGCACTGCCGGCGGTGATTGGGATGTCGTCACCTGGGAATTCGTATTTGCTGAGAAGTTCGCGAACTTCGAGTTCGACGAGTTCGAGCAGGTCTTTGTCGTCAACCATGTCAACTTTGTTGAGAAAGACAACCATGGCTGGAACGCCGACCTGACGGGCTAGAAGAATGTGCTCGCGGGTCTGAGGCATCGGGCCGTCAGCTGCGCTTACGACGAGGATTGCCCCGTCCATCTGAGCCGCGCCGGTGATCATGTTTTTGACATAGTCGGCGTGACCTGGGCAATCGACGTGTGCGTAGTGGCGTTTTTCGGTTTCGTATTCGACGTGAGCCGTGTTGATGGTGATACCGCGCTCTTTTTCTTCGGGAGCTGCATCAATATCTTCATACTTACGAGCTGTAGCTCCGCCTGTTTGAGCGAGGATGGTGGTAATGGCCGCCGTCAGCGTGGTTTTGCCATGGTCAACGTGACCAATGGTGCCAATGTTGACGTGCGGTTTATTTCTATTGAACGCTTCTTTAGCCATTGTGATATATTATTAGTTTTGGATTGATTATTTTTTAGTTCGTAGCGTCGCCCCATGTTGGTGGAGCCCATGACCGGGTTTGAACCGGTGACCTCTTCCTTACCAAGGAAGTGCTCTACCACTGAGCTACATGGGCATTTTCAAGACCAGGGCTTTTATAGTAAGAGCATGGGCGTGACGCATGGTCGCCCCCTCGAACAAAAAGCGGACAGAGTTCTGCCCCCTTGATGTTTTCAAGAGCGGGACGTAGAGTATGCATTGCAACGTAAGTGTCAAAAAGAAAAATTCATAAAAATACGCCTTTTTCATTTTTTTCTGTTGCCTCAAAGGAAAAGACACCGCGGGGGAAGCCGGGAGGAGCAAAAAAGAGGGCGTTGATTCAAAAAGGATGACACCGAAAAATGGATAGGTTTGGGCGTTGTGCCAGAGCTTGCCGTAGGAGACAATTTGGGAGCGACGGTTGAGACCGCCTTTGCTCGTTGTAGGCGAAAAAATAATCTGCGCAAATCCTGCCCATCTGCGGTTTTTTTAAAAAAACGCTGGATCGGCATCGCGGAGAGAGGAAAAGGAAATGTCAATATTTCATGGCTGCCCCCACCTGCTGCCCTGTGTCAGATAAGCGCGATTTTTCCCGGGTCATAATTTTTAAAGACTATCTGGTCCTAGGTGCAGATAAACTTCCAGACTTGGACTTACCTCCGCGCAACTACCCGTATGAACGAAAAGTAAAATTCTAATCGTGGGTTTTCTGCTTGATACCAATATTATCTTCGAAATTCGGAAAGGTTCCAGATGTGATTCAGCTGTTTCGTCTTGGTATGCTGATGTTGCTGCGGATGAGCTTTGGTTGAGCGTTCTTGTCATAGGAGAAATACGTCAGGGCATCGAACGTACCCGTCGGAAAGACCCTATATCTGCTGCGCATTTGGAAAGTTGGCTAGTAGGCCTGAGTAGTAGCTACCAAGGCAGAATACTCCCGGTATCGCTTGCCATTGCACACAGATGGGGAGTTTTAAATTCACTCACCCCTATTAGCTACATAGATGGATATCTCGCTGCGACAGCTCTGGAGCACGAACTAACTCTTGTAACTTGAAATATAAAGGGTGTGAAAACCACCGGCGTAAGCGTTTTGAATCCTTTTTCGGGATGATGCCCCTTATCAGCACCAGACCGCAGACCGATGCGTGCGGGTGGAAAGCAGAGTAACTTGTTTCATGTTAGTCGGGAGGATCATATTTCAATACGACTCGATACAGTTTTTTTGAGGCTGTGTTTTTTTAGCTTTCCTCTTCGGCGTCGGCGGCTTCTTCTTCGGCTTCGTTGCTGATTACGGGGGCGATGGCTCGGAGGAGTTCGCCTTTGGGGAGGTTGATTAATTTTACGCCGATGGTGTTGCGACTAGTTACGCGAATTTCGGAGACGCGGGTGCGGACCATTTTGCCTTGGTTGGTAATGAGCATGATTTCGTCTTTGTCGGTGACGGTGAGGGCACCGATGACGTTGCCGCACTTGTCGGCTTTTTTCATCGTGATGATGCCTTTGCCTCCGCGGGATTGGGCGCGGTATTCTGTGAAGAGGGAGCGTTTGCCGATGCCGTGTTCGGCGGCGACGAGGAGGGTGGCGTCTGCTTTTACAACGGAGACGGCTACGACTTCGTCTTTTTCGGCGGGGCGGATGCCCCAGACTCCTCGGGTGTTGCGGCCTTGATCGCGGAGTTGCTCTTCGTGGAAGCGAAGGCTGATACCGCCTCGGGTGACGAGGATGGGTTCGTTGTTGCCGTCGGTGAGGAGGGCGCCGATGAGTTGGTCGTCGTCGTCTATGTTTATGGCGATGATGCCGCCTTTGCGGATGTTGGAGAAGTCGCTGAGGTTGGATTTTTTGACAATGCCGTTTTTGGTGGCGAAGAGGATGTGGAGGTTTGGATCCCAGGTTTCGTCTTCTCCGGCGGGGCCGGCGGCGCGTTTGGCGGTGACGCGGATGGTGGCAGCGATTTTTTCTCCGGGTTGGAGGTTTAGGAAGTTGGCGATGGAGCGGCCTTTGGAGGCGCGGCCCATTTCGGGGATGCCGTAAACTTTTTCGACATAGACGCGTCCTTGCTTGGTGAAGAACATGAGGTAGTCGTGGGTGGAGGCGGTGAAGATGTGCTCTACGAAGTCTTGCTCCTGCTCTTCGCCTACGGATTCGCGGGTGGTCATGCCGATGACTCCGCGTCCGCCTCGGCGTTGGGCGCGGTAGGCGCTGACGGCGGTGCGTTTGATAAAGCCGCCGTAGGTGATGGTGATGATGCTGCCTTCGTTTGCGATGAGGTCTTCGATGTTTATTTCGCCTTCGTCGGGGACGATGTCGGTGAGGCGGGGAGTGGCGTGTTTGGTCTGGATGGCGCGGAGCTCGTCTTTGATGATGCCGAGGACGCGTTCTTCGCGGGCGAGGATGTCGAGGAGGTCTTTTATGACTTCGAGGAGGTCGCGGTATTCTGTGATGACTTTGTCACGTTCGAGTCCGGTGAGTTGGTAGAGGCGGAGTTCGAGGATGGCGTCTGTTTGTGCTTCGCTGAAGCGGTAGATGCCGTCTTCGATGCGGGCTTCGCTGCGGATGAGAATGCCGAGCTGCTCGACTTGTTTGCGGGGGAATTCGAAGGCGAGGAGTTTGACCTTTGCTTCTTCGCGGTTGGCGGAGTCGCGGATGATGCGGATGAATTCATCGAGGTTGGCGAGGGCGAGGAGGTAGCCTTCGAGTTTTTCGGCGCGGCTTTCGGCTTGGCGGAGGAGGAAGCGGGTGCGGCGGAGGACGACTTCGCGGCGGTGCTCGATGAAGCAGGTGAGGGCTTCTTTTAAAGATAAAAGCTTGGGCTTCTGGTGGTCGATGGCGAGCATCGAGGCGGAGAAGGAGCTTTCGAGTTGGGTGTGTTTGTAGAGGTTGTTTATGACGACCTGGGGGATGGCGTCGCGTTTTAGTTCGACAACAACTCGGGTGTTTTCGTCGGATTGGTCGCTGACGTTGGAGATGTCGGTGAGGGTTTTTTCGTTTACGAGGTCGGCGATTCTCGTGACGAGGGTGGCGCGGTTTACGTTGTAGGGGATCTCGGTGATGATGATTTGTTCGCGTCCGCCTTTTACTTCTTCGACGCCGCAGCGTCCGCGGACTTTTACGGAGCCTTTGCCGGTGGCGAGGTATTGTTTGATGCCGGCGGTGCCGCAGATGGTGCAGCCGGTGGGGAAATCGGGGCCTTTTACGTAGGTGGAGAGCTGCTCGGTGGAGATTTCGGGGTCGTCGATCTGGGCGCAGATGCCGTCGATGACTTCACCGAGGTTGTGGGGGGGGATATTGGTCGCCATGCCGACGGCGATGCCGGTGCCGCCATTTACGAGGAGATTTGGGAAGGCGGCGGGGAAGACGGTGGGTTCGGTGAGGCGTTCGTCGTAGTTTGCTACGAAATCGACGGTGTCGCGATCCATGTCTTCCATGAGGGCGGTGCCGAGCGCGGTGAGGCGGGCTTCGGTGTATCGCATGGCGGCGGGTGGGTCGCCCTCGACGGAGCCGAAGTTTCCTTGACCATCTACGAGGCGTTCGCGCATGGCCCAGGGTTGTGCCATGTGGACGAGTGTGGGGTAGATGACGGCTTCGCCGTGGGGGTGGTAGTTACCGCTGGTGTCGCCGCAGATTTTGGCACATTTCATGTGTTTCTTTCCCGGGAAGAGGGAGAGATTTTCCATTGCGAAGAGGATGCGGCGTTGGGAGGGTTTTAGGCCGTCGCGTGCGTCGGGGAGGGCGCGGGAGATGATGACCGACATCGAGTAGTCGAGGAAGGACTTGGAGAGTTCTTCGGATACGTCGATGGTGTTCAGTTTTTCGTTGGAATTATACATGCGTTGCGGTTTGGAAGGTGGTCAAATACGGGCGGCGGGTCGTTTTTTTTCTAAAAAAATCAGACGTCGAGGTTGCGGACGTTTAGGGCGTTGTCTTCGATGAAGATACGGCGGGGTTCGACGACGTCGCCCATGAGGATGGTGAACATTTTGTCGGCTTCGACGGCGTTTGTTTCGTCGAGCTGGACTTTTAGGAGGCGGCGTTTGTTCGGGTTCATCGTGGTTTCGAAGAGTTCTTTGGCGTTCATTTCGCCGAGACCTTTGAAGCGTTTGATCTGGACCCCTCGGCGTCCGATTTCGCGGATTTGGTCGAGGATGACAGGGATGGCGAAGATGTCTTTGGATTTTTGGTCGCCTTCGCCTTCGATGAGTTGGAAGATGGGTTTATCGGTCGCGCTGTAGTGGGCGATGTTTAGCCCTTTTCGTGAGAGTTCGGTGATGAGTTTTTCGACTCCGGTTGCTTCGTAGAGTTCTTCGAGTTTGGCGCGGCGGGATGGGCCTTTTTTGGCTTTGCTGCCGTTAGTTTTTGGCGCGGGGGCGACGGGCTGTTCGGTGGTTGCATTGGCGGTGGGTTCGGTGCCGTTGCTCACTCCATTTTCTGTGACTTCGTTTTCGTCGGTGGTGTCGCTTTCTTCGGCTTCTTGTTCGATGAGGTCGAGGTCGGGATTTTTTTCGGCGAAGGTCTTGAGTTCGTTTTCGTCGTGGAAGTATTCGGTGAATTCTTCGTTGCCTTCACGGATTTTTACGAGGTAGCGGGGGAGGCGGTCGGCGTCTGCGCTACGGGCTTCGAGGAAGGATTCGAAATTGCCGCCCATGCGTTCGATGGAGTGGCTGTGTTTTTCGAGTTTTTCGAGGAGGGTGACGATTTCTTTGAGTTGGGTGGCGGAGAATTCTTTGCCGTCGGCGAGGTTGACGAGCTTTACGTCTTCGGCTCCGAGGTCGATGAGGATTTTATTTAGTTGGATGTCGTCGGCGACGTATTCTTCGCGTTTGCGGCGCTTGATCTGGTAGAGCGGGGGCTGCGCGATATAGACGTGGCCGCGCCGGACGAGGTCGGTCATCTGGCGGTAGAAGAAGGTGAGTAGTAGAGTGCGGATGTGGGAGCCGTCCACGTCGGCGTCGGTCATGATGATGACGCGTCCGTAGCGGAGTTTTTCGATATTGAAAGAGCCTTCCTGATCGCCTTCGCCGATGCCGGTGCCGATGGCGGTGATCATGGTTTGGATTTCTTTGTTTTGTAGGACTTTGTCGAGGCGTGCTTTTTCGACGTTTATGAGTTTGCCTCGGATGGGGAGGATGGCTTGGTAGCGGCGATCGCGGCCTTGCTTGGCGGAGCCACCTGCGGAGTCACCTTCCACGATGTAGAGTTCGGTGAGGGTGGAGTCTTTTTCGGAACAGTCGGCGAGTTTGCCGGGGAGTCCGCCGCCGGTGAGGGCACTTTTGCGGACGGGTTCGCGAGCTTTGCGTGCGGCTTCACGAGCGCGGGCTGCGGTGACGGCTTTTTCAAAAACTTTTTTCGCAACGGCGGGGTTTTCCTCGAAGTGGTTCATGATCCCTTCGTAGATGAGGGAGCTGACGATGCCATCGACTTCGGGGTTTACGAGCTTGACCTTGGTTTGGGACTCGAATTTGGGGTCGGGGTGCTTGAGGTTGAGGACGCAGATGAGACCTTCGCGGACGTCGTCGCCATTTATATTGGGGTCTTTGTCTTTGGCGAGGTTGTTGCTTTTGGAGTATTGGTTGATGGCGCGGGTGAGCGCGGTGCGAAATCCGGTGAGGTGGGTGCCGCCGTCTGCGTTTGGGATGGAGTTTGTGTAGCAGAGGATTTGGTCATTGAAGGCGTCGTTGTATTGGACAACGCAGTCGAGATAGACTTCGTCTTCGCGGTCTTCTCCGTCGTGGGACTTCATCTGAACCGGGCGTCTGCCGGACATGATGATGGGTTTTGGGTGGATGAGGGCTTTGTTTTCGCTGAGCTGGCGAACGAACTCGGCGATGCCGTCTTTGTAATAGTAGGTGTCGGACTTGGGCTTGTGCTCGTCGTCTTCGCGTTCGTCGGTGAGGGTGATTTCGATGCCGGGGTTTAGGAAGGCGAGTTCGCGGAGGCGGGTGGCGAGACGCTCGAAGACAAATTCTGTCGTTGTGAAAATCGTGGCGTCGGGCAGGAAGGTGATCGTGGTGCCGCTTTGTTTTTTATTTTTGAGTTCGCCAAATTCGGTGAGCTTCTGGGTTGTTTTGCCGCGCTCGAAGGCCATGTGGTAGATTTTTCCATCGCGTCGGACTTCGGCTTTGAACCAGTCTGAGAGGGCGTTTACGCATTTTGCGCCGACGCCGTGGAGACCGCCGGAGTATTTGTAGGCGCCCTGACCGAACTTGCCGCCGGCGTGGAGGTTGGTGAGCACGAGCTCGATGGCGGGAATTTTCCACTTGGGGTGCATATCGACGGGGATGCCGCGTCCATTATCTCGGATGGAGCAGGAGCCGTCGGAGTGGATGGCGACTTCGACTTTGGTGCAAAATCCGGCGAGATGTTCGTCGATGGAGTTGTCGAGGACTTCGAAGACGCAGTGGTGAAGGCCGCGTTCGTCGGTGTATCCGATATACATTCCGGGGCGTTTGCGGACGGCTTCTAAGCCTTCGAGTTTGTCGATTTGAGCTGCTCCGTATTCTTGGGAGCGTGGGGCGGTATTGGGTGTTGTGTCTTCGGCCATGCGGAAAAAATTTCGTCGTAATCCTTTTTGGGACTTTTGTAGTGGGGAGATGCTATAGATTCTTTGTCAGTAAGACAACGCTTTTTTGCGTTCCTTTTATATAAAATACACCGTATC
>JBKEAD010000034.1:0-3490 GCA_047971915.1 Chthoniobacterales bacterium
TCCTTATTTTTGTAATTTTGTGTACTCAATTTTATTATCTAAATAGTTAATTGATGCCTGCAAGTCATTCAAGGCTTTCATTAGAGCTTGCTTTTGATTGGTTAAAAGCTCGAGGCGCTCATTTACCGTTTCTTTCCCTAATTGATATAGATCCCGATACTCTTCAATGACCTCAAGACTACAGCCTGCTTTTTTCATGCAGTTTATAAAGTTGAGCTGCTCTAGATCTTTTTCACTATAGTCTCTTTTTCCACCAGAACTTCGCTTAACTGGTGGTATCAGACCAATCTTTTCATAATATCTGAGTGTGTCTGCCGTAAATCCGGTAGCAAGACATACTTCACTTATCGTCATAGCTCTCCCTCCTCTCATGTAATTATATAACTTGGAGTTAGCTCTAAGTCAAGCTTTAAATTAAAAAACTTAGTGATATAATCCAAAACTATTCTTTGTGTTTAATTTCTTCTGGATCCAGACTTCTGAAAAGAGACTTAAAAACAAGAAGTCAACATTCCCTGTCGTCAGATATCTGTCAATATTTGCTCTCAAATAAAAAGAAGCCTGATCGGACTTCTTTTTAAGTGATTTATCTAGATATAGCTAAACTGCCTCCGCTCTGCACAGCTTCAACTTCTGCTCTCTTAATGAAACAATTGTCTCCAAATCTCGCATGCTTGATGATCGCATCTGCTAAAGCAAAACTAGCAATCTCTTCTTTTTTCTTGCCAAGCAAGATGCCATCTAAGATACCTGCTGTAAAGACGTCACCTGCACCGATCCGATCTATAACCGAAAGGCTTACTTGCTCTGTTGTATACAACTCTCCGTCATAAACATTAACAGCAAGCAAGTGATGAAATGGATCAATCACCGTTCGATCCGTAGATGCAATATAGTCTAGATTTGGATAAGTCGACTTGAGCTCAGCATATCCTTTCTCTAAATCTTGAGCATCCATTCCCAGTAAAAATTGCATATCTAAAATCCCTAGAAAGGCATAGTCCACATATTTAAGAACTTCTGCTAAAAACTCCCCTGCTTCTACCTGTGACCAGAGCTTAGCACGATAATTGCTATCATAGCTTACTTTCAAACTCATTTTCTTTGCCAACTTGATGGCCGAAAGCGTCATCTCTCTTGTTTCAGAGCTGAGCGCTGGAGTAATCCCAGACACATGGAATAAATCGGCAGCTTCAAAGTAACTCAAAAACCATTTCAGCCGCTCCGTGATTGCCCCGCTAGTTGGACGTTTTAAAGCGATAACAACAAGGCCAAAATGATCGGGGAATTGTCGCCCGAGCGTATGAAAGAAATCCCTGTCTGTGCTTAGTAAAAGGGCTTTCTTTTTAAGTGCCAAGCGAATCACATCAGCATCAGAAGCCCCTCTTTCCCCATGCAGGCGAACATCAAAAACCTCATGCCCAGCAGATTCTAAAAAAGAAATCGAAGCCTTGGGAAAATTTTCATCCAAAAGAAATCTCATGCCACAGCTTCGTAGGCGGAAGTCTGAAAGTCCGACATCTCAGCAGCAAATTGCAGCGCATGGGCGACCTGTTCAGGCGTAAGCTCGTAATCCTCGCAGACGGTAGAGAGTGAATCACCGCCCGCCAAAGCTGCCAGAATCGTTGAAACTAGCACGCGGGTGCCCTCAATAACTGGCTTGCCGTGACAAACCGCTGCATTCATTGAAATGCCCTTGTTCATACGAAAACAATAATCCTCTGCATTTTCTAATCAAGCACCTTTCACTTGCGCTGGTGTCGGTAGTGCTTACATCAGGTTTCCCGATTTGAAATCGGAAAACCGATTTTTCACCAAATCGGGCGAAAAGTCAGAAGAGCAAAAGCCGCCCCGAGTTTTCGCCAAATTTGGCGAAAAATGCCGATGTGATTTGAAATCACATCGAAAAAAATCTCCCTCGCTCTCCGCCTGTGTCGAAAATTATTTAAGGAAGGTTAAGCAGTTTGTGACAGTTTGTGACAAACTAATGCCAAAAAAAGCCAATAATTGCCGACTCTGAAAATTTTCATTTTTTTCTTAAAAAGCTCGTAGAGGCTTTAAAATAGGGGTTCTACAAGGATTATTTAAGGGCACAAAAAAATCGGGGCGACAGGATTTGAACCTGCGACCTCCTGGTCCCAAACCAGGCGCTCTACCAAGCTAAGCTACGCCCCGTAGCCATGAAAGGAATTGTGGATACCTCAGAATTTGGAATTCTACAATGTCTTTGTTGCGCTGCCACGCATTTTTTTAAGAAATGCTTGATTTAGAAATGGTCAGAATGGGTGCACGCTCTATATTTGCGACTTATGACGGAGATGCTTCATGCTTTTGCCTTTGCCTATGCGGCTTTGTTTCCAATTTGCAATCCGCTTGGGAATGCGGCTATTTTTCTTTCGATCACGGGTGGAGAAAAAGCGGCCTTGAGACATTTACAGGCTCTAAAAGGGAGTGTCTATATGCTCGCTATCTTGGTTTGTTTTTATTTTATCGGGGATATGATTTTGAATTTTTTCGGACTCAGCATGGAGGCCATTCGTATCGTTGGGGGGTTAATTGTAGCGAAAATTGGCTTTCAACTACTAACTCCCAAGAAAGAAAATACGCATAGCGCAGCAGAAGAAAATGAGGCACAGGAAAAGGAGGATATTTCGTTTTCTCCGCTGGCGATGCCTTTGTTGGCGGGACCGGGGAGCTTGGCCGTGGTAATTAGTCTCAGTGCACTTCGCTATGACTTTATGTCTCCCTCGATGATCGGAACGATCATAGGTATTGTAGCCGTTTGCGGGACGTGCTGGATTGTGCTTCGGCAGGCGGATTTTATTCTTCGCTTTTTGGGGGTAAATGGAGCCAATGCGATGACAAAAATAATGGCCTTTTTGCTCGTAGCCATTGGCGTGCAGCTTACTCTCACAGGCGCAGGCGACTGGTTGGAACAGCTTCATAAATAAATGACAGCGTAGCAGTCGATTAGGGTTGATTAGGGACACATTGAAAAATATTTAATCACTACGCTCTATTTGCTCACGGAAGCGGTAGTAAAGCCAGCCGACGAGCATAAGGACTAGCGAAATTGCAAAGAAAGCAACAATGCGATAGAACGTGTCGTCGATGTCGATGAGAAACATTCGCCCGATACAAAATACGAGGCCGAGTAGTCCCGCTAGACGGTAAGGCTTCAATGCCGCAGCTAGTCCAACTCCAAATAATGTGATGGCAGATACGCCCCAGCAAACGGTTGTTATTTTTTCCATGCCAAACATGTTTGAACCGAGGGTAATAAAAAGAAGAAAGAGTGCGGCCAATGCATGTATCCAAGCCAAGTGTTTCACCATACCTCCCTCTCGTGGAGAAAGAATGACACCATGCGCGATTACTCCGCCGGCAACAGTGATGGCGGCTAAAGCAAGCTCCGTGTTTTGCACATAACCCGTAATATCTATCTTACTTAAAGCCAGCACCCAAGCCGTTCCCAATGGAAAAATAGAGT
>JBKEAD010000096.1:0-13396 GCA_047971915.1 Chthoniobacterales bacterium
TAACGGAGTATTTCCCACGAATCAAATTTTCGGCAGAAGTCCGAAGTTTCTCAATCTCCTCCTCATTCGCTTCTAAACGAGCATACTTCAACAAATCGGATGATTTTAAAAAATGTGTTAGAGATTTTTTTTCATCATCACTAAACAAAGGATTATTTTTGATAAGGCCTAAAAACTCCATCGAAGTCGTTGTTGTCGCTCTAATCTTATAAGCTTTATCCAAATACTTACGTAATAAGTCAGATAATTTTACAGCGAATTGATAGGGTTCTAACCCCGAACTCGATATCAGACTCAAATCCACCAAAGCCTGCTCTCTCGTTGAAAGAACACGTGGCCTTCTAACATAGCGTAACAGTAGCCATACAAAAAAAGCTAAAAGAGCACAGGCAGCCGCTCCGATAACAATCCACCAAAAAGGAGAAGCAAAAAGCTCAACAGGACCGACAATATCATGAATAGGAGCCGGAGTCGGTGCGGGTGCTGATGATTGAACAGGCATTACGCAGCATTTCTCCTTTCTCGCATCTCAAAAAAATTCCGAAGTGACTTTAAATAATCCCTATCTGTCCGAAGTGGAACAATATCAATACGGCGACTTCTAAACAAATGACTCTGCTCTTTTAATCGTTGAGCCTCCAGTTCTCTATAAGTTTCTTGAAGGTGTTTGTTACTCGTATTAATTTCGATTTGTTGTCCCGTCTCACCATCCTCAAAAGTTACTAAACCAACATCCGGTAATTCCTCCTCACAAGGATCCGTAATCGGAAGAGCCACAACATCGTGCTTACGACTTGAAACTGTTAAAGGCTTTGAAAAATCTTCGGCTTGAAAATCCGAAATCATAAAAAATAAAGCCTGCCGACGAATCAAACGATTCGCATACTCAAGAGCAATATTAATATCCGTTCCCCGTCCCTTAGGCTCAAAATAAATCATATCTCTTATAAGACGCAAAATATGCTGACGCCCCTTTTTGGGAGGAATAAATAATTCGACTTGGTCACTGAATAAAAGCAGCCCTACTTTATCACCATTTTGAATCGCACTAAATGCTAAGATCGCAGCAACCTCTGCCGCAAATTCACGTTTACTCTGCGAAATACTTCCATAATTCCCCGAGGCACTTACATCGACTAATAAAAGCACCGTCATTTCTCTCTCCTCTGTAAATCTCTTAACGTAGGGTTCATTCATTCGAGCCGTTACATTCCAGTCGATAGAGCGTATTTCATCACCGATCGCATATTCGCGAACTTCTTCAAAGTTCATTCCACGGCCTTTAAAAACACTATGATACTGCCCCGCAAAAGACGCATTTACTAAACGCCGCGTCTTTAGCTCTAGCCGACGAATTTTTTGTAAGATTCCCTTAGCGTCTTGCATATACTAAATTAAGGAACTGCGATGCCTTCGAAAATTTTAGCGACAACCATTTCGCTTGTTATTTCCTCTGCCTCTGCCTCATAGCTCACACCGATACGATGCCTTAATATATCAACCCCGATCGACTTAATATCTTGCGGGGTCACATAAGCACGCCCCTCTATAAAAGCTTGGGCTTTCGCCGCCAAGGTCAAGTTAATCGTCGCACGCGGCGAAGCACCATAGCGAATCATCCCCTCCAATTTTAAATTATAAAGTGCAGGGTTTCGGGTCGCCCAGACTATATCAACAATGTAATCTTTTATCCTATCATCAACATAGATTTGATTCACAATATTGCGTGCTTGTATAATTGACTCCGGATTCACAACCGCCTGCACATCAAGCCGGGGAGAGGAAGTCGACATCACATCCAAAATCGAACGTTCCTCTTCCTTCGTCGGATATCCAACATTTACTTTTAACATAAAGCGATCAAGCTGAGCCTCCGGAAGTTGATAGGTTCCCTCTTGCTCAATCGGGTTTTGTGTCGCTAAAACTAAAAAGGGATCCGGTAAAAGATAAGTAGCATCGCCAATCGTAACTTGCCTCTCTTGCATCGCTTCAAGTAAGGCACTCTGCACTTTTGCAGGCGCACGGTTGATCTCGTCCGCTAATATAAGATTTGAGAAAATCGGCCCCAATTTAGTGGCAAACTCACCATCTTTAGGATTATAAATTAACGTTCCAATCAAATCGGCAGGAAGTAAATCCGGCGTAAATTGTAAACGCTGAAAACCCGTATTGATACTTGAGGCCAAAGTTCGAACCGTAAGTGTTTTAGCCAGCCCCGGAACGCCCTCTAATAAAACGTGTCCATTTGTTAAGAGTCCTGTTACCAAACGCTGAACAAGAATATTTTGCCCAACAACAACTTTGGAAACTTCATCAAAAAGGGGTTGAATCCATAAACGAGATTCTTCTACCTGCTTAGTAAGTTTGGGTGATGTCATATAGTATAAAAAATTAAAAAAACTTTATACAGCAAGTCCTATGACTCGCTGCAAAAGTATTGACATAAGCCTTCCGAAAACGTTCGATTTTTTCAAACGGAGCGTTTGAAAAATAATTAAAAATTTCGCAATCAGCCTATTTTACGAGGTAGGGACCGACTTCAAAAGAATCCCCAACAGATAGAGAATCAAAACGTTCTTTATCTTTTAAATAAACATCGTAGCTCTTCATCGAGCCATCACTTCCCCGCACATCCACGTGCAAGATATACTCGCCATCCTTCGTTTCATGCACCAGACCATTATCACCGACAGACACCAACTCTTCTTTTAGGGGAATAAATTCCTTTGATTTAATGATACCAACTTTGCGTGCATCGTAGGAACCCGCACCTAATTTCCAAGTCCCGTAAAAAATGCCCGCAAGCAGCAAACACCCCCCAATAATCAAAACCAAAATCAAAGCAAGCGGAGTCTTTACCTTCACCGTGCGCGGATCATCTTTCATAAAAGGAACTCTAGCAAATTCCCCAACCTATGAAATAAAAAATTTCTGCGTTTAGCCAGCTTGCAAAGCGCTATCGTTTTTTACGGCTCGGACGATGAGATAGAGGTCGCCCAATGTTGTAGAAAAAATTGCTTTTTATCGGGCAGAAAAGTTTCGGAATGACCAATAATGGGGCGGAGAGCTGTCATCATCTGTAGCGACATAAGAAAATATACAGACTTGGAAGACAGATCAGCAGACTTAAAAAACTCCCAATTGTGATTTTCACCGGAGCAATCCAATATTGCTCGCCCCCTACGAAACTTCCTACAATCAGGCCATACAGCCCGAGCGCAATCAGAGTTACACCTACAAGCGTTCCGATAATAAAAGCCGCCTTGCCGTTATTAAGCTCCCAAATGAGAATGGATGGGCTTTTCAACAACGATTCTAAAATAGATGGAATTCTATAGCCTTCGGGTAAGGAGGGGGCGTTCTTGCTGGGCTTTGATGATTTTGACTCAGGAGTTGGTGTCGTATTTTGCATGATGTTTTGTTGGGTTGTTTAAAAAAATTTAAGAAAAAAGGAGTTGAAGACTTCTCCAAACGGATTCGAAAAAATTACCGTCAAAGGGATCGCTTCGTAAAAATTGAACAGGCAGATTGGGACTTCCAATAAAGGGGCGCAAAATCCATGACATCTGACTGCCAAGAAGTAAGTTTCCTGCGAGCCAAGAAAAGAGGAGCACTAGAGCCGTGCGCCCATGCCCACAAAAATATCGCAGTAAAAAATAAAGGCGTTGATTGGAAACGATACCCGCAAAAGCGATGAGAAAAACATGTGCAAGCAGGGTAATGCTATGGCTTAGCCGACTGGAAGTATCCTCTAATCCCAAAGCCGGAGTATTCCATAATAAGAACAGCATGATTGGGGTAAAGGCCACTAAGATCAACGACATGATGGCAAAGCTCAACAAGATCATAAGCGTGCTTTTTACAAAACCGATGGGAACTCCGAGAAGCTGTGCAAGCAGCCCATTGAGAAAGGCATTTCCGACGCAAGTCAGCAAAATAAACAATGGAAATTTAATCGCTGTGTAAATCGATTGGAGAGGACCCCGCCATAGACCGATAGAGATTCCATATATTCCCGAGCACACGACAATGAGAAAAAGAGAAGTTAAAATCAGCCGTCTTTTGGGCCCCTCTAGCCATGCTGCGAGTTTCGTCGGTTCTCCTGCAAGTAAGTCGCAGAGATTGAGCGAAAAATCCGTATTTATATTTTTCGGAAAAGCAGGCATGAGAAAAGCTCTAGCCGTGCTTTGTGAAAAAACGATGAAGCGAGAATGAAAACTTTGTGAAAAATAAAAAAAGCTTAAGAAGAAGCTTCGACCTGATCCAACACATCAAGATAAGTCCGATCGATCACTTTGCGCGAATCGGCATCGAAGGTCTCGACCCGCATGGTCTTTAGAAACCATTGACCATCGATTTTTTGCACTCCGACAACTTCAAACCGCTTTATCAAATGCCCCTGCCAGTCGTAACCCTCCATCCGCAGCAGCGCACCAGTCGCTTTATCAACCCATAAACGCACCACCCCATAAAGCGACTTTATTTTTTTTCCGGGATGCACCTCGATCTTATACGCACTGCGCGTGCGAATGACATCGTCTCCTAAATACTTCGCAATCGGCCAATAGAGAAAACGCATCGCCAGATCTTCGTAAGTCACCGAGCTCTCTCGGACGCGATGATCGAAACGCGCACCCTTTACCGCCGAACGCTTTCCACCCTTTCTCTCCGCAAGATAAGGACCGTCCTCGCGCAGTTCCAACAGCACTGCCTCTTCAGGTTCGGTAAATTCATAGCGAATCACACGATCTTTTAAGACAATTGTAAAAGGGATTCTCTTGCCTTCCCAGCGAAGACGAGCCGACAAAACGGCCTCGTTTTGCACCTGATTAATCCGAGCCTGACGCAGAATTTCTGCCGCATCCTCCTGAGCATTTGCCGCAGCAGAAAAAAACAAAAATATGAAAAGCCTGAGAAGAAAGGATGGAGAAATTTGTTTCACTACTTTAGTTATGTAGCAGTTTTCGACATGGATCAAAACCTTCTTTACAGCATAAACCGCGACTGGACAGCTCCCTGGCTAGACAAAATAATGGCCGCCGCTTCCAGTTGGTCTATGTGGTGGCCACTGCTCGTGCTCGCCGTCCTCGCAGTCCTCATTTTCGGCGGATTTCGTGGGCGAAGTTACATCGTGTGCTGCCTCATCTCCATTGCTTTTGTCGATGGATTGATGACCAATTCGCTCAAAAAAATCATAGGCCGCCCCCGCCCACACATGGTGATGCCCGAAGTCCGGCAGGTGGATCTCGCAAAGGCAACCCCGCGTATGATGGCGGTCTTTCAACCAGTAAAGGCCCATCTCTCCGAACCTCAAATTCGCCCCGTCCGCGGCGGTTCATTTCCATCGGGTCACACGGCAAATAATTTTTGTATCGCCACGGTCAGCCTAATCTTTTTTCGGCGTTGGGGCTGGCTTGTTTATTTCCCAGCAGCACTCGTTTCCTATTCTCGGGTGTATGTCGGCTCGCATTGGCCATCTGATATTCTAATCTCCGCTTTACTCAGCATCGGATTCACTCTGCTTCTGCTCGCCGCATTGGGCTCTCTTTGGAAATGCTTTGCGCCTCGCTTTCTAGGCAAGCTTTTTGTAAATCACCCCCAACTCATCCCGTCGTGAAATTTCCTTCGCTCCCCATTCTTCTTTTTCTTCTCGCGCTTACCGCTTTGCGCCTCTGGCTAGCAGCATCCATGCCGATAAGCGCGGATGAGGCTACCCGTTTTTTAATTGCCGCAAAATGGGATTGGGCCTCCTTCGACGGCCCTGGCGGAGTGACCGCCTGTATCCGGACGGCTTCCAACTTTCTGGGAGCCTCTCCCCTCGCTCTGCGTTTAGTTGGCCCCATTACGCTTTTTTTAGGATCGCTCGGCATCTTCGCTCTAGCCGCTTCATGGGGGACTCGCAGTGCCGCAAACTGGGCTTTACTCGCTTGGAATATCATTCCCGGTTTCAATAATGTGCTTCATTTTTCAAATCCGGCAATCATCGGCGCAGCATGGTTGCCACTTGTTTTTTTCACAGCTTGGTCCGCTTGGGATTCTGAAAAATTTTATCGCTGGATGCTTTGTGGCATCTTTTTGAGCATCGCCCTCTTTCTTAGTTATTGGAACTTCTTGGTTCTCCCCTCGCTTTTTCTACTCTGTTTACTCCCCCACCTTCGGCGCACGAGCGGACGTAGCACGACAAAGCTCCAGCACCACCAAGTAAAAAATAAACCTCAATTCAATTCCTATTCCAAATCTATCATGGGCCTCTTCTTTGCCAGCCTCATCGGCCTAGTCGGTGCTATCGGTCCATTTTACTGGAACATAAATACGCAGTGGCTCGCCTTTTCGGATTTCACCCTGCAAACCTTGCTCTCTCCAACAAGCGCGACCCATATTAAAAATACACTGCGCGAGGGTATATCCGTCATTTCACTCCTTATGGGACTCGGCCTCGGTGCCAGCTTTTTAGCCATCACTTATTTTTTCAGGAAAGACTCCCTAAACCGCGCCGCCTTTGCCTTTGCCGCTCCCTTTGCCCTTGTTTGTCTTTATTTAATCTACCACGGCAGTTTTCCCTTGGCCGTATCCCTCTCTCTCACAGCTCCACTCATCGTGGCAGCAACCGTGGCCGTTTTCGACTCCTCACGTTCACACCTCGGAGCCATCCCCCAACCCATCGTGCACGGGGTTACTTTGCTTTGCATCGCCTTTACACTTCTACACACCAGCATGCGAGTTATCCAGTCCACATGGTCCCAAGATGAACCGGACTGGCAAAGCCTCTCCACGCGTTTGGAACGCGCACTCGTCATTCATCAACCCGTTGGCGAAGCACCTTTTTTTCTCATCGCAGATAACGAACGCTCCGCGGCAGCACTCGGATTTTGGATGGTCACCCACGATGCTACGCCTAAAGGTTTCCCACCTGTCTTTCTGCGCGAATCTCAAGACGTCGCCAACCAATTCGGCCTCTGGCATCGCTATGATGCCTTTATCGAAAGCAGCGTTGTTGTGGATCGTTTTTTTACGGAACAAAAAGGCGTCAACCCCTATGTCGGACGCTCGGCTCTTTATTTGGGCACGGAAGCTCCAGACGAACTCCCGCGAAGCATCAAGGACGGTTTTGAAAAAGTTTCTCCACTCGAAAAAATACGAATCAAATCTCCCGATGGTGGCAGCACGGCTTGGTTTCTCTACCTATGCCAAAACTACGAAACCGCTCCGCTCTGAATCCTTTTAGTCTTACTTCGTGTCCTTCCGAAAACGCGGAAGATCCGCTTCCGGGATACGAAGTCCGTATGCGAGCAGGCGCGTGGAATCATCCCAAATATGCTTCGAGTTACTCCCCAAAATGACAGCGATCATATGCCGACCATTCCATGCACCGCTAGCTACCAAGCAATTCCCGCTGGCACGCGTGTAACCCGTCTTCATCCCATTGCAAAAAAGATAACGCCGAAGCACTTTATTCGTATTTCTGTAAGTCAAAATTTTACCATCCCGAGGACGGGTAATTGAAAAACGCTCCGTGCGAATCATCTTCCGAAGCGTCGGGTTAAAATAAACTGCCCGGGCGATAGCCGCCATATCTCGTGCCGTCGAATACTGTCCCTCCGCAGGAAGACCATGCGGATTTTTAAAATTTGAAGACAGAGCCTTCAGCCGCCTAGCACGAGCCGTCATCGACAAAGCAAACTCCTCCACCGATCCGGAATGATCCCGCGCAAGTGCCGCCGCCACATCATTCATACTGCGCACCAACAAAACCTGCAAAAGGTCTCTCCGCGAATAAATTTCCCCCGCTTTGATATAGAGCTTCGAGGGTTCCGGCTTCGTATCGACTGCCTGAATTTTTACATTCCTGTCCAGATTCCCCGCTTCAGCAATGAGCAGGGCCGTAAGAAGTTTTTGCGTGCTCGCAACCGGAAGTTTTTCACGAGAATTTTTTTCGAGCAAAACTTTTCCGGTAACTGCATCGAAAAGAACAAAAGCCTTCGCATAAACCTCCGGAGCCGCAGAGGGACGATACGGGGCAGTCTCGGGAACTGTAACGACCTCGGCAAAAACAGCCAACACGCCCGAAAGAAAAAAAAACGCAACAAGCAGTCGATTTAAAAAAACGCCTCTTCGATCAAGCAAAATCATTACGGGGTTTTAACCGCAGTATTCTGTTCGGAAAGTTTTTTATCTGCTGCAGCGAATTGTTTTTCCAGCTCAGCATCCGAAGCACCTCCCAGCTGCAGTGCTTTTTGGTAGTGCCGTCGGGCAAGCTCGACCGCTGGTGTGCGACGACGCATACAAAAATAAGCGAGATTAAAATGCGCATCGACATACTTGGAATCCAAAGCAATTGCTTTCCGAAACTCCGCCTCCGCACCTTCATACCAACCAATTTCACCAATCGTAACACCCAAAAAATTATGCGCCCGTGCATTCTCCGGCTCATAAAGCACCGCATTGGAAAAAGCCGCTAAAGCCTCTTGCCGCTTCGTCTGCTCCATATAAATCATCCCCAAGACCATCCAGGCCGCCCCCGTTTTTATATCCTGCTTCAGAGCCTCAAAAAGACGTTTTTCGGCGTCGTCATAATTTTTAAGATAAAACTCCGTAAGACCCAAATTTACTAGGGTAAGCACATTATCCGGCTTCACTTTCAGTGCAAATTCATAAGACGTTTTTGCCTGTTTGTAATCTTGCGCCGCAAAAGCCGCGTTCCCCTCTCCAATCGCTCGGACAACAACAGGCGGAACAAGCTCGGGAGAAGCCTCCGACTCCGCTGCCCCGCCTTTGCAAACAAAAGTCGTAAGGCTCAACATCGCCACCGATAGCAAGTAACGAAAAAAAGATTTCATAAGCGTGAAAGCTCCTTTGACCGCTTACTTGCAGCCTGAATTGCCGCTCGAATCGCCGCCGAAAAATCTCTTTTTCGCATCGCTTCGAGTCCCGCAGCAGTCGTTCCATTCGGACTAGTAACCGCCTCGCGAAGTTCTCGCGGACTGCGTGCCACCATTTGGCAAAGCCGCCCCGCTCCCACGGCTGATTGAGAAACCGCCGCGAGAGCCTCTTCCTCCGAAAGCCCTTCCTGCACAGCCGCAGCCACCATTTGCTCAATCATCGCAAGAAAAAATGCTATTCCACTCCCGCTAGCTGCCGTCAAAGCATCCATCTGCGACTCAGACAAACGAAGAAATTTTCCAAGCCGGGAAAAAATAGATTCGAGAAGCAGCCAATCTTCTTCGCGAGCATTTTCCGAACAAAATGCCGTAACCCCCTCCCCGATCTCCACAGCCGTATTTGGCATCCCACGAAGGACTCGCCACTGCGACCCGGCAAGCTCTTGCAGACGGGCCAAAGGCAACCCCGCAATCACCGAAACAAGCACGCCCTGCCTCTCGCGTTTCTGATTTTTCCAAAGCTCAAGTGCCTGCTCCGCATCCTTCGGCTTTACCGCAAAAAAAACAACATCGCCCCGCTCCGCAACTTCTTCGATACTCGCTGCCTGCGCTCCAAATTTTTTTTCAAAATCTTCTAAGCGTTCGCGAGAACGTCCACAAACCAAAGGCGCAGCCGCCGCAAAAAACTGTTTTTCCAGCATCCCAGCAGCAATGGCACGAGCCATATTACCGGGTCCGACAAATGCAAAGCGTGGTGGCCGAGACGCTATCATTTGCTACCGGGTTTTAGGGCCGGGATATTCTCCAAATCCGGCGGAAGATTCTGCGGGTCGAAAGTCTCGATATTCAAATTCACAAGGCGACAAAACGGACAGCCAAAATCCGGCAAGTTTCCACCGCTACGATCCACGATACTCGCAGCCGCAACGACAACTCCACCATGCTCCCGCACGATATCAATCGTCTCCTGCACCCGTCCCCCACGTGTCACCACATCTTCGGCAACCACGAAACGCTCACCCTCTCGAATCTCGAATCCACGGCGCAAAACAAGCCCACCCCTATCATTTTTTTCATCAAAAATATGCCGCTTTCCTAAATGACGCGCCACCTCCTGCCCCACAACAATACCACCAACAGCAGGCGAAATTACGCTTTCCACCCCCTCGTAAATGCGAAGCTTATCTGCCAAAAGTCCACATACCTGATCGGCTATCTC
Source organism: Chthoniobacterales bacterium (assembly GCA_047971915.1). Taxonomy (GTDB): domain Bacteria; phylum Verrucomicrobiota; class Verrucomicrobiia; order Chthoniobacterales; family JBKEAD01; genus JBKEAD01. The sequence continues at coordinate 10,099 of JBKEAD010000096.1, forward strand.
CGTATGTTGTAAAAGTAATGCACATTGAAAAAAACGCCGACTTCTCAGGCCAGAGCGCAATATAAAATGCCCACTAAGAAGTGCCCCCGTTTTTTCAAAAAGCTCTATAATCTCTGCTTCGCTAATAGGATTTTTTTTCTCAGACATAATAATAAAAAAACTATTGTAGTGGCGTATTTTCGGAAGACTCAAGTGCCTCTGCCGCCTCGACCTCCTCTTCTGGAATCGATGGAACAAAACTCACCCCCGCACCCTGACGCGCCAAAAATTCTTTTGCCAAAGAACGATACGCCGCCGCACCCGGACCGCTCGTATCGTATTCAAGGATCGTTTTTCCATGACTCGGAGCCTCCCCAAAACGAATCGTTCGCGGTATCACAGTATCAAAAACCACCTCCTGAAAATGCTCGCGCACATCTTGGATCACCGCTGCATTCAAATTTGTCCGCGCATCATGCATCGTCATTAGCAGCCCAGCAATTGTCAGATCCGGGTTCGCGCCCGATGAGCAAATCTGCCCCGCCACCTGCATCAGCAGCCCCAACCCCTCCAATGCAAAATACTCACACTGAATGGGAATAACAATCTCATCCGCCGCTACCAAAGCATTTGTCATCAGTATCCCCAGACTCGGCGGACAGTCAAAGATACAAAAATCAAACCACCGTGCTGCCGCCGCCTCGCGCAGCGGCAAGAGCGTTTTTCGCAATTGCTGCAAGTGCTCATCCATCTTAGCAACCTCGATCTCAGCACCCGCCAAATCAAGATTGGCAGGGATCGCCGACAAGTTCGAAATCCGCGTTTCGTAGTAAAGCTGCTCGATCCCGACCTCGCCGATAAGTGCCGAGTAAAGCCCACGAAATTCATTACCCGACTCATCGACCCCACGAAGCCCGAGAATCGAACTCGCATTCCCCTGCGGATCAAGATCGATGAGGAGCACCTTTTTCCCAAGCTCTGCAAGAGCCGCAGCAAGATTCACCGCCGACGTCGTCTTACCGACACCTCCTTTTTGATTTGTAACTGCAATCGTTTTCATGGGTAAAAAATTTTCGTTTTATAGTTTTTTTTTAACAGCCTCTTAACGCCGAGAATAAAAGTCCACAATCCCCGCCGTCACCCCGTCCGCATATTCGCGAAAAATACTCGGCTGCCTGCGACCATTGATCGTTTTTGCTCCAGAATAATCTCCCGCTTGGATACGATGAAAAACCTCCCTGCTATTCATAACATACGGTTCTATATAAACAACCGGACACTCGAAAAGCCGATTTGCCAAAAGATTTCGCCCCCAGATATACGGGTTCCCACCGGCATTTACCGCGTTTTTTCCATGATAGGTAAATGGCGGTAAACCGGTCGCTTTTTTCATAGCTCTCGTAATGTCCTGCGTGATGCCAAGCTCCTCCGAGTAGGCCCGATCCAGCAACTTCACCAGCATATTTATCCGCTGGTCATCATAAGAAAGCTCGTCGGAACTAAAGGCTCCCGTAATCAAAAAATGGAGATGATTTTGATTCACAAGCGATGGCGAGGCCGGATCGCCCCAAGCCTCCGCATTAAAATGCAAACAAATCACGAGATCAGGACGAATCCGCTTATTGATGAGTTCCGCCCGTTTACGAATCTCACTCATACGATAAAAAAGAATATTGCTCATCCGCTCAACCGAGGCCGGGTTAGGCCGCTGCCGCTTTGCGCGAAGCTCAGCCGCTGCCGCTTTGCGCAAATTTTTTGGACGATCCGAAGTCACCGGCTTTGCACTCGTCCGCGTCAAATAAACCTTCGCCCCAAGCCGCTCCAGCCGCTGCTCCATCAGCTTTGCCACATACAGCGTCATATCTCCTTCCGTAACCGGCTTGCTGTTGCCTATCTGAAACCAACGCTCCTCCAGCTTCGCCCACTGCCCACCAATATGCCCGGGATCAATCGCAATACGCAAGCCGGCAAGAGGCCGCGAACGATCCCCCCTCGGAATCTCTGAGCGCGAACGCCAATATCGAGGAATCGCCCGGGCCTGCGAACGCGATGCCGCAAAATGCAAAACATACGGCGCAGCTCCCCGCCGCGTCATAATCCGCGCCGAATTTGCATCGACTCGGATCCACTCCTTCCACGCCCCATACGGCGCATAAACCCGATCCAACAACCAAACAAAATCCTCTCGCGTAATCGTATATTGATACGCGTCCAGCGTCTTCCAATTCGGCTTCGGAGCCAAAGGACTCAAATTAGCTAAAAGAGCCCCCACAGAGGCAAAAAAGAACAAAGTAATATAAAATAATTTCAAGGCGTGAGATTTTTACAGCAAAGCAATGCCATTTTGCGATAAAAAGACGAGATATGATTCGAATTTTGTTTCTCGGCGACATTGTAGGCGAACCCGGACGGAAAGCTGTTATCGACACAATCCCAAAACTCAAAAACGAACTTGGGCTAGATTTTATCATCGTAAACGGAGAAAATGCCGCTGCCGGGCGAGGCATTACCGCACGCATCGCCATCGACCTCCTGCGCTGCGGAATCGCCGTCATCACCTCCGGCGACCACATCTGGGACCAACGCGAAACCGCCGCCTACATCGAAACCGAACCCCGCCTGCTCCGCCCACTAAACTACCCCACCGGAACTCCCGGAGCCGGCAGCATCATCCTCGAAACAAACAAAGCTAAAGTCGCCGTCATGAACGTCCAATGCCGCACCTTCACCAACCCGCCACTCGAGAACCCCTTCCTCACCGCACAAGCCGAAGCTCAACGTCTCCGCGAAGAAACCCCAGTCATCTTCGTCGACGTGCATGGAGAAACAACTAGTGAAAAAATCGCAATGGGTTACCACCTCGACGGCAGCGTCTCCGCCGTCGTCGGCACCCACACACACGTCCAAACCGCAGACGAGCGCATCCTAGAAAACGGCACCGCCTTCCTCTGCGATGCCGGTATGTGCGGCCCCGACGACTCCATCCTAGGCCGCGAACCCAAATCCGTCCTACACCGCTTTCTCACAAGTATGCCCTCCCGCCTGCCAATCGGAAAATTCCCTGTCCGCCTCTGCGGCAGTATCATCGACATCGACGAAAACACCGGCAGAGCCCAGTCCATCCAGCGTCTCCAACGCCTCTACCCCGAAACATAGACTACGAAAAAAACTCTTCCTTAAACTCCTTCAGGAAAACGAAACCCACGCCTCCGTCATCACCCCCTCCCTCAGCCGCCATTCAGTGAGTCAAGGCTTTTGAATAAAGCCCCTCCCCCGACTCCCGACTAACATGAAACAAGTTAATCTTCTTTTCACCCCC
>JBKEAD010000109.1:0-12896 GCA_047971915.1 Chthoniobacterales bacterium
ACCCAACGCGGCAACTACGCCTCCGCCGTCGTCTTTTGGGAACTCTACAAAGGCATGGAAACAAGCACCGGCGTGGACATTTTTAGCTTCGTCCAAGTCACAACAAAAACCAAATCTGGCAGCACAAAAAAAAGCTGGCTCATAGCCTCCCTCGTCTTCGGCGAACAAAAAGAATAAGGGGAGTTCCCCTCAGATAACTCCCTTAAACAAAGCCTGCCTCCATTTACTCCATGTTTGAACAAACTTTTAAAAATCTCGACGACGTCCTCCGCCAACAGCGAAAACTCCTAGCCCCTCGACCGCTCGCAAGTTCCCCCCGACACCTGCGACCTCTCCGTCAAAAAACCAAACGCCCCCGAACGAGCAGCCTTCCGACGCCATCAGGACATCATCGCCGAAATCCGCCAGCTCGACGAAGATGCCGCAGCATGCCTTGAAACCATCGAATCCATTCTTTAAACTCACCCACCATGTCCACCAATCCCGACATCCGCTGAAAACAACGCTTTCAGAACTACCAGAACGCCCTCGCCACCGCCTCGCCTTCTAGGTCAAGCTCATCACCGAAGGCTAGACCTGGATGGACATGATTCAAAGCCGCAACCTCACCTCCCACACCTATCACCAAGACCTAGCCCGAGAAATAGCCAACGACATCATCCAACGCTACCACGCCCGATTTCACACCGATGATCGGCTAAGGAACGCACCTTTAGCAAAGCTCGATTATTTTCACCGATATATTTCGCTCAAACCTTTTGGTATCAATGCTCCCTATTACCCTTCACCCACGAGACCCGGGCCGAATTCAAAAAGGCTTTCTTGAAAGCCACTACGGAAGCGTTCACGACGGGATAACCGTCCTCGGCGAAGCGGGGCAAATCGGTGAGATGTTTTCCGGATTTCAAAAACACCTCTTTGCCGAGACCGGAACGAATGGGTAGCTATTTTTACAAGCCCTGTTCGGAGCTATTAAAAACTATGTGAAAGCAGTTTGATGCCTGTTGGTGGGTCGAAGTCGTTTGGGGTGAGTTTGACTCCGTCGTTGAGGATCATGTGGTCTTTTACAAAGTCGTAAAATTCATCGGTCGAGGTGGCCGTTTTTAATTCCTCGGGGGAAATCAGACCGTTTCCGTCCTTGTCGATTCGTGCAAAATTTTTCGGCGTGCCACCCGCTGTTTTCCATTCGTTCGGAGCTAATTTATCGTCTCCGTTTTTATCGGAGTTATTGAAAACATAGCCTGTGAAGGCACTGCTCAGGTTGGCTTCTTTTGAAGAAATAGCAGGGGATTTGGTGGTCGAGCAGGCGGATAATCCGAGGAATAAAGTGCCTGTAACGAATACTACGGGAAGGTTTAAAAAGTTCATCGTAGAAATAATGGGGTTGGCAAATTCCTATCTCGCAAAACGAGTCTTATACCAAAAGAAAAAAAATCGTGCAACTGCGGCCTAGGCTATACTTCGTAAGTTCCATCGGTATAGGTTTTTGCCGGGAGTTTTTTTCGTTCAGACGATGGGTTTATAATTTTGATTTCGCCTTCAAAAATGCTTCCCGATTCAAAAAATACGGGGCCGGAAACCTCTAGTGATTTGCATTTTCGCAGTGAAGGCACCTCGCTTTCGACGGCCTGTTCCAACTGATCTACCAGTTTGTAAGTATCGTCTAATTTCACTACGGGGGGAGTTCCGCCACATTCGGGATGAAGCTGGACTTGCCCGGCATCGCTGATCGAATAGGCATCGGAGCGGAGCGCGAATAAATCGGATGTTGTTTTCACCGGAGCAAAGCGAGAGCGCGGCACGTCGATGGCTAGGGCTCCGTCGAAACACTCGATCGCAGCACCCATTGCCGTTTCGAGCTGATAAACAGGAGGGGTTGTTTTGTCGCGTGGATCCACGGTTTTCCGATTTTGAATGACTGGCAACGGGATGAAGCCGCCGTTTTTTTTAATCGCATCGCGCAGGGCCGGAAGGTGAAGCCAGAGGTTGTTTGTATTGAAATATCGGTGCTTAGAAATGTCTTGGAAGGCTTCCGTATCCTCATCGGCGCATTGGGCGGATTCGCGCAAGATTAATTTTTCTCCGCGTAGGGCGAGGTGGCCGCCCTTGCGGTCCGAGGGGGTTCTTCGCGTAACCTCCATCGCAAAAGGCGCAGCGGAATTTGCAAACCATGCGTATAGGTCTAAGTCGAGCGAGGCTCCAAGGTTGTCGGAATTTGAGACAAAGAGATATTCCACACCCGATTCGAGAAGTGTGTTTATCGTATCGCCAGCCAAAGCGGCGTAGAGATCGCCATGACCGGGTGGGCACCATTCCAGATCCGGATTCGGGGGCCAAGAAATGGCTTGCAAGCTTGCGATTTCGATTTTTGGTGCCATACTTTGCATGATTTCGACTTCTTCGACACTGCCGATTTCGGGATTTCTTGAAAGCCACTCCCGCGTGTCCTCGAAGGTGCTAAAACTATTCATTAGCAAGAAACGCAGGGTCGCATTTTGCTCTGAACGAAAGGCTCTCACTTGCCGTGCGATGAGATCTAAAAAGGTCAAGCCCGACTTCACCGTCAAGAGCGACTTTACTTTTTCGAGTCCCATACTTGTGCCCAGACCGCCATTTAGTTTCAAAATCGCACAGCGAGAAAGCGAGGGAGCTGCCGGCGTTTCGGCAACATGCGGTAAATCCACATACCTCGGTAGTTGATTCACTGGCTCGATGTCACTTTCAGAGATGAGTCCTGTCTCTTTTTCAACCAGCAGGCGATAACTTCTCTCGAAGGATTTGATGGCAGCTTCTCCGATTTTAGCGGCCTGCATTTTATCTCTGATTTTTTGAAAATCCATACACGCAACTTACGAAGTTTTGAGACTTTGAGAACCTCCAATTTCGAGAACTTTCTTAGCAAAGCACCGGGATAAAAAGAAAATTTCCTTTTCGCAGCGATATCAAATGGCAAAATTGCGGCATGTGGAAAAAGTTTTTGAGAGCCCCGATCTGCCAATTTTTCGTGATTTGCGGATTGTTGTTTACGCTGAGTGCCTGCGACCAAATTTCAAATTGGAATATCAGCAAAGGCGATACCAAAAAACTCGCTCTCGATGCAGCAAGTGCCGGAGACTTTCCAAAGGCCGTCCGCCTCTACGAAGAGGGACTCGATGGCACTTCGCGAACCGCTGATTTGCATTACCGCCTCGCCATTATTTATGACGGCCATTTGAATGATCCCACCTCCGCCCTGCACCACTACCGCCGCTATTTACGCATGTCGGAAGCTCCAAAACAAAAAGAAGAAGTCACCCGCGCCATCGCGAGACTAGAGAGAGATCAGGTCACCCAAAACAGCAGCGGTCTGGTAACCAAACGTGAGGCCGCACGCCTTCGAAACGAAAATGCTGACCTCCGCAAAGACATCGCAAAACTTCAAAATGACCTCGAAGCAGCCAAAGTCGCCATGCGTGAAGCTCGTTCACAATATATCGCAGGTTTGAAAAAATCGGGCAAACGCGAAGTCGATGCAAAAGGCTTTTCGACCGTCCCCGCAACGCGTGCCGCCGAGCAAAAAATCGGGCCAGAGACGCGAACCTACACCGTGCAAGCCGGAGATACCTTGGCCGGCATCTCTCGAAAATTTTATAAAACCTCCGCTCGCTGGCAGGACATCTCAGACGCAAACTACAATCAACTCGAAGGCAAAACCGTCATTCGCGAAGGAATGGTCTTAATTATTCCGTAGTAAAAAATAAAGTTTGGCGCGGCAAAAAAAAGTTATTTTGGAGCGTGAGTCTGCAAAGTTGGGATAATATAAGCTCCGCATTTCCACCACAAGCGGACATTTGCAATGATAGAGACCAACAAAAGCGAAAAAGCTAATCCTAGCCATATCCCCAAAGCACCCATGTTTAGCGAAAAAGCAAGCAGTGCGGCCAAGGGCAAACCAACCCCCCAGTAAGAGATGATAATAATAAACATCGGCACGCGAACATCCGATAGGCCCCGCAAGCCTCCCACTGCGATGACTTGCGTGGCGTCGAATATCTGGAAAAACGCCGCCACTCCCAGCAACGAAGTAATGATCGGCAAAACTTCCGGATCCGAAATAAAGAGGGCACCAAGGGGACGCGCAAAAAAGGCTAAAAGTAAAGCAAATATCCCACCACAAAATAAGCCTGTCACGAGAGCACCGAGGGCAATCGGACGCAATTTTTCAAATTTTTTCTTACCGACTGTCTGCCCCAGCCTCACGGTCAAAGCAATCGCCATTCCAAGTGGAACCATAAATGTAGTGGCCGCACAAGTGATGGCAACTTGATGAGAAGCCATCGCCTTTACGCCGATCCACCCCATCATCACACTTGCAAGAGCAAAGGCACCCACCTCCATCACGATCTGAGTTCCTGCGGGTAAACCAATACGAAACAAACAACGCAAGTGATTTTTAAAATAAAGACCGAACAACCGAATCGGACGATAACACTTATAAATCCGGCTTTTAAAAATAACCGTTAGCAAAATAATCGCCCCCACAATACGGGCCGCCAGAGTTGCAATTCCAGCTCCGCTCAAACCTAGTTCGGGGAAGCCCCAATTTCCAAAAATCAAAAGCCAATTTAAAAAAACATTTAGCCAAACACTAAAAAAGATGATCCAAAAAGGAATCCAGGGCTTCGAAAGAGCCTCGCTATAAGATTTTGCAGCACTGGCGAGGAACAAGGGCGACAAAGAACAGGCTAAAAAAATCAGATACGGTTTTGCCGCAAGCACCGTATCCTCTGGCTGCCCCAAGTAGTGTAAAGCAGGTAAAAAAAGAATGACAAATCCGGCCATCAACAGTCCGACAAAAAAGGCCAAGACAAGCCCTGCATAGAAAAACTCTCCGGCACGTGTATTTTGTCCACCTCCAAAAGATTCGGCGACAAAGACTGCCACCGAAGACAATAGACCAAATCCAAAAAGCATAAAAACCATGAGAAGGCTATTTGCCAACGAGCAGGCGGCCAGAGGCAGCACCCCCACCTGCCCAATCATCACCGTGTCCGCCCAGCCCATAAGCATCTGGCTCAAATGCCCCGCCATAATGGGTAAAGCCAGAGCTACCGTCCGGCGGTTTTCATGTAGGGTTGTATGCAAAAGTGACATATGCGGCCCGTGCAGGGTCGGCAGATTTTGCAAAAGCGTCAACACCCGAAAAGGAAACTAGCCAAACCCGCAATCCTGAGCCAAGCTGCCAGCCACTTTTTCATTTTATGCCCATTGGTTTTTTAAAAAATCTCACACAGCGTTTTGTAGGTAAGCCCGTAGATTGGGATGAGCTTGAGGAAACCCTCATCCGCGCCGATCTGGGAATCCCTCTCACCATGCAGATTATGAAACGTCTGCAAGAACTCCCAAATCAACCCAGGGCCGATACGGTGAACGAGATCGTGCAGCGCGAACTTATCGAGCTTTTTCCTCCCGTAAATCAACTCCTGCGCCCCCACCCTGCACGTCCTCGCACCATTCTAATGCTTGGCGTCAACGGCACTGGAAAAACTACCACCACGGCAAAACTGGGATATTCTTTAAAGAAAAATCGCCATACCGTTCTCTTCGCAGCAGCGGATACTTTTCGCGCTGCCGCCATCGAGCAACTCGTAAATTGGGGCGAGCGTTTGGAAATCGATGTCGTAAAAGGGCAATACCAAGGCGACACAGCGGCTCTCTGCTACGACGCCTACGTCAGCGCACATCGCAAAAATATAGAATACCTCATCTGCGATACTGCCGGGCGACTCCATACAAAAAGCAATCTCATGCAGGAACTCAACAAAGTCGTGCGCACGCTCGCCAAGCATCATGAGAGCTGCCCCGATGAAAAATGGCTCGTCATCGACAGCACGACCGGCGGCAATGCGCTGACCCAAGCCAAAGAATTTCACGAAGCCGTCGGACTCACCGGCATTGTCGTTACAAAACTCGACGGCAGCGGCAAAGGCGGCGTGGCGGCAGCCATCCAAAAAGAACTAGATATTCCGCCACGTTTTATCGGCACTGGCGAACAACCCGGCGATTTGCAGATTTTTGATAGAGAGATTTTTGTAAAGCAGATGCTCTAAAAAAATCTTCATGAGCCCGAGTAGTGCATGCTCAGGACGCGGATTTTATTTAGCCCCTCCTCTGCGGTGAAAAGAAATAGCTGTAGCGATCCCCCGGGCTGCACCCATTGATAACCTGACAGACTCGAGACAAAGCCGTGGTCGTCTTCTCGCGTGCGAGCAATGAGTTTGCCTGTGCCGTAGCGGTTATCGAGATGGCGGCGGGTTTTATCAAAAAAATCCAAATACTTTAGCGGATCCCAATTTGGATCACCGTAACTCAACTCAATCTCCTCCAATGCGTCATTGTTAAAATAAAAAGCCGTGCGCAAAAGCTGCTTTTGCGGAATCCCTGTCGCAACAATGCAGAGACGGCCATCAATATTTTTTTTCTCAATAATGGTCGCCCTCGATTTATTAAGAATAAGCTCAAGACGCTTCGACGACTCTCCCCAGTAAAGGCCAAAAGGAGCTTTGATTTCGCGACTCACATCCTCCGGCCCGGCAGCAAAGCCTTTTGCTAAAAAAAGCAAAAAAATAAGACCGATGTGGAAAAAAGACTTCATGGAAAAAGAAAAATGAGTGGGATTATTGTAACTTATTTGGGTTCGTAATGCGAGGATTCAGAGTGCGAATCATCCCGTGGCGGCCAGTCTATCTCTACGGCCTCGATCAGCCCGATGTTTTCTAAACCAAAAAGCCGATAATTTTCCTGCCAGAAATCCGTATTCAGTTGCAAATAAAGCTCACCAGATACGCTGCGCAAGCGGCTACTCCGCCAAGAAACATCCGCTCCCAGCGTAGCGAGTTTTAGCCCACTGGCATCCAGCATTTCTAAATCTCCTGAAGGATTTACCCTTGTCGAAAAATAAGCTCTCGCAGGTTTCCCCGTCATCTCATCAATAAAATCATGCTCCACCACGGCAGAATGTCCCGCCACGGCTTCGTTGCCATTTTGCTTTTTTTCATCATCATAAATACCCAAAAGCATTTTCCAGCCTTGCTCTGCATTGCCGCTTTGCAGGCCGGAAAGACGCATTCCTCCATTCGGCGTTTCCGATAAGACGCACAAAAATTCCCCATCTCCGGTGATCGAAAAATCTTTTAACTGCCAAATACTACCATCATCCGAATTTACTAAACGCTTTAAAAAATCTCCCGTTACCGAAAATTCACCGAGTTGAAAAAAATCTTTTTTTTCGTCTTCAACTCCCTCTCGATACAAGGCCCAAAAACGGTCTCCCATTCCCCACGCAATGCGACGGGTAAAGCTAATTTTTGGAAAAGACAGTTCTTGCGCTTCCTGAAAAAAATCTGAAAACTTAGCCAAATATATTTTCCCACTTGCAGATAAGAGTAAGGAACGGTCTCCTGAAAACGACAGCGCGGTTAATGACGATTCCTTGATAAGATTTCCCGGAAGATGCAAGAACTCCATGTTTTCAAAATGAAGCTCGCGAGATTTTTTATCCACCCTCGGTTGGAAATCTATGAAAAACAATTTTCCGCGAGTCATCGCAGCGATACGCTCTCCCGGAGTCAGAACTAAATTCGTTTTTTTCTCGGAAAAATCCAGTGGCTCTCCCGTTTCTAAATTGAAGATTTGAAGCTCTTTGCCTCGTTGTAAAGCGAGCTTTGCTCCCCCGGCAGGCGGTAAAACTAGATCGACTTCATCCGCATTTTCAAGAGAGGGCAATTCGCGAGTCCATTTCACTCTCCCATCAAAAGAAGCTCGAAACAGCAGATCGCCACCGCTCTTTTTTCCCAAGCCGACAAGGTCTCCATTACCCGCATCCTCGCTCGATACCAATCCAAAAGCTCTCAGCGAATCAATCGCCACCGCCGGACCAAAGACCTCGACCCAAGGGTGATTTTCGTAGCTGATTCCCTCCCAATCCGGAAGCGTGATCGCATATCCGCGAATGACGTAATGTCCGGGCGGTGCCGGAGAACCATCTTGGAGCGTAGCATCCCAAACAGCTAATAGCCCATTCAAACCAAGCGGAAACTCGTCTTCCCGTTTCCCCTCGGCAAGCGTTTTTACCAAATTCTGCTCCGCATCATACACACCCAATGAAATCAGACTCGGACGATTCGGAACGGCAAAAATAAAATTAACCCCGCTTTCACCGACACCCGCATGCGATGGAAATTGCGTATAAGCCGAATCGTGCGAATGAGAAAATAGAACGGGCAACTCAATCTCCTCGTCCGCCTTTTCCTCAGCTCGCAAAGAGCCCAAAAAAACTAACAGCAACGCGCCCAAAAAATACCAAATCATACAAACGCGCTGCGCGTTCGGGGACAGTGTCAAAGCTCTTAAACGTAATGTTGCCATTTGATGTCAGAAAATAAATTTTGCCGTTCCTCGCACTGGACAAGAAAAGCCTCATCCACGCGATTCGTATTCAAAGTTTCTGCCAAACGGAAGAAATTATCTACGTGCGTCTTCGTTCGCAAAGTCGCATATTCGCTAGCCGTTCCCGTGCGCATGAGAAAAGCCCAATCACTCGACTGAGCAAGTAAAAGCTCACGGGCAAGCTGCTTGAGCACACGCTCTTCGCGCTCGCTACGCTCTTGCCCAATCGCACGCTGCGCGAGCCGCACCATCTCACGAGCACACTGATGCAAATGTGGATAAATCCAGTGGTTACAAGCATCCAACCAAACCTCCCAATACCCTCTGTTTCCCCAACTCGAACTCGAGGGAGAAAGAATTTGCTGAGTCGGATGATGACGCAAAAAATCACTCGGCGTCGTGAAAGAAAAAGTCGTCTGATCGTAGGCCGCTTTACGTAGAAAAAAATTTAAAAACTCCGGTCCCTCAAACCACCAATGCCCAAATAACTCTGCATCAAAAGGAGTAAATATCAGCGAATCTATCGGCATTTTTTTCTGCAAATCCTCAAATTGAGCAACCCGACTTTGCATAAAATCTGCGGCATGGGCATCTGCTGCCGCCATCGCCCAAGCACGATTGTAGAGTACTTTTTCACCACCGCCGGTAATTTGGTGATATTTTAATCCCGAAAAACGATTTTCTGACGCGATTCCATAAACACCGCGCAACTCCTCAAGCGGTAAATCTTTTCCGAGATCGCGGTAAAAATCCCGGTAAGCCGGATCGCCCGGATACCCATCTCGCGAACTCCACACCTGACGACTAGAATCCCGGTCGCGCCCAATACACGCCGGCCCGGCAGGAGTAAAATAAGGAGCAAAAATCGCAAAGCGCGGTTGTGGATTTCCCAACATCACACCATGTGCATCGAGTGCAAACCAATGTAAATTTGCACGCCGAAGCTCTTCCTCAAGTCCGGGATAGTAGGCACACTCCGGCAGCCAAATGCCCTTTGGAGCTACACCAAAATTTCGACGGTGTTCCTCACAACCGATTTGGATTTGCGCACGAACGGCCTGCGGCACTTCTCGCATAAGCGGCAGAAAACCATGCGTCGCCGCACAGGTCGCTATCTCGATAAAGCCGTCTTCCTGCAACTGCGCAAAAGCTCCCACGATGTCGCGGGAAAGCTCTTTGCGATAAAAAGCCAACCCATTTGTAAAACGATCATAGTAAAATTTTGAGAGATCACGCCATTCCGGACTCGTATTCGCTTTTTCAAGTTCTCGACGAGCAAGCTCACGAGCCCGCTCAAAATACCGCTCCGTCCGATCACGCAAAAGCTTATCATTCAGCATTGCGCAAAGTGTCGGCGTAAGCGTAAAGGTCAGCTTTGCCGGAACTTTATCGGTAAACATCCCACGCAATATCTGAAGCAACGGCACGTAGGTCTCCGCAACTGCTTCAAAAAGCCAGTCCTCCTCCAAAAAGTCATCAAACTCCGGATGCCGAACAAAAGGCAAATGCGCATGAAGGAGGAGAGAAAAATAACCGTGCGACATAAAACTACAAAGAAGCTTAGAAGCTAGGGAAAGCAAAAGAATATCTCAATAAGATTAAGTTGCACATATCTGCTTCGGTACTTATTCTTCGCACAATGGATATTTACAAAGCTACTCTTTCAAGTCGTAACTGTTCGGGCAGTTCACTTTTCAAAGTAATCGTCCTCTTACTATTATGTCTAAATTTCGTAGTGATGTTGATGTTCTTTTTTTGGCCGAAAAGCACTGCTCCCGATGAAAAAACTACTGCTACCCCCACCGAAGAAGTCGTTGCCGTTCCCACCGAGGAAGTCATTGCTGCTCCCACCGAAGAAGTCGTTGCTGCTCCCACCGAAGAAGTCGTTGCTGTTCCCACCGAAGAAGTCATTGCTGCTCCAGCCGAAGAAGTCGTTGCTACCCCCACCGAGGAAGTGGCCGCCGATCTTGAAAGTAACAACAATACTTCGGATGAAAAAAAACTTGACCCGCAAGACGGGCAGATCGCTTTCAATGATGCCCTTAACGCTTTTTACAAAGAAGATTACGGACGGGCTGAAGTTGCCTTGCAAAAAGCCATAAAGGTTTTTCCAAACGACATCAATGCCTTCAACCTCCTCGGTGCGATCAAAACCAAACAAAAAGAATGGAAAGATGCTCGCGCCGCCTTTTACCGCGCTCTCAATATCGACCCAAGCTATTTCCCCTCACGCTACAATATTGGCGAGATCGATTTCCTCCAAGGTAATTTCCAAGCATCCTACGACTACTTTAAAAAACTCCAAAGCGACTACGACAACAACGAATTAATTGGATTCAAACTCGTCCTTCTAAACCTCAAGCTCGACAAGAAAGAAGCCGCCGAAGAGGAGTTTAAAAAACTGCCCTATCCCGGCTCCACCGCCGCTTGGTATTACGCCCAAGCGGCACTTGCCGTCTTCAATGGAGATAAATCTAAAGCCCACAAATACATATCTTCGGCCCAAACGTTCTACCCCGAAAACGAAGAAGATAATATCTTTCTCGATTCGCTAAAAGAAGCCGAACTTGCCCCTTAATTTTTTTTAGAAAAAACACTCCAACACCCATGTCGGATTTATCTCACTACAAAACCCTCGATGAAAATGCACGCATCCTCGTCACCGGAGGAGCCGGATTCATCGGTAGCGCACTGATTCACGCTCTCAATAAACGCGGAATCGACGACATCCTCGTCTGCGACATTTTAGGCACAGACGAGAAATGGAAAAACCTCGTCCCGCTACAATTCGACGACTATCTCGAATTTCAGACCCTCGATACCCTCATGGCAGGTAACCCCGAAGCCCTCGGCCACTTCGACTACATATTCCATCTCGGTGCCTGCTCCGCGACGACCGAAAAAAACGCCTCCTACCTCCTCGAAAATAACTACGCCTTCACCCGCGACCTCTCCACCCGCGCCCTCAGCACCGGCGCACGCTTCCTCTACGCCTCCTCCGCCGCCACCTACGGCGACGGCAGCCAAGGCATGATCGACGACGAAAGCAGCATCGAAAAACTCCGCCCACTAAATATGTATGGCTACTCCAAGCAGCTCTTCGACCTCTACGCCAAAAGCCACGGCGACCTAGAGCAAATCGTCGGCGTAAAATATTTCAACGTCTTCGGGCCAAACGAATTTCATAAAGCCGAGATGCGCAGCCTCGTCTGCAAAGCCTTCGAGCAGATCCAAGAAAGCGGACGCCTAAAGCTCTTCAAAAGCCACCGCCCCGACTACAAAGACGGCGAGCAAATGCGCGACTTCGTCTATGTAAAAGACGCCGTAGAAATGACCCTCCACCTCGCCGCTACCCACACCGCCAACGGCCTCTTCAACATCGGCACCGGCAAGCCCCGCACTTGGCTAGATCTAGGCCGCGCCATCTTCACCGCCCTCGACCGCGAGGCACAAATCGACTTCATCGATATGCCCGAACAACTCCGCGGCCAATACCAATACTACACAGAAGCCGACAGGACCAAATTCCTCACCACAGGTTTTGAAAAAAACCTCCACAGCCTCGAAGCCGCCGTCTCCGACTACGTAAAAAATTACCTCCTCCCGCACAAACGCCTCGGCGAATAATCCTAAAAATAAAGCAATTCTTCACTAGCAAAGCAGCCAAAAACCTGCTAGAAGACACATCTCCCGACTCTAAAAGAAAGAGTCCGACCACATTTTTTCTTTATAAAAAAACAACCGGAGGGGTGGCAGAGTGGTCGATCGCGTCGGTCTTGAAAACCGAAGAGGCGCAAGTCTCCGTGGGTTCGAATCCCACCCCCTCCGCCATATCTTCCAAATTCCCTCTCGTGCCTTCGGCAACGTTAATAGCGGATACGAGCCGACGTTTTTTTGTCAGCACGGATGCGAATAGTAGAAACGGAATGAGCAGGATGATCGACGTTAATAGTGTAAAGATAATCTCTTTCATGATTTTGATTTTGTTGGTTGAGTTTGTTTTGGGTTAAGAGTTGAAGAGTTCAGGGTTTGCTTGTGCAGCTCCGATATGGGCGGCGTCGTAGCCGTCAGCGGTGCTCATATCGAGATTGTTTTTCGCGGCGTAGTTGCGAACAACTTCGTTGATGGCTGTGACGTTTTTTGGATTCACCTCGTCTTTTCGCACACCGAGGTTTGCAGCCACAGCTTCTGTGTTCACGGCCGGGGTAAGCTTTGCAATGTTGGAGGATTCGCTTTCAAACGTCGTGCGGTCGCTCAGCTTCTTACTCCATACCTCGCGATCTGCCTCGGCGTTGCGAACTTCATGTATGGCTGCCGTGAGCATAGAGCCGATGAGAGCGGCTCGCTCGGCTACGAGGTGGTTGTTAATTTCGTTAAGAGTTAGGGAAAAAGGGTCACATGGGAAAAAAGTGAAAAAAAAGGGTCAGGCATGGATTATTGATATTTGTCTTGCAAATTACTACTGGACT
>JBKEAD010000122.1:0-21321 GCA_047971915.1 Chthoniobacterales bacterium
AGGTAAGATGGAATGGGGGGCAAGAGATGGGAAATCGCTTGTTAGAGAAGCGTGGTGCTCTCGGTTGGTGCAGATGAGCAAGCCGTTCCAAGGTTCTTTTTTTGCACCGAAACAGAAAAGTAATTTTCCGTTGAGGTAAACAGCCATCAGGCCAAACATACGTCGTTTTTCGAAGTTAGGATCTTCCTCCAGAGGCTCCCAGAGCCAAGCTAAGGGATGTGGTGTGGTGACTTTTGGCGTTGGAAATTTTCGCACGAGGGGCTCGGGCGGTTAGATTTCTCCGAAATCGGCAATCGCTTTTAGTTTTTGCAAGCGAGTTTGGACTTCGGAAAGCTCTAGGGATTTCATGCGTTCGAGGCTGAAACGTTCGACGTTGAAGCTGGCGAGGACGGAGCCATAGACGACGCCTTTTTTGAGATCTTCAAAGTTTACTTCTTTACCGACTTGCACGCTTTCTGCGAGATGACCGGCTAGTCCGCCGGCGAAGGTATCGCCGGCACCTGTTGGGTCGAGCATTTCTTCGAGCGGGAAGGCGGGGCAGCTAAAAATTTCATTTTCTCCGAAGAGCAGGCAGCCGTGCTCGCCTTTTTTGATTGCGACATACTTGGGGCCCATACTTTGGATTTTTTTTCCTGCGAGCATGAGATTGGGTTCGCCGGTGAGTTGACGCGCCTCACCGTCGTTTAGAATGAGTATGTCGATACGCGCTAGGAGGCCTATAAGAGAGTCTTTTGCAATGTCGATCCAGAGATCCATGGTATCGGCGATGACGAAGCCGGGATTTTTGATTTGGTCGAGGACGTGATGTTGTAGCTCGGGGGAGATATTTGCCAACAAGATGGTGCCTGCGTCTTGATAGGATGTTGGGAGATTCGGGGAGAAAGTTTCAAAAACGTTTAGTGCGACGGATAGCGTTTCGCGGGAATTCATATCGTCGTGATATTTTCCGGACCAACGAAATGTTTCTCCATCGGCGATTTGTAAGCCCTCTAAATCAATGTTGCGTGATTTTATAAAAGCGAGGTGCTCTTCGGGGAAATCCTTGCCGACGATGCCTACAAACTGCACCGGACTAAAATAACTCGCGGAAATCGCGGCGTAGGAAGCGGAGCCTCCGAGAAGGTTTTTATGAGCTTCAGCGGGAGTTGCAATATCATCTAGCGCGACAGAACCAACGATTAATACAGACATAGTGACCTTTACATAATTGGAGATTTGCGGAGGTCAAGTTTCGAGCGCGTTTTCATGAGGAAATGACAGCCATGCTCGCCGAATTGTCTCGGCGACTTCTGTAGGCGTAATCCCTTTCATACAGCGAAAATCAAGTGGACATTCGCGGAGAAAACAAGGGCTACACTCGACTTGGTGTCGCAATACGTGATGAAAATCACCCAGCGGTCCGGTTAAGTCCGGCTCTGTGGAGCCAAAGATAGCAATGGTGGGAATCCCTAGCGAGGCGGCGAGATGCATTGTTCCCGTGTCGTTTGTAACGAGTCCTTGCATTTTTTTAATTTGCTGGATTAGAGAGCCGAGGCTGGTTTTTCCTACGAGATTTTCAAGGTCGCCAGAGAATCCTTTCGCGATTTTTTCGGCAATGGGGAGATCTTTTTTGACACCGACAAGGACCCATTTGACTTTGTGTTTTGCAGATACTAATTCCATCGCTTGACGAAAAGATTCGGCTGGCCAGCACTTCGCTGCACCATATTCCGCGCCCGGGCAGATTCCGATGAGCGCGTTGTCATTCGTAACACGCTTTTTTAGTTTTATAAAATCAACCTTCCCGTCATTTCCTACTTTTTCCGCAATCGTTAAAAATTTTTCTGCATGATGTTTCGGAATCATCGGACGTTTTTTTTCAATAATAATTTGGTTTAAAAAACGACTCCGTTGATGTCCCGCGAAACCTACTCTCCTCGGAATTTTTGCGAGATAAACCTCTAGGGCTGACCGTAAAGAATTCGGCATCAAAATCGCCACGGAGAAAGGATATTTTTTCAAACGTCGTGCTACCGAAAAAACACTCTCCCCGGGCTGAATGCCGATAATCTCATCGACTTCGGGAACCGTTACCCAGAGATCGCGAATTTTTTCCTGTGTGAGAATGGTAATGCGTGCATCAGGGCGCCCTCGCTTGATAGCGGCTACTGAGGGTATGCTCATGACCGCGTCGCCGAGCCAATTACTTGAGCGAATAAGAATGCGGAAAGGCTCAAGTCGAGCACTCTCGGGGAGGTAAACTCCGCGTCGCGACGAATGGATTAGGAATTTTGGCTTTGGGGTTTTCCAGCGCTCATGCACCCAAAACCAATCGGGTGGCGAAGTCCGAATTTGTTGCTCTAGGGCTTGGTTAATTGCTAGGGTCAGGGCCGAAATATCTTTTGTTTGCGGCAGTGCCGGCGAGACGGTAACTCTCCATTTGGCCACACCGATGGTTGTGATCGCGATCGGAACAACCTCTGCACCGGAGCGCGTAGCAAGCGTCGCAGCAAGCGGAGAGGTCGCAGCAAGATGGTCAAAAAGCGGCATCCACATACCTCCATCGCCCGCATGTTGATCGACCAAAATACCGAGAATACCGCCCTCGCGAAGAAGTCGCATCGGGCCTGAAAAGCCTCGGCTCCGGTCAAAGGTCTCCACCCCGAGTCGCTCCCGCGCTTCATTGATAAAGGTATTTATATACGGATTTCGGATCGCTTGAAAAACGGTTCCAAATTTACTTTGCGGTTTTAAAAAAGAGATCTGTGCAAAAAGCTCCCAATTTCCGATATGGCTGATTGCTATGACGACGCCTTTTTTTTTCGCCTCAGCGGCGTCGAGGTTTTCCATACCCACGATTTCCGTGCAGGCCAGAATGTTTTCCTTAGACATAATCGGCATTCGCAAAGCGGACAAAACGTTAGCACCCAAAGAGCGAAAATGTTCTTTCGCAAGCTGCTCGATTTCCTTACTCGTTTTCTCGCGTCCGAAAGCACGCTTCAGGTTCCGTCGTGCAAGCCTACGATAACTCGGAAGCAAGTGATAAAAAGTCGCACCAAAAACTCTTCCTAGTTTAAAACAAGCTACGAGCGGAAGGCAACGAATGAAACGAACCGCCGAACGCGCAATAAAATAAATAAGAAAATCCATGAACCCTGATAGCGATACAAAAAAAGCCGACAATAACTCAACTTTTGTTTCGATGGAAAAAGTTTGCGTGCCACCCGGCGGGGTGCTTGGGATTTTAGGCGGCGGTCAGCTCGGGCGCATGCTTGCAAGCGCGGCTCGCCAAGCAGGCTGCGGCGTTATTATTTTAGACCCCCAAGCAGACTGCCCCGCCAGCGATCTTGCCGACCGCCAAATCGTGGCAAGCTACGACGACTTGGAAGCTCTAGAAATTCTTGCGACCCAGGCCGATGTCCTCACTTTCGAGTTTGAAAATGTCGATTCGGCCCCCTTGCGATCCATCCAAGAAAAAATTCCCATCCGTCCGCTTCCCGAAGTTTTAAATGTCTGCCAACACCGCGAACGTGAAAAACTTTTTCTCCGTTCTGCCAAAGTCCCTTGCGCGGACTTCCGCATCATTTCGCAGCTCTCCGACCTAGAAAAAGCCATCCAGGAAATAGGAATCCCCTGTGTCTTAAAGACCGCTGCCTTCGGATACGATGGACGTGGACAAGTCAAAATAAACGAAGCCTCCGAAGCCAAATCCGCATGGGAAGCTCTCGAAAAGCAACGCTGCGTCCTCGAAGCGTGGGTTCCCTACCTCAAAGAATTTTCCATTCTCTGCGCACGCGGTATCGACGGAGATTGCAAAAGCTTCCCCGCCGCCGAAAATCATCACAGCGAGCATATTCTCGATATTTCAAAAGTCCCCGCCGACCTCCCTACGGCGTCCATGCAAGCCGCTGAAACTTACGCCAAAAAAATCGCCGAAAAACTCGATGTCATCGGTCTCATCGCCATCGAATTTTTTCTACTCAAATCCGGAAAAGTCCTAGTCAATGAACTCGCCCCCCGTCCGCATAACTCGGCCCACTACACACAGGATGCCTGCCGAACCAGTCAGTTTGAGCAGCAGCTTCGCGCCGTTTGCGGCTGGCCCCTCGGCGACACCACGCTCACCCAACCCGTCATCATGCAAAACCTCCTCGGCGACCTTTGGCAAAATGACATTCCCGATTGGAAAAGTTTGCTCGCGATCCCCCAGCTCAGTCTCCATCTCTACGGAAAAAAAGAAGCCCGTCCGGGACGAAAAATGGGGCATCTCAATATCACCGCCGCAACGACGGAAGAGGCTCTCGCCCATGCACGAAAGGTC
Source organism: Chthoniobacterales bacterium (assembly GCA_047971915.1). Classification (GTDB taxonomy): domain Bacteria; phylum Verrucomicrobiota; class Verrucomicrobiia; order Chthoniobacterales; family JBKEAD01; genus JBKEAD01. The sequence continues at coordinate 4,301 of JBKEAD010000122.1, forward strand.
CGTGAAATCCTCGCTCTCCCCCCGCTAAGCATTCTTAAAAATCCCACGGACTGAGCTAACTTCTAGTTTTTCTTTATGACATTAAAAAACATTGCCAGCCTCAAAGATCAGCTTCGCATTTACGGTATCGATCCGGACGATGTCGAGGAAGGCTTTGCCCGCAGCAGCGGACCGGGCGGGCAAAATGTAAATAAAGTAGAGACTTTGGTGAGATTAACCCATCGGCCCACAGGGGTCCGTGTTGCGGTATCGGAACATCGCTCACGAGAAATGAATCGTCGAGCCGCGTGGTTGCAACTAATAGAGAAATTTGAAAAGCGGCGAAAAATGCGCTTACAAGAACGAGCCGCTACGCGCTCACGTAAACGCGCCCAATCAGCGCAACGCTCATCTGCCACAAAACGTAAAATGGTCGAGTCCAAACGCCGTCGGGCCGTAACAAAAAAACTCCGCAGCAAGATACAGACAAGTAAAGAAGGACACTGAAATCGGGGCAGTGAATTTCTCCATTTGAAATGCGGAAATTGCAGGCAGGCGGAGGCAGTGCAAGAAGAAAAATCACATTGATTTTTATTTGGCATCATAGTATCAATCTAAACCGTGCCCAAAAAGATTCGCGAAATGGAAAAGCTGGTTGCAAAGACTGGCTGGACAAATCGCAGAGGCAAAGGGAGTCTCCGTAACTGGGTGCATCCACGCACCGGAGCCGTTGTCACCATTTGCGGAAGGGCGGGTGATGATTGCCCGAGGTATCTTGAACGCCAAATACTAAAAGCACTGAAGGAAAACCCATGAAAAAAGAATCTGTAAAAGAAATTGCTGCCCGTTACGCCAAGGTTGTTGAGTGGTCTGAAGAAGACGCGTGCTATATTGGACGCGTGCCCGCGCTCTCCTACGGTGGCGTGCATGGTAAAGACCGCGCTAAAGTCTTTGAGGAAATCTGCCGTGTTGCTGAAGAGATTGTCGCTATCCATCAGACAGACGGACGTAAGCTACCAGACCACACGCCCCGCACTTACACCGGCCGCTTTATGCTACGAATTTCGCCAAACCTGCACGAAGCCTTGGCTCTGAAATCTGAGGCTCTGGGTAAAAGTCTGAATATGACCGCTGCCGAGATGCTGACCGCAGGACTAGCCGCCTCCTGATATTTACAGGGGGAAAGCCACTTTTTGAGTGGCGACCCATACGGGACTCGAACCCGTGCTGCCGCCGTGAAAGGGCGGTGTCCTAACCGCTAGACGAATGGGTCAATAAACAATCAAGAGCGTTGACGTATAGAAGAAGTCTCTTTGCTTAGCAAGAGGAAACAACAAAAAATCTTCAGGCGGAGCGTCACGAGTCAATAACGTTTTTTTTCATTTAAAGACATGGCTTATTAGCTGACTTGACATGGAGAGTTCATATTTCTAGCTTCGATCCACACGCAGGGGAGCCTGATAAGGCTGAGAGGTTTTGTCGGCAAGGTCCGATAAAGCGACCCTTTGAACCTGAACCGGTTAATTCCGGCGGAGGGAGTTGATTATGATTCGATTTTTCTTTTTAGAATTTTGCCAACGTTTTTTTGACGTTTCTCCGTCGCGGTTTTGCGCGTGTTGCTTTTTTTACTTACAAAATCTCCACCCCGGCGTGCCCGCATCCTAAAATTATGACCACCTCCAACCCTTCTCCTGATTCCGAAATGTCTAGTCGTTCGGAACTTCCCAATTCCAAACGCATTTATATCGCCGGCAAAATGCACCCCTCGGTGCGTGTTCCGATGCGCGAAATTTCTTTGGGCGATACACGTCTTTTGGATGCTTCGTTGGAAAAAAACGAGCCGGTGCGTGTTTATGACTGCTCGGGGCCTTGGGGCGATCCTGAATTTACGGGTTCATCCACCGAGGGGTTGCCGAAAATGCGTGGAGAGTGGATTCGTGCGCGTGCTGATGTCGAGGAGTATGCGGGGCGGCGCGTGCAGCCAAAAGACAATGGCTATCTCACCGAAAAGCATGCGGAGTATGCAAGCTCGTCGGAAAAAAATCCGCTCACGGAATTTCCCGGCTTGGCATCCGAGGGGCGGCGTCCACTGCGAGCAAAATCGCATCCCGTTACGCAGCTTTGGTATGCTCGGCAGGGAATCATTACCCCCGAGATGGAGTTTATCGCGATCCGTGAAAATATGAGGCAGGCGCAGATGGCGGACCTTTCTCAAGATATTGCGCGTAGCGATTTGGAGAAGCAACATGTCGGCTCGGGGCAGCTTGCGAAGAGCCCTTTTACGCCCTCTGTTTTTCAACGTTTTCCACAACGAATTCCGAAAGAAATCACGCCCGAATTTGTGCGGGACGAGGTCGCCGCAGGGCGGGCTATTATTCCTGCAAACATCAATCATCCCGAGTTGGAGCCGATGATTATCGGGCGAAATTTTTTGGTAAAAATAAATGCCAACATTGGAAACAGTGCCGTGGCCAGTAGTATCGAAGAGGAAGTCGAAAAAATGCGTTGGGCGACCAAATGGGGAGCCGACACGGTGATGGATCTTTCGACGGGAAAAAATATCCATGCCACACGCGAATGGATTTTGCGGAACTCACCCGTCCCGATCGGCACGGTTCCGATTTACCAAGCTCTTGAAAAAGTCGGTGGTCGCGCCGAGGATCTGACTTGGGAAATTTATCGCGATACGCTTATCGAGCAAGCCGAGCAAGGAGTGGATTACTTTACCGTTCACGCCGGTGTGCTGCTGCGTTTCATCCCCTTGACGGCTAAGCGCATGACGGGAATCGTATCGCGAGGCGGCAGCATCATGGCAAAGTGGTGTCTTGCCCACCACAAGGAGAGTTTTCTCTACACACATTGGGATGATATTTGCGACATCATGGCGGCTTACGATGTGAGTTTCAGTATCGGCGACGGCTTGCGCCCGGGTTCGATTGCCGATGCAAATGACCCCGCGCAATTTGGTGAACTGGAGGTGCAAGGCGAACTCACCAAGCGAGCTTGGGCAAAAGGGGTGCAAGTCATGAACGAAGGTCCCGGCCATGTGCCGATGCACATGATCGAGGAAAATATGGCAAAGCAGCTCGACTGGTGTCACGAAGCCCCCTTCTACACCCTAGGGCCGCTGACGACAGACATTGCGCCGGGTTACGATCATATAACCAGTGGCATCGGGGCGGCGATGATTGCTTGGTATGGCTGTGCCATGTTGTGTTACGTCACCCCCAAAGAGCATCTCGGATTGCCAAATAAAAAAGATGTGAAAGACGGTGTGATCGCCTACAAAATCGCAGCCCATGCCGGAGATTTGGCAAAAGGCCACCCTGGAGCGCAGTATCGGGATAATGCATTGAGCAAGGCACGCTTTGAGTTTCGCTGGGAAGATCAGCTAAATCTCTCTCTTGATCCGGTGACGGCACGAGAATTTCACGATGAAACTTTACCGCAGGAAGGAGCCAAAACGGCGCACTTTTGCAGTATGTGCGGCCCCCATTTTTGCTCTATGAAAATCACCCAAGACGTCCGAAAATTTGCTGCGGAAAAAGGTCTGAGCGATGAGGAAGCCTTGGCCGAAGGCATGAATGCCAAAAGTCGAGAATTTCGCGAGCAGGGCGCAAAAGTTTACGTAGGACTGCCGGAGGAACCCGTAAATTCGTGATTTTTTTTCACCCGCAAAAACTTTTTCGCTTTTCGTAAAGGTTGCAAACACAAGCAGTTCATGCTACGAAAAAAGATTCATAACTATGAAACCAACTCACATCACTCTTTGCAGTATAGCTCTTGTTGTAGGCCTCGCCGCTTGCCAAAACACAAAAGAAGAAACAAGTGGCTCTGGAAACCGCTACGGTGCCGGCAGTGGCACCCAATACGGAGCCACGGCGACTCCTACACCCACACCAGACCCCTACCAGCAGGCCCAACAACAGGACACAGAATTTGTCGATGGTACAGCATCTCCTACACCCACCCCTGCGAACACCGCTGTGAAACCCGACCTCCCTTACGGCACGCCCGTTCCGGGCCGTCCGGGTTTTGTAACCAGTCCGCATGATCCCACCGCAGGGCTTGTCGATGTGCGGGGCTTTGCTCCGGGCCAAGAAGTTCGTTGTCCCTATACCGGTAAAACCTTTTTGGTTCCCTGATTCTGAAGACCGTCCTTATTCTGGCACCGGGCCTCATTGGAGCCTCGCTGGGATTGGCACTTAAAAAATATTCACCTGCCACCCGGATTCACCTCTGGGGGCGGAGTGAAGAGAATCTTCGCCAAGCCGAGAAGCTGACCCGTGCAGACCGAGCCTCGACAAATCTTGCCGAGGTAGCTGCCGGGGTGGATGTTGCCGTCTTATGTTGTCCTGTGGAGGCGATGCCCTCTCTGGGCAAGTCACTGCATTCGCTATTGCCGCAAACGGCTATCGTAACGGATGCGGGGAGTGTAAAAAGCCCCGTCATCGCGGCGATGGAACCTATTTTTGGAGAGCGTTTTATCGGCGCTCATCCGATGGCAGGGAGCGAACAATCCGGCTGCTTGGCGGCTTCGCCCGAGCTTTTTCAATCCGCACGCTGTCTCCTCACACCGACAAAAAAAACAGCGGCGACGGCCATCGAAGTCGTAGGGGAAATGTGGGCGCGTGTGGGCGCACAGATAATCTCGATCGATGTCGAAAAGCATGATGCTGTGGTAGCCCGAATCAGTCATCTCCCCCACCTTGCCGCTGCGGCTTTGGTCACTGCGGCAACGCAAAACGACCAGGATAACGACCGCTTTGCTGGTTCCGGCTACCGAGACGCGACCCGCATCGCTGCCGGACCGGCGGATATGTGGACGGGGATCATCCATGCCAACCGCAGAGAAATTTCTCTTGCTCTGCGCGAATACATTGAAATTTTAAAAAACTTGGAGCAAAACTTGCACGACACGCAAGAACTCAGCGACACAAAAGAGCTTAAAAACTTTTTACAAAACGCTGGCGACCAGCGAAAAAAATTATCAACTACCAACCTTTCATCTCCAAATCATGAATGAAATTCGAGTCTCAGGCGGTGCTCGTATTGAGACGACTATCACCGTTCCCGGGGATAAAAGCATCTCCCACCGTGCCGTTTTGCTCAGCGCACTGACCAACGGCACCTGCAAAATCACCAATTACTTGGAGGGCGAAGACTGCCTTGCCACGATTGCCGCGATGCGTAGTCTCGGAGTGCAAATCGAGCAGCCCGAGCCAAATACCGTCATTGTGCAAGGTTGCCGGGGAAAATTCACCGCTCCCGAAGACAATATCTACTGCGGAAACTCGGGCACGAGCATGCGGCTTTTGAGTGGGCTCCTCGCCGGACAGCCCTTCGAATCTCGACTCACCGGAGACGCGTCTTTATCCCAACGTCCCATGAATCGCGTGATGAATCCCCTCAAAGAAATGGGGGGAGTTTTTTCATCAGAAGCTGGCGGCAAGCCGCCGCTCACCATCCACGGACGACAGCTCAACGGCATTGTTTACGAATTGCCCGTTGCTAGCGCACAGGTAAAAAGCGCGATTTTGCTTGCCGGACTTTACGCCGAAGGACGCACCACCATCGTCGAGCCGACCCCCTCTCGCGACCATACGGAACGCATGTTGCAATACTACCTCGCCTCGATTCGTCGCGAAGGAAATGCCATCACCATTCACGGCAACCAAACTTTAGAATCTCGTGACTTTGATGTGCCGGGAGATATTTCTAGCGCAGCGTTTTGGCTCGTGGCCGCCGCCGCTCAAGAAGGAGCACAGCTACACATCGAAAACGTGGGGCTCAACCAAACTCGAACGGGAATCATCGACGTGCTCGTCCGCATGGGTGCACGTATCCGCGAAGTGCTAAGTCAGACGGATAGCCCCGAACCGCGGGGTTTGATCGATGTAAAAGGCACTCAGCTCCACGGCACAGTCATACAGGGATCCGAGATTCCAAATGTGATTGATGAATTGCCAATCCTCGCAGTCGCTGCCGCACTTGCCGAAGGGCGCACCGAGATTCGGGATGCTGCCGAATTGCGCGTGAAAGAAACGGACCGCATTGCTGCCGTAGCTGAGAATCTGCGGCTTATGAAGGTGCCTGTCGAAGAATACGATGACGGCATGGCAATCCAAGGCGGCATCGATCTACGCGGTGCGCGTTTGCAAAGTTACGGTGACCACCGGATTGCGATGGCTTTTGCCATTGCGGGACTTTTTGCAACAGGCGAAACCATTATCGAAAACGCAGAGTGCGTAAATACCTCCTACCCCGGCTTTGTAGAAACCCTTCAAAAAATCGGAAACCCACGCTCAAAATCAAAGTTTCCCAATCCTTTCGCATTTCGATCTAATTAGCCTTACGACTCCATCATGCAAACCCAATCCTCTATCGTTATTGCTATCGACGGTCCGGCGGCTTCCGGTAAAAGTAGCGTCGCACGAAAACTGGCTCGGCGTTTGGGATATGAGCACATAAATTCCGGTGCCTTTTATCGCGCAATCACTTGGTTTTTGCTGGAGAAAAACTTGCTCGATACGGCAGAGCAAGATGATGAGCAAATATCCCAAGTGCTTGCAGCAACAAGGATGAGTTGCAGCATCCAATCCGGGAATTTTCTCGTCGCAATAGATGGGCACGCACTCGACGACGAACTTCATAGCGATGAGGTAAATGCAAACGTCTCCCGTGTTGCGGCTATGCCGGTTGTGCGTAATTACCTTCTCGCGCCGCTTCGCAGCTATGCGCAAAAACACAATATCATCATGGAGGGCCGCGATATCGGCTCCGTCGTCTTTCCCGATTCATCTTATAAATTCTACCTCGATGCATCGCCGGAGATTCGCAGTCAACGTCGATCCGCCCAAGGGCAAGAAGACTCGATTTTAAATCGCGATAAGCTCGACTCCAGCCGCAAAGCAGCCCCACTCATCGTTGCCGACGATGCCGTCACTGTAGATAGTAGCCACCTCTCTATTGACGGCGTGGTCGATAAAATCATCGAACACCTCCGGGCAAAAGGACTCCGTATCGACACATGAAAAAGCAGCGTGCCAGCATGGGGTTTGTGTATTATTTTTTTTATACCTTGGCACGGTGGTCGGCTACGCTGCTCTTTGATTACCGCGTTTTTGGACGCAAAAACATTCCCGAAGAAGGTGGGCTTATCATTGCGGTCAATCACACAAGTTTTTTTGATCCGCCATTAGCCGGTATTTGCTGTCGCCGGGCGGTTCATTATCTCGCACGCAAGACCTTGCTGAAATGGCCTTTTTTTGGCCCGCTTTTTCCGGACATGAATGTCATCCCCGTAGATCGTGGAGGAGCTGATATGTCCGCGCTCAAAGAGGTAATCCGAAAAATCAAATCCGGCGAAGCGGTCGTCCTCTTTCCCGAAGGCACACGTTCAATTGATGGCAGTTTACAAAAAGGCCAGCCTGGCATCGGCATGGTCATTGCCAAAACGCGCTCGCCCGTGTTGCCAATTCGTATTTTTGGAGCGCATGAGGCTCTGCCCAAAAGCGGCGATGCTTTTAAAATGGTCCCCATTCGGGCGGTTATCGGCGAGCCCTTTACTTTTTCAAACAAGGAACTCTCCGACAAATCCCGGGAAGCCTACCAACACCTCAGCGATGAGGTTATGAAAAAAATCGCCTCCCTTTCTCTGCCGATAGACGAGCAGGGTGCCCAAAACGTATGACATGAAGACGACATCTGTTTTTATACTTTGCACAGCGATTCTACTCGCCGCCTACGGAGTAGCTCTCCTCCTAGTCAGCCGTAATAACCAAGTCGCCGTAGAGGAAAACATCACCGTAACCTATCTGGAAGGCACAACCCCTTCCGCTGATTGACCCTTGGCCAATTCGCTTCGTAAATAAAAAGACACTTTGCGCGAACTGGTATTATTTTTTTTGGAAAAATATACGGCACTTTCGATTGAGAGTTTGACAATTCCGTCAGCAAAAGCTTTTCTGCGGGAGTGAAACAGGTTTTCTCCCTAGCTTTTATTATTACAGTCGTCGGTCTAAGTGGATGCGTAAAAACAACCGTTGAAAATCGCCGCGATCTTTACTCTCAGCAAAAGGTCCAAGGCCCCTACACGCAGATGCTGAAAAATGGTATTCCCAAGGCTGAAACAGAAGCACCAGACGATATCGAAGCGCAAGCCGATACCACGGATGTTTCTTATTCGGGAAAATAAATTACGGCTTAACGGCCAAATCTGTGCAAACGATATATCGTGCATTTTGTCACGAAATGTTCGTGACCTTTACGGCTTATTCTCGCTGAACGGCTGCATTTAGGATAATAAAAAAAAACGGCCTCGGATGTTTTTCCGAGACCGCTTTTTAGAATTTGTTTTGTGAAATAACAACAAGCCTACTTGGCCTCTTCTTCGGCTGCTTCTTTTTTCTCTTTGCCCGTTACAGTATCGGCGGCGGCTTTTCCTCCTTCGACAACGGCGTCTCCGGTTGTTTTTACGGCATCGGCACCTGTTTTAACGGTTCCTTCCGTAAGGTCAGCACCTGTTTTTACCGTGTCGCCAGCGGCAGTTCCGGTTGTTTTTACGGCCTCTTCAGTGGTTCCGGTAACGGTTCCAACGGCTGTTTTCGTTGTATCAACAACGCCGCTTCCGACAGCTTTAGCAGCATCGGTAACGCCTTTTACAGGATTCGAGTTAATAAGAGCTTTGCCCGTATCGACAACCGTTTCGCCGGCGGCTTTAGCTGTATCCATTGTTCCTTTGGCTGCGCCTTCGATGACTTCGCCAGTTCCTTTAGCTAGGTTTTTAGCGGTGTCAGCAACATTTTCGGCTGTGCCGGTAGCTGTATCTTTGGCTGCGGTGCCAGTTTCTTTAGCACTTTCGACTGTTTTGCTTTCCGTTTTTTTAGCCTCGGTTTTAGTCTCAGTTTTGCTTGTTTCTGCTGCTGCATCTTTTGTTTCCGACGCGTCGGCAGCGGGTTTACTGGTTCCTGCAAAAGCAAGGCTTCCGGTGGCAATTACGGCTACAACTGTCGTTAATAGCGATGTGGATTTTTTAGAGATAAACATAATGTGAATTGTGTGGTTCGGTTTCTAAAAAAAACTCTGAATGCTTTTATGTCAAGCCATGAACCTTTTAAATCCAAGGCTCAAAATTTTGGGCACCGTTGTGTCTTTTATCAACCAATAAAATTCTCGTAATCAAAAAACCGGAAAGAACAAAAAATAAATCTACGCCTGTTTGCCCAAATCTGCAGAATTTGGAAATTAGTGTCCCTACGAAACCATCCGAGGCAAGGGAAGAACTTAAAGAAAAATGAAACCACATTACCATTAATGCGGCCATTCCTCGTAGGCCATCCAATGCTGGGATGTGGTCTTTCATTGTTCTTTGTTATCAACAAAAAGTTAGCGTGAAGCTAACAGTTTTTTCTACCTTGAAAACACGATTTTTTATCTCATTTCGGAAATAAAACTCTTGATTTTCTGACAAGTTAAATCATTGCTAGCAAACGATGAAAGCAATCCATCGTTCCGATGCCGATGACGACCCTGGCCCGTGTTGTCACGGTATTTTTTTCTCAAATCCACAGGGCTTTATTAAAAGGGAAGCCTGATGAAAACACATCCTTCTCCCTCAGAAAATTACTCGAAGAGCAAGCTTCGCAGCGAGCGTTTTGCTAAGCAAAAGGCGTATTTTGATGATGATGAAGATGACGCTGAAGACTACAAAAAGGATGATGCGCCCCAGCGGTTTTGGTTTTTTCTAAAGCGGCAAAAAGGTCTCATTGGCACAGCGGCTGCCGGAAATTTCTTTACCGTTTTCCTCCTCATGCTTGTTCCTCTGATCGCAAAGCTGGTGATCGATGAAGCGATTCCCGGAAAGAATATCGGATTGTTGATTGGTCTTGCGATTGGCTTGATCGTGACGCAGTTTGTGCGTTTCGTCGTGGGATTTGGGGTGGAGTATTTGATTAATTATATTGGCCAACGGACGATTTTTGACATTCGCCGTACGCTTTTTCACCATCTCCAACTCTTGCATCTCGCTTTTTACGAGAGGAAAAAAACAGCCAGCTTGGTGAATCGGGTCATTCACGACGCGACATCCATTCAGCAGTTTATCAATACGGCGTTTACCTCGCTTGCCAATAGCGTGGTGTTACTTTTTTTCGCGCTAATCATTATGTTTTTACTAAACTGGAAGCTCACGCTTTTTTGCGCCTTCACGCTTCCGGTCTATTTTTTAATCATCCATACCTACCGCAAAAAGCTGCGGAGTAAACACCATGAGGTGAAAGAGCGTCAATCCGTGCTGGCAGGCAAACTGGGGGAAACTTTTGCAGGAATTCGTGTTGTAAAATCCTTTGCACAGGAAGATCACGAACGCCGACGCTTCGTTTTAACAATCAAAGATAATTTTTACAGCGAAATGGAATTGCCAATGATTGGATCCCGTATGAGAGCTATTTTGGGCACTTTTTTCATGCTGGTCTATGCCATCGTAATCGTTTTTACCGGCATGGATGCAATCAACAATACGATGTCCATCGGAGCTTACGTTGCCTACACGAGCTACCTCTGGATGCTTGTTGGCCCGCTCGACAACCTTTCTGCACTCATTCAGGCGAGCACAAACGCACGAACCGGTTTCGAGAGAATTTTATCCCTTTTGGATACCAAGCCGCATATTCAGGAGGATAGCAATCCGATAATGCTCGACGATATAAAAGGTCACGTCGCCTTTAATAATGTCTCTTTTTCCTACGAAGGAAACCCCGTGATTTCTGATTTTAATCTCAACGTGGAACCGGGAGAAATCATCGCACTTGTCGGCCATAGCGGGAGCGGTAAATCTACCTTGATGAGTTTGCTTACGCGTTTTTACGATATCGAATCGGGCGTGATCGCCATCGATGGAGTTGATCTGAGACGCCTGAAATATGATACTTATCGCCAGCAGTTAGGAATCGTTTTGCAGGAGAATTTTTTATTTTCTGGATCGGTGGAGGAAAACATTCGCTACGGGCGGCCTGATGCTACTTTTGAAGAAATACAGAAAGCGGCACGTCAGGCAAATGCCCTAAATTTCATCGAAGAAATGCCTCAAGGCTTCGCCTCGCAGGTCGGACAAAACGGTGGTTCCCTCTCGGGCGGTCAACGTCAGCGCATCGCCATCGCCCGGTGTATTTTAAAAAATCCCCGCATTTTGATTTTCGATGAAGCCACCAGCGCATTAGACAATCAGAGCGAAGCACTCATTCAGGCTTCGATGGATACGCTCATGCGTGGGCGCACAACATTTATCGTCGCCCACCGCCTCAGCACGATTCGTAAGGCCGGGCGTATCGTCGTGCTCGATCACGGACGCATCGTCGAGATCGGCAGTCACGAAGAACTCCTTACCAAAAAAGGGTCTTACTTCAACTTGCATCAACCCAAAATTCTTACCGAAGATGCGTAACGGATGAATTCAGATCGACAAATAAATATCCAAAAACAAATTCGCTCCATGCGGCGTATGGTGTTGATTTTTCTTGGGATTTTTTTAGCTGCGTTCATCGGTCTGCTATTTTTCACCCCGGTCGATGAGCGCATCATCGCTGAGGGACGGGTGACTTCTGAAAGCGACACCTACCTCCACGCACCTGAAGACGGTATCCTTAAAGAAATTTTGGCATGGGAGGGTGAAAAGGTTCGCAAAGATCAGGCTATTCTTCGCCTCGACGATACGCTGCACAAAGAAGAGCTGGCACAAGTCGAAGCAAATATCGAAAAAGCACGCAGTGAACTGGAGTTTCAAAAAGTCCGCTTAGAGCGCACAGCCAAGCTCCCCTTGCCGAAGGAGTTTTGGCATATGCACGAAGAACTGACCATTGCGCAAGAACGTCTCCGGCAAAGCGAAGTTGAATTTCAACGTTCGACAGATCTTCACGCCAAGGGCCTTGTCAGCCAGCAAGAAACCGAGCGGGCACGCCTAGCGGTCGAGATCGCCCAGTCCGAAAAGGACAAAGCACAGGAAAAATTAAAAATTCTGGAAAGAGGACTCGAAGCAACCATTCTCGGCGAAGCCCGAGCAGAAATTCAAAATGCCCAAGCTGCTTTGCGAGTTTTGGAAACAGAGGCCAACCTGCTCCACGAGCGCATCGGGCGTTGCACCCTCCGTACCCCCGAGGCCGGCATAGTGACGCTCATAAATAAACGTCGCTCCGGACAACGCGTCACCCGTGGCGAGGAGCTGGCCCATGTCGCACACGGAGACGCCTCTCGTGTGGATATTTTCGCCGGAGAAAATCAATACGACCGCATTCGTCCGGGCCAGCGCGTTGTCATGGAATCCAAGTCTTTTGACACACTGCGCCACGGCTACATCGAAGGACGCGTTCTGCGCGTCGCACTCGAACCCGAACCAGAAACCGAAAGCACTCCGGAACCACTCTACCGCGTTGTCGCTGAAGTGGAAAAAACACCGCGAGAACTCGTTATCGGCTCTAGGGTTGAGGCCCGAATCATCATCCGCCGTGTTCCAATATGGAAACTTTTCCTACCCGAAACTCTTCGGTAAAGAGAGACGCTCCTTCTTTTAAATGCGCATTACAAAATTTTTTCTACTCCTCGCCATAGCTTTTATCCTTGGGATTAGCGGCAGCTTAGCACTCTCCGTCGAGTCTCAAAAAGACATTCTCCAAGCCGACCTACTCAGAAAACAGCAAAAGCACGGAGAAGCCATTTTGCTCTTGGAAGCAACTAATAAAAAAGATCCCGGGCAGGCTTCGATTTTATATCGTTTATCCGAACAATACTCCGCCACCGTAGCCCAAAAAAAATCAAAAGCAGCACGTCAAAAAACAGCGGAAAAAGCAATCGCCCTTGCAAAAGAAGCTATCGATGCAAATCCTAAAAGCGGGGAAGCGCACCTCGCTCTCGCGGTCGCTTACGGACGGCTGGCAGAAACCGAGTCTCCACGCCAACAGCTGCAATACTCCAAGCTGATAAAAAGCGAGGCCGAAGAGGCTGCCAAGCTGAACCCCCGACTCGAATACGCTTGGCATATTCAAGGTCGCTGGCACTACGAGATAGCGACACTAAACCCCGTCTTGCGCGGCGTGGCCCAACTTTTTTTTGGTAAAATCCCCCCCGCCTCGCTGGAGACCTCCATCGAATGTTTCAAAAAAGCCATCGCCATATCGCCACAGCGCATTGCTCATCACGTCGAGCTTGGACGCGCTTATCTTGCGATTAGCAATACCGTTGCTGCAAAAAAAGAGTTTGAAATTGCGCTAAAAATAAAACCCGAGGGCATCGAAGAACTCAAATCTCAACAAGTCGCTCTAAAGGCTCTCAAAGAAATCGAGGGCGACAGCGGTAAATAAAAACCTACGCCAACAATCGAACGAGCAGCTTGCTGAGCACCGTTTCCGGACCGACGTTACCGCTGACCAAAGCTAAATTTGCTTCACGACAAGCAACAAAACCATGCTGTAATTCTTCGAGAGAAAAACGTGGAGCATTACTCGCAGCAATACCCAGAGCGTAAGCACTCACGGTGCCATCCTTTTTTTTAGGCAAGTGATCGAGTGCCTCTTCAGGAAGGCGTTTCAAAGTTCCGGCAAAAAAATGCGGCGCATCTGGAGGGCGTAATTTAAAGCGCAACATAAGATCTTTCACGACAAGCAAATTACGAACCGGTGGCACAATCGCGGCCAAAAGAATCCCCATTGCCGTTTCTCGCTGACGAAAAAGCTGCTCCAGACAATCCAAAGCCGCCGATAAATCCCGCTGCCCAATCGCATTACTTAAATCAAAAATACTCCCGTGCCGCGTCTGCGGGACGAGTTGGCGCAAAAGATCCAAATCTATTTTTCCATTTTCACCTTTGGCTAGGTCCAGCTTTTCGAGTTCGATATCGATCTGACGCGTATCGAGGCCGACATGCGCGGCTAAAAGCGCGGCGGCATCCGTTGAGATTGTCAGTCCTCGCTCGGAAGCACGCTTAGAAACCCAGCGTGTTAAATCTGCCTCGGTCGCTCTAAACCCAAGATCCGGCGTATCGTGCAAATGCGTTTTTCCGAGCTTCGAGAGTTGTTTATAGACAGACCGCCGCTTATCCGCTTTGGGCGCACTGAGCAAAAAAGTAATTCCCTGCGGCAGACCTTCGTTGAGTGTTTGAAGCAACCGCTCGGTCATTTCTTCGACCGCTTCAGCGCGTGCACTTGCCGAGTCTTCGAGGAAGCTTGCACTCTTGAGCCAAACCAATTTTTCGCCAAAAAACGGAACCGTCAACAAAGCTTGCCGCGTGCTTTCAAGACACTGCACAAATTCGTCCGCGACATTCAAATCTCCATCAATGACTTCTCGGGCAAAAGGATCATCCGTTGGAGCCAGCTCATCCGCCAAAGCCCGGGCCACTTTTTTGACCTCGGCCTCATCGCTTCCACTCACGAAAATAAAGCGGTCACACTTTTTCGCTTTTTTAGAACTTGCAGATTTAGCAGCCATCGCCCCTCTTCATGCCATGCCGCCCCAAAACATGCAGCAAAATTCGACAGATAAAGAGATTCAGGCCACCATCGTCTGTGAGGTTGTCGTAGCTGAAATAATGCCTGTAGTTGGAGAGGGCATAGATTTATTTATGACAGACTTGGGGCTTGAGTATGTGGCTTGTGGCATTGAGGAGGCAAAGGCCTCAGGGCGAGGATTTGACTCATATCTCAAAATGAACCTGTCACCAATTTTTTCGATCGGCGATGAGGACAACGTCGTCCGTCGATGGGATATCAAGATGAGCCTCTAAAATTTTTCCTTTTGGTATTAGCCGGGCTTGCGCCTTCGGCTACGGAATGCCATAAGCCCCAATAGTTGTTTCACCTCTCACGCTTTGAATTTTTTTAAAAATTTTCGCAATCTCATTACCCTTGCTCTGCTAGGTTTCGGTCTGGCAGCCTGTCAGGAAAACAACACCTTCGACTGGCACGGTGCAGGCCGCCTCGTCGATCCCGCCATCAAAGAAAAAAACGCCTCCGAAATCGCCGATCTCAAGGTCCGGCTCCCTGCTGCCAGCGAACATGTGCAGATAGCCCAACTCCCCGACGGCATGCTCGTTTTCATCATTCAGCCCGACGGCATGGAGCCCCGCATGCTCACGCCCGATGAATTTACAAAAATCCTCCACGACCAGCAAATCAACCGCAATTGGCTGCTCATCCTACTAAACATTAGCAGCCCTATCGGCATCGCATGGGTCGCCCTCGGCCTCGGTGGGCAAATTCTTTTTACCGGACGAATGCTCGTGCAGTGGATCATTAGCGAACGCGACAAACGCTCCGTCATTCCCGTTGCTTTTTGGTGGATGAGTCTCTTTGGCGCGAGTATGCTGATGATTTATTTTATTTGGAGAAAAGACATCGTCGGCGTCATTGGGCAAGGCACAGGCTGGTTCATCTACATTCGCAACCTTATGCTCATTTATAAAAAACACCCGGCAAACCCATGAGCAACCCGCAACATATATCCGTCCTCATCCTCGGCATAAACCCCGCCGCCCAAGCACTTGCCTACCTCCTCGCGAAGCAGAAAATCCCGCTCCGCATTTTTTCGACACCAAGTGAAATCCCCTCCTCCGATCAAGTTCTCCTCCATGCACGGAGTTTCGAACTTCTCCGGCTTGCCGATATTGCTGAGGCTTTCGAAAAAATTGGTCAGCCGATAAAACGCAGTCTCTTTTTCAAATCCGACGGCACGGAGACAAAAGAATTTGGCCGCAGCATCCACGCTGTCCTAGAGTCCCGCTACCCCTACGGCCGTATTTCGCCAATCGACGAAATCACACAAACTTTCAGCGACCTCCTTCAACAAATTGGCATTACCCCCGAACAAAATATCACTCTTCAAGATATTCAAAAAACACCTGATCGCATAAATTGCCGGTTTAAAAAGGATAATATCGAGGAAAAATTAAGCTGCGACTATCTCATCGACTGCACGGTCTTGCAAAGAGATGCTCCCGCCAAGCTTCACGTCCTAGACACCCTCCAAAAAGAAAAAAAATATCTCCAAACCGCTAGACTCACCCTCACTCAAGACTCTCCCAGACTGGACCTTGATGAAGCTCTTCTCCTCTTCACAAAAAATCATCAACTCGCCTTTTATCCCCAACACGAAAAAGAATATTACTGCATTTCTCAACACGATTCCGAAGACAAGGCAGCCGCATTCACTCAAGAAAATCTCCAAAAAACTCTCGATCAGCTAACCCAAGCTCACGCCACACCCAAACTCCACCTCGCTACCATCTCCCACCACAAAAGCTATATTCACGAAAACTTTCTAGCCGAGAAATTTCACTCCGAGCGCATCTTCCTCCTTGGTCCTGCCGCCCACGCCACGCCTACTCCACTCCTCCCCGACGATATAAATTCCGATCTCGGAGACGCCTTTAACCTCGCCTGGAAACTCACTACAACTATCCAGACAAAGGCTCCTCTTTCCTTCCTCGAAAGCTACAACACCGAACGGCTGCACAGTTATCAACAAAAACTCGTCACGCTCCGGCATCTCAGCCCCAACGCTACACCTAGCGACTGGTTCTTCAATCACTCCCACAACGCACTCGCCGGATTTGAGCAAAGCTACCCTCTCGACGAATTATTTGCCTTCGAAAAACCAAAGCAAAAACCCTCTCACCAAATCGCCGGCAAACGGCTCCCCGATCTTGATCTCACACAATCCGACGGCTCCCCCTGCCGGCTCCTTGACTTTATCCACTCCGACCATTTCACCCTCTTTCTTTTCGTAAACTCCATCGACACCGCCGACCCCCATGCTCTCCCGCATGCCAAAGAATTTGCCGACTCTCTCCGTCAATCCTTCGGCAAAAGTCTCCGCATTCATTACGTTCTATCCGCCAAAACTAGCCGTCTCCTCCACGAAAACGGCAGCGAAAAAAACAGTGCCGACAATTTTTTAATCGACCGAATCGGCCTCACCAGCGACGCCCTCGCTCTCCTAAAAGGCGGAGCCTGCCTCGTCCGTCCCGACGGGATTATCGCCCTACTTTACCGAGA
>JBKEAD010000011.1:0-1961 GCA_047971915.1 Chthoniobacterales bacterium
CGCGAAACCCTAGATTTCGAAAAAGAACTCCTCGGTTTCTACGTCAGCGGACACCCTCTCGACGACTACGCCGGACGTTTTGAGGATGAGAAAATCTCCTTTATTTCCGAAGCCATCAACATCGAAGAAAAAGAAAAACGCGAATCCAAAACCCTCGGCGGCATCATTTTATCAGTAGAAAAAAAATATACAAAAAGTAACAAACCTTTCGTCATCTTAAGCCTCGAAGACTTCACCGCCCCGATCGAAATTTTCGTCTGGGACGAAGTTTTCTCCCGCAACGCCGAACTCCTAACCGTCGGCAACGTCGTCTCCGCAAAAGTCGGCATCCAACGCCAAGGCGACAAACTCCGCGTCTCCGCCACCAGCTTCAAAGAACTCAAAAAGAAAGCCACAGGCAAACCCGTCATTCTCCAAATCCAGCACGCTTTACTCACCGACGAAATTTTAGAAAAACTCCAAAAACTCGCCCGCAAACACTCCGGCAAACGCCCCCTCCAACTCGAGGTGCAACTCCCCACCGGCGAAACATGCCTCCTCCAAACCGGAAGCAAGTTCTCCATCGGCGACGAATACCGCTTCCGCCAAGACGTCGAGGAACAAGTCGGCATTTTGCCTAAAAATTAGAATTGATTAAGGGCCTGTTAAGGTAACGGAAAAAGAGAATGAAAAATGGATTTTTGAGTCCAAAATATAGGGATGAGGCTCGGCGAATCTCGATTCGCCGAGTTGAATAACTGCTTTTTAGGCCAAAAAGACGCTTTTTTGCCGATTTAAGACGTTACCTTACAGGCCCTAATTACTTCCTTTCTCAAATCTCGCAAACTTCGCAGTTCTCCCCAATCAGCCCCACGCATCCCTCGCGCTCCACTCTTCCGCTTCGGACCGTAACGATCCCGATTTACCTCAAATATCTTCTCCACAAAAGCTTTCCTCCCCAACACCGCCCCATCACAAAAATACCGCACCCGACATCGCAAAGCCTCCGCCATACTCAGCTTCCCTCCACTCGCAATCACTTCCTCAACCTTCCCCGCTGCAATCCCATGCCGCTTCTCCCTAACATCCCCCTCGTCATAACTCCGCTCCTCCCCATGCTCAAATAACAAGCATCGATATCTCCACGACACGCCTTTCCTGTTCACCGTCCGATTCGTTCCATACGAAGTCTGATCCAGCAAACGACACAACCCTTTTCGCGCCAACGCCCCACCAGCAGCCTCCCTAGCCAGCACCAGCAAGTGGTTTCTGACACTTTATCCCTACCCCCTAAGCCAAAAGGTGAAGAGGACAAGGTTCAACCGCCGGATGCGGAAAACCGCACGTCCGGTGGTGTGGAAGGGCTGAGGGGTGCAACTCCTCTCAGCCCCATCCGATCCTTTTTTTGAGATTTTTTTACTTTTGCGGGAGAGATTTTCGAATCCTTGGCGAAAGGGCTAGCGTATGAAAGTAAAATTAGCACTCGTTCTCTCCCTGCTCGCAGCGGGAACCGTTCTCGCCACGACCTTCACCTACAGGTGTCCCCAATGCAAACTCATTCAGACCTATTCATGGCCGGGAGTCTATAAATGCCCGAATGACGGCACGGTCATGTGGAGACAGCATTAAAAAAAAAGCTCTGCCGCGAAATATGCGCGATGTGTTGCAAGCGTTTCGAAGAGGAATCTTTGCCTCATTCCATTCTTTTTTCCGCCTTTAAATTACAACCTATACCACCGAACAACCCCATGAAGACTCCGATCCTTACAATAATTGCCCTCCTCCTGCTAAATACACAGCCCGTATTCGCTCAGGGGCGCGCAGGGCTTGTTGCCTTTATGGATGGATTTGTCGGCGGGTTATCGGCGGAGCAATGAGCTTTTCACTCTTTGCAGCCGTCTAAAAGTGTATCCCAATGACAATCTAGATTTTGTCTCAAACGCAGCAGCACTGCAAGGCTGGGGAAATAGACGCCGTGTTCT
>JBKEAD010000221.1:0-10833 GCA_047971915.1 Chthoniobacterales bacterium
AGTCGTTCGTTTCTCAGAAAAGAACTCGCATCAACTCTTTTTAGAACCCGAGGGCTTACAGACCGACGAACTTTACGTAAACGGTATTTCTACAAGCCTTCCTTATGACGTGCAGTATGCATTTATCCGATCCATAAAAGGTTTGGAAAATGCCGAGATTTTACGCCCGGGCTACGCTGTCGAATACGATTTTTGTCCCCCTACGCAGCTTTTCCCAACACTTGAGACCAAACGTATCGAGCACCTCTATTTCGCCGGGCAAATCAATGGAACCTCCGGCTACGAAGAAGCTGCTGCTCAGGGTCTCGTTGCGGGCACAAATGCCGGACTCAAACTAAAAAATGGCTCCGAATTTATTTTAAAACGCTCCGAAGCTTACATTGGCGTCCTGATCGACGATCTTGTCACCCAAGGAACTCAAGAACCCTATCGCATGTTTACCAGTCGGGCGGAGTATCGTCTTTTGCTTCGGCAGGACAATGCCGATATTCGTTTGACTCCTCTTGCCATCGCTTCCGACTTAGTTGATGAAAAGCAGCGTTTGGCCTTTGAAGCCAAAATTTCTGTTCGTGAAAAGCTTTTAACTTATTGTGATTCAACAAGTTACGAATCAATAAAACTTTCTGCATGGCTAAAACGACCGGAAAACAATGCGTCAAAACTACCGAGCGAATTTAAAAAAGATTTCTCTGATGACTTATGGTTTTCTGTCGAGAGCGATTTAAAATACGAGGGCTACATAAAACGCCAACAGGAACACATCCATAAGGCCGAGCGTCGCGAGAAGCGTGCTATTCCCAAAGGAATTCGATATGCAGAGATTCATGGGCTTCGTGCGGAGGCTATTCAGAAGCTAGAGCAAATTCGTCCGGCGACACTTGGTCAAGCGGCTCGGATTAGTGGTGTAACTCCGGCGGATTTGAGCATTGTTTCCATCTGGATAGAGAAGAAATCATGAGATGTTCACATGCTTATAAATAAATAATAATTAAACAAAAGGATTCTCAGTAATAATAAGGCTGCGAGTAAGTCCATGAAACAATCCCAACAAGCTTAAAAACAACAAGTTAAGCTCACAAAAAACCCGTGAATAAAAGTGGAGAGAAAATCGAAAAGCTGTAAACAAAAACAAACTATTCACAAAAATCAAAAGGTATTGGCATTAACTCCCCAGTTATTCACGAATACTTCGCAAGGGGAGAAAATTTAGAAAATGAGATTTTTAAATATGTTGAAATCAAGGTAATGGCGGACAGTGCAAGGGTTAAAATAAAGGAATTCCAAGCACAGGATGGTGTTTGTTTCCCGCTGTATTTTTGGCAAGGCGACGTGGGTAAAAGAGAGACAGAGAAGGCACAAGACATCGTTATTTTACACGGAATGGGTTCGGCTCCATCTGAAATGGCTCTTCTCGCCGAAACAGCACAAAGTTGTGGAATCAATGCTTGGTGCTACGCCATGCGAAATCAGGGTTTGGATCCGCGGAGAGAAAAACGGGGCAAGACGTTTGAGGTAGCAGAAATTGTCGATGATTTTCGACAGTTTCTTTTGCAGGAAATCCCAACAGAAAAAAAAGTTCTTTTAGCCGGTGAATCGATGGGTGGAATTTTTGCTTTGTCCCTTATGCTATTTCCCGAAATAAAAAATCGTGTTACGGGAATTATTTTGCTGAGTCCGGTGATTCATTTGCGACAAAAGCTGTCTCTACCATTGGAGGTTTTAGTTAGGGTTGTTTACAAAATCATGCCAAACATTGTTATATCACCAGCACTTTTTGTGCACGGTCGTTCAGAAAAACCGCAATTAACGACTAATAAAATTTACGAGCAAGAAAACGAAAAGCGGCCTCATACTGTGAAAGCTTATGCTTTGGGATTTACGGTGCAAGTCGGCAAACTAATGAAATTAGCACAGAAAATAATTCCGAAAATAAATCAACCCATTTTGATGTTAGCAGGAAAACACGATCCATTTATCGATCCAAAACAGCTTCGAGAAGAATTTGAAAAATTTGCGAGCACAGACAAAAAGTTCATTATTTTCGAAAATACGTATCACCTTATTCAGCAAGACGACGATGCAGATGCTGCCAAAAAACAAATAGCTCAATGGATTCAAGAACACGGATAAAAAATTTTCACAACTAATTTTATATAGCAGGGTTACCAGGATCTATGACAAAAAAAATCCTCATACTCGCAATGATCACTTCTTTCTCCGCACTGCTTTTTAATAGCAGCTCTGCCGAAGACGGAAAGAAAAGTAAAACACCTCTCACGCCTGAACAGCGCGCCGAAAAAATGATGAAAAAACTAGATAAAGATCATGACGGCAAACTTAGTAAAGAAGAATTCACTTCCGGCCCACGCGGAACAAAAATGAAAGAAAAAAATCCTGCCGCCGTAGATAAGATGTTTAAAAACCGCGACAAAAATAGCGATGGCTTTCTAAGCCAAGAAGAGCTCGCCGCTCCGCCAAAAAATAAAACTGCTAAAAAAAATAACAAAGGCAAAAACAAAACTGAAACTAAAAACCAGGACAAAGATACCGGCAAAAATAAAAAGCAAACCGGTGAATCATAAAAAATTAACAAGCAGACGCAAGGAATGAGGGTTTCAAAGGTGTCCTAAAGCAGCCGAACTTGGACTCTTAAACTCGGAGCTGTAAGCTCATACACGGTCGTCGTCGGAATTTTCAAAAGCGACAATGAAAAGACCCTGCTTGAAGGCACAAGAGCATTGTCAACAACATCCAAATTCGGTAAAATGGAGTTTCACACGACTTTCCTCTAAATCCTCTTAAAAATTATGTATCAAGCCAAAGCCTACACAGCGTCCAGTGCTTCTTCACCTTTAGTTTCTGATTCGATTCCTCGTCGCGATCCCACTTCGCGAGATGTGCAGATAGAGATTCTCTACTGCGGTGTTTGTCATTCTGATATTCACTACGCACGCAATGAGTGGAGCGATTTCATGCCCACGGTTTATCCTTGTGTTCCCGGGCACGAAATTGTGGGGCGTGTGATTTCCGTCGGTTCCGATGTTCGTAAATTTCAAATAGGCGATACGGTCGGTGTAGGTTGTCTTGTCGATTCAGATCATACTTGCCCGAGTTGTCAGGAAGGTCTCGAACAGTATTGCCCCAATATGATTCTTACCTACGGTTCGCCCGACTCGCATGGCACGGCTCCGGTGACCTATGGTGGTTACTCCGGCAGTGTTGTCGTGGACGAGCGGTTTGTGCTGCGTATTCCTACTAGTCTTCCGCTTTCGAGTGCGGCTCCTCTATTGTGCGCAGGTATTACGACCTACTCACCCTTGCGACATTGGAAGGTCGGTAAGGGACAAAAAGTCGGGATTGTCGGCCTTGGTGGATTGGGGCACATGGGTTTAAAATTTGCTCATGCCTTTGGTGCTCACACGGTTCTTTTTACGACTTCTCCGGGTAAAGCAGAAGATGCGCGACGCCTCGGTGCAGACGAAGTTGTCGTATCAAAAAATCCTGATGAAATGAGTAAGCACGTCGGCAGCTTTGATTTCATTTTGGATTGTGTTGCGGCACAGCACGACATTAATGCATATATCAATTTACTTAAGCGCGATGGTAACATCACGATGGTCGGTGCTCCTGATAAACCTTTGCCCGTAGGTGTGTTTGGGCTGATTTTTGCACGTCGCAGCTTTTCGGGCTCGAGTATCGGCGGAATTGCAGAAACACAAGAAATGCTCGATTTCTGTGGCGAACATAACATTACCGCTGATGTAGAAATGATCCGTATGGAGCAAATAAATGAAGCCTACGAGCGTATGATAAAAAGCGATGTAAAATATCGTTTCGTCATTGATATGGCTTCTTTGTAAATAAAGAATTCACCGATCCAAATGCGCAGATATTTGGCTCATCGGGAAAGTTCATGTAAGAGGCAAGGTTCTATTCCGAAAACTTTTTTCGGTGAACGTTTTTTTATCTTAGAGATACCCGTCGGTAAGAAGTTTTTTAAATAAGGAAAGCAAGAAAGTAGGAAATGAACTCTCGATAGCCAAGTCTCGACAAATTGAAAAAAAGACGTAGCTTTCGGGCTAAACTTAATCTGTAAAAAAACTATGCCTCGCTTTTTCCAATTCTCGCGCACCTCTAAATCTCGCTCTGCTAATGTCAATGTTGCTGCATTGGCCGGTGTTATTCCCGTTATTCTACTTCTTATTGTCGTGCTCGTCGTTTTGGGTGGCATTGTCGTCGTCGTGCAAGCCGGGCATGTCGGCGTCATTAAACGTCTTGGTGCCGTCGTAAACACTCCGCTTGAACCCGGTCTGCATTTTAAGCGGCCTTTTATTGATAAGGTTGAGCAAATCGATATCCGTCTCCGTGCGACCAATGCACAATCCACCGCTGCTTCCCGCGATCTTCAAACCGTGACCACGGAAGTCACCGTTACCTATTCCCTAACCGGCGAGCTTGCTCCACAAACCTACAATCGTGTGGGCGGTCCTGAAAATATTGCTGCAACCACCGTCGAACCGGCCATTCAGGAATGTGTGAAAGCCGTGACCGCTAAATTCACAGCCGAGGAACTCGTAACCAAACGTGAACTTGTGAAGCAGCAAATTCAAGCATCCGTTGAAAATTTCATCGACGTTATCTTACAAGAAAAAGACATCCGCAACGCCATCAAAATCGCCAGCATCGCTATTACTGATTTTGATTTCAGCGATGAATTTAACCGCGCTATCGAGCTAAAAGTCCAAGCCGAGCAACAGGCTCTCCAAGCCAAGAACGAAAAAAATCGTCGTGTAACCCAAGCCGAAGCGGCTGCTGAAGAACGCAAGCTGGCTGCCGCCGCCGAAGCCTTTGCCATCGAGTCGCAATCTGTGGCACGCGCCGATGCCATCCGTCGCGAAGCCGAAGCCTTGGCTGCAAGCCCATCAATCATCCAACTTCGCACGATCGAAAAATGGGATGGTGTTCTCCCGAAAATTACCGGTGGCGATGGTCCGGTGCCGTTTTTAAATGTCGGAGAATCAAATTTATTAACCACTCCCTCTGTAAAAAAAGGTGGGTCAAATCCGAAAACGACCCCTTAATACCATCGACAAAACGATAAATAATCGCTTTTCGTAAAGTATCGGAAGCGGTTGCTTCTTTACAGATTTTTAGAATTACCGGAAAACAAAGTCTCCATGTTGGAAATATTTCAAAAAGGAGGGCCACTCATGTGGCTGCTGTTACTTCTTAGCGTTTTAGCTTTAGGAGCCATCTTTGATCGTGTGCTTTATTTTCACCGCTGCTCTATCTCGACGGCAGATTTTTTGCGAGGTATCGCCACACTCATTCGGCGCGGAGACATTGGAGAAGCAATCCAAGAAGCCGCACTCACGCCGGGGCCGATTGCCCGTGTTGTTCATGCTGTCTTGCAGCACAACGGAGCCGATGCCACAGAGCTCCGCCTTGTCGGAGAAGAGGCCGGGCGTTTGGAAATTCCCGATCTTGAGCGCCGATTGCCCCTGCTCTCCGGGATTGCCTATCTTGCACCACTCTTTGGTTTACTAGGCACCATGCTGGGTCTCATGCAGTCATTTTCATCAATCAGCACCCAAGGCCTTTATACGACAACCGCTGAAATTGGGGGAGGTGTTTTTCAAAGTCTGGCAACTAGCATAGCCGGTCTGGCGGTTGCGATTCCCGCTTTCATGGCCTACGCCTATCTCGGTTCGCGTGTCGATGGGTTTCTTTCCGATATGGAACGTGCCGCAATCGAAACTTCGCATCTGCTTTTGGAACGGCGGGATAGGGAGGACTCGAATACGTCGAACGCTAACGAAAAAAAATCTTAACACATACCGTGAGCCTTTCTCGCAGATATCCCAACCAGCCGATATTTCTCTATTTTGCACCGGCGATTGATCTCTGTATAACAATTGTTTTTTTTATCATTCTCAGCACAAATTTTTTACTGCAACCCGGTATTGCAGTGAACGTTCCACTCTCGCCTTTTGCATTAGCTCCACTACGCAATCCCGAAGTAGTCAGTCTTACCGGATCGCCAAATCCAGCACTTTATTTTCAAAATCAAGAAGTCTCTCTCGATGAGCTCAAGCAGCGGCTATCAAACCGTCCGGAAACAGCGGTGAATACCGCCCTCATCATAAAATCCGAGCGTAGCGTGCCCTATGAACGAGTTACCGATGTCGCCAACCTCGCTCTGGAGCTTGGTATATCGGTCATTCTTGCCACCGATGAAAACTGACTCCTCTGGCGATTTGCTTTTCCAGTGGCGAAGCCAACATCGGATTCACATTTTATTTCCGTTTATGGTCATCGTGAGCTTTGGGCTACATCTAGCCTCGCTCGTTATCTTTCAGATCATTTATCCCGAACCCTCGCCCGGAGCTTATCGTCCGGCATCCATTACGGCGGTTCTTCAATCAACCCCTCGGGCAGACGCTTTTTATGCATGGTTAGATGCTTCCGACCCCGCGCTTTTTTCTCAATATCAACCCGATAAGCGCGAACTTTTTCAGCTTCCGGAAATTTCTTTTCAACCTAGTTTCGATACACATCGACCGGATATCAATGTCCCTGAAGCACAAATTCCACGCATTCTTCCGCCCGAGCAAATATTCGATTTTCTGGCCGATACGGAAAGTAATTTTATCCGGCATCCAAAAACGGGAGTCATTGCAAAATCTCCTCCCGTCACCAAGGTCATAGGAACCGGCCCCTTGGCCGATAAAGCTTGGCCGCAACCTGATACGGCTTCCATCCAATACACGCTAAACGAATTTCCCGCCCCTTCGGTTTTTGATGTGGCTTTTTCGCCCGAAAATAATATCCGCTATTTGCTTCTCCAAAAATCCAGTGGCAACGAACATCTCGATCAGCTTGCGCGTCAGACCCTACTGAAAATGAATATCGAAAAAGACACGTCGGATTCGGCAACTTCATCGGACCTAACGTGGGGCTCCGTCTGGTTTCTTTGGGGGCCGGATGTTTTTCCAAATACCCCTCCGCCGTCCTCATGATTTCCGTAACGCCGACAGAATTTGTTTTTATTTATCTACTGGTCTTTTTGATCGGGATTTTTGGAATTTGGATTATTTACGAATTTGCACGCAAAAGACGCCGCAACGCCAATCTTTCTCGTCGTATTCAGTGTCGTCTTTGCGGTATGGAATTTGAAAACTATGACGACACGGAAAAAATCGAGCATGATGATGCCAAGGTAAACGCACCGCTCCCTTGTCCGCGTTGTGGAGCACTAACCGAACGCACTAGCCGTCAGTCCTTTATATAGGTCGCCTATAAAGCAATTTCGGATCAAAAAAATTTTCCAAAAGGAAATAGGTGAAATTCGCTCGGCATTTTAGTAGTTTTTTAATTTATGAAGCACCAAGAAATAGAAGATTTTTATTGCCAAATTTTCTCTCCATGACACCAACTAACAAGCTCAAGTTCGCAACAGGAATCCCAACAAGTTAAATTATGAATCAAAGAAGAGTCGTTATTACTGGCTTAGGAGTCATTTCACCCATCGGAAACGATGCAAATACCTTTTGGCAAGGTCTCATCGAAGGCAAAAGTGGAATCACTCCTTTTAAGGCTTTTGATTCAACAGAATTCGACTGTAAAATTGCCGGAGAAGTTCAAGATTTTGTTCCGGCACCTTATTTTAAAGTCCCGAAAACCGCTCGGCGCACAGATCGCTTCACACAATTTGGTGTTGCCGCTTCCAAAATGGCTCTTGAAGACTCGGGGATTGATCTCGAGGCGGTTGACCGTGATCGCTTTGGCGTCATAATCGGCAGCGGGATCGGTGGTCTTCGCAGTATGGAAGATGAAAGTCAGCGCCTTTTAGAGCGGGGACCCTCACGCGTTTCGCCTTTTACCATTGCGATGATGATTAGTAACATGGCCAGCGGCCTTGTCTCGATGGAGTATAATCTTCGTGGACCAAATATGACCATCGTAACAGCTTGCGCCACGGCGAATAATTCTATCGGCGAAGCTTGGCGCAATATCAAATTTGGCGATGCCGATATCTTTCTGGCCGGAGGCTGCGAAGCCACAATCACCCCTCTTGGCGTAGCCGGATTTGCCTCGATGAAAGCTCTGAGCTGTCGCAACGATGAACCTCAAAAGGCCTGTCGTCCTTTTGATCGCGACCGCGATGGTTTTATCATGGGCGAAGGTGCCGGCATCCTTGTTCTCGAAGAATACGAACATGCAAAAAAACGCGGCGCGACCATCTATTGTGAGCTCGCCGGTTACGGTGCTACGGCAGATGCTTTTCACATGACGCAACCGCTCCCCGACGGAGACGGTGCTGCACGCGCAATGGCCATTGCAATGAAACACGCAAATGTAAATCCGGAAGACATCGACTATATAAACGCACATGCCACATCGACTCCGCTCGGTGATATTTGCGAAACGCGTGCCATCAAACAAGCACTCGGTGAGTCCGCAAAAACCGTAGCCATTAGCTCGACAAAATCCTGCACCGGTCACCTTTTAGGCGCAGCCGGCGGTGTCGAAATGGCCGCCTGCGTTTTGGCTCTCAAAAACGGAATCATCCCCCCAACAATTAACTTGGACAACCCCGACCCCGAATGCGATCTCGACTACGTGCCGCACACAGCACGCGAGAAAAAACTCGATGTCGTCCTGAGTAATTCCTTTGGTTTCGGTGGACATAATGCAACTTTAGTCGCCCGTCGCCTTTGATTAAAACGAAGGCTTAACTCCCAACAACACGGAATCCTTTTTGAGTAAAAAAGTTACGTGCTGTCTCGATCTGCTCGCCTTGTAGCTCGATACTGCGCTCCCTGAGAGTGCCTCCACAACCACAAAAACGTTGTGCGTATTTTAAGTAATCCAATAACTCGTCTCTCGAAAGCGATTCGGGAAACTCGTCCACTACAGTGACTACTTTGCCACCACGCCCGGATTTTTCCCGTCGTAAAATGAGTCGCCCCAAATTTTTTGTATTCCGAGTCGGTGGAGCTACTTTTGGGTTTTCAGGTGGACCGGGAGGTAAATCTTCTAAGCTCAAATTGGCAAAGGGTGAGACGCTCAGAGCATCTTTTGATTCCGTAGAAATTCGCGGTTTTCGTTTTCCCATGCTAGACACCGTAGCAAAAAGGACCCTTTTCAAAAGCCATGTGTTATTCTTTTCAAAAATTTCATGCGGTTTGACGAATCAAAACATACCTCATATAGTCCGCGAATGAACGGAAACGGTAGAAGAGTGCTTGTCGGTATGAGCGGAGGAGTGGACTCCAGCGTTACAGCCTACATGCTCAAAAAACAGGGATGGCAGGTGATCGGTGTCACGATGAAGGTGTGGCCGCAGGATTGTATTTCTCGGGCTGAGGATAAATGCTGTGGACCCTCAGCTATCGCAGATGCCCGAGGTGTCGCGCACGCTCTAGACGTGCCGCACTATGTCGTGGATGAGGCCGATGAGTTTGAAAAAACAGTCATCGATTATTTTGCAAGCGAGTATAAAGCTGGCCGCACGCCAAATCCTTGTGTGCTTTGCAATGAGAAACTGAAATTCGGAAATCTTTGGAAAAAAGCGCAGGCACTTGGAGCAGAATTTGTCGCTACCGGGCACTATGCGATCATTGATCACGGACCAACTAATTCGACCTTGAGAAAAGGAATCGATGCGGGTAAAGATCAATCTTATTTTCTATTTAGCCTGCGTCCAGAACAGCTTCGGAGAGCCTTGACGCCACTGGGCGAAATGACAAAACCTCAAATCCGTGAAATCGCTCGCGAACTTGGCCTGCGTGTTGCCGATAAGGTGGATAGTCAAGAAATTTGCTTCGTGCCGGGAAATGATTATAAAGCATTTTTGCGTTCGCATTTAGACGCTGACGAGTTTCATCCCGGCGGTATCTACGATCTGGAGGGAAACTATATTGGCCCACATGATGGAATCGAACTCTATACGGTTGGTCAGCGCAAGGGCTTGCCCGGTGGTGCGCCAAAGCCACGTTATGTCGTAGATATCGATCCCGAAGCCTCTCGCGTGATCGTGGGATATGAAGAAGATCTCGTAAAAGAAGCTTTTGAGATTGATAATGTGAATTGGCTCGAAAGATTCTCGGAAGAGCCAATTCGAGGAACCGTTAAAATTCGTTATGCGCACCAAGGTGCCGATGCGATGATTTATCCTATCTCAGAAAATCGCGCTCGGGTATGTTTAGATATCCCGCAGCGTGCAGTTACGCCTGGGCAGGCCGCTGTGATTTATGATCGTGATAGGGTTCTAGGCGGTGGTTGGATTTGCCGCCACGAAGTCGGAGTTGCGGCATGATCGTAGTAGGAATATCGACATTTGCTTCCGAAGAGGATGCAGAACAGGTTGTCGAGATTTTGGTTAAAGAGAGTCTGATTGCCTGCGGAACGATTTTACCCCAAGCAAAATCTATTTATCGTTGGGAGGGTAAATTGGAGAAAGAAAATGAAGTGATGGTTTTGATGAAAACGCTTGAGCATCATTTACCAGCACTTCAAAAACGCTTGCATGAACTTCACAAATACGAAGTTCCCGAATTCATGGCCTTTGAAGTCTGTCAAGTCTCAGAACGCTACGCCGATTGGTTAAAAGCCATGTGCTCGGGCAGTTTTTAAAAAAATATTTTGAGAGCTACCCCAAAAGGAAGTATTCAATATCGCGTCAGGTGATCACTTTTTTTTGCAAATCTCGCAAAGTTCGTAAATCTCCCCACTCCGCCCCGCGCATCCCTCGCGCTCCCGTCTTCCGCTTCGGACCATAACGCCACCGATTCGCCTCAAACACCTTCTCGACAAACCCCTTCCGTCCCA
>JBKEAD010000242.1:0-18174 GCA_047971915.1 Chthoniobacterales bacterium
CGTCGATCCGTTTCCTGCATTCGTCGATCCGTTTCGACACGCGATTCTCGCATCTGCCGATCTGTCTCCGCTTGAGATTTTGCTAAATTAGCAACAAGTTCCTGTAATTCTTCTGTGGACATGTCTGGAAGCCTAATTTGCTAAAGACTAAATAGCAATCCGATTTGGGTCATCTGTTGACCCGGCCTGCCGGATCGATGAGATCTCGGCGGCTTGTTTATCTCGAACATTTTTCTTTTTGGTATAAGAGGGGTTTCTTCTTTTGACAATTGACTCATCATTTAGCGCAAAGTAGCTTGGGGCATGGCCTATGCTACTCAGCAGAAAGATGTGATATTGCGGGTTTTGAAGGCGACGAAGCAGCCGCTTACACCAATGGAAATTTGCGAAATCGCACGTAAAGAAATTCCGAGTATCGGGATTGCGACGGTTTATCGTAGCTTAAAAAAATTTACGGAGGAGAATCTTGTGCGTTTGGTCGAGGTTCCCGGAGCTTCGCCACATTATGAGCATCAAGTAAGCACGCATCACCATTTTTTTCTGTGTCAGACATGCCACAAGCTTTTCAAGTTAGTGGGCTGTGTAAAAGGTGTTAAGGATCTTGCGCCGGAGAATTTTCAAGTTACCGAACATGAAATCGTTCTTTACGGGGTTTGTGCGGAATGTCGGAGTGAAAATGCTGCTGCTTCAGAAGAGTAGTGCAGTTAGTTCGGATGATGGTTTGTCTGGGAAGATTTGTAGGAATCCGGTCTGCTAGGTCGCGAAGCGTTCGTTGCTGGGGAAAGAGCCGAGGAGGGTGAAGGTGTTGCAAAAAGTTTTGGCCTCGCGGATGGCTTCGTTTACGTGGGGTTCGTGGCTGCGGCCTTCGATCTCTACAAAAAAGACATAGGTTTCGGGATGGCCGACGAGGGGACGCGATACGATCATTCGGAGATTAACCCCGCGTTTGGCGAGGGGGCCGAGGAAGGCGTGGAGGCTGCCGGTCTCGTTTTTTAGCGAAAAAATGAAGGCGGTTTTGTAGCCTTTGTTTGGGTCTTCGAGCTGTGTGGAAGCGCAGGGATGCGTTCCGATAATGTAAAAGCGTGTGACATTGATGGCCTCCGGGCGGATTGGAAAAAGTAAAGTATCCAAGCCGTAAAGCTCGGCGGCATCCGGTGCGGCGAGGGCAGCGGCATCGGCGTCTTGGCCGGCTTTGCGAGCGGCCTCCGCGGTGCTGCTGGCAGTGAGAAGTTGGGCAGCGGGGTAGTTTTTTTCTAGCCAAGCGCGGTGGTGATTTAGGGGGGCAAAGTGAGAGTAGATACGTAGGGGCGGTTTATTTTTGTGCCCGACGAGAGCCAATCGGACATCGAGCGTGAGGTCTTCTTGGATGAAAACTCGGTCGGCGTTTTTGATGAGGAGATCCGCCGAGTCGTAGATGGTGCCGCCCGAGGAGTTTTCAATCGGGATGAGTGCGAGGGAGTTCGGGGTATTTTTTAAAAAATGAAAAGCACTGCTGAGATCGGGACAGGATTGGCCTTGGAAGTCGGAGCCAAAACGTTTTCGTGCGAGAAGGTGCGAGAAGGTTCCTTCGGGGCCGAGGTAGGCGACGGTGGTCATTGGGAAATTAGGTCGAAAGGGTAGAGAGTCGGTGGGTTGTGTTTTTTTCTTCGCAAGGCTGTGCGAGTATTAATTTTTTTCGTTGATGAGGGCTTCTTTGTATTTTTCTAGCTCGGCGCGTTGGTTTTTTGAGACTTTGGGGTAGTGGAGGTTCAGCGAAGAGAGAGTGTCGATAATTGCGGCGGCGACGACGAGGCGGGTGAACCATTTGTTATCGGCGGGCACGACATACCAAGGGGCTTCTTTGCTGGCTGTCTTTTGGATCATCTGCTCGTAGGCTTGCATGTATTTGTGCCAATAGCCGCGTTCTTTAATGTCGCTGGCGGAGAATTTCCAGTTTTTTTCGGGTTGGTTGAGGCGGTCTAAGAAGCGCTTGCGCTGCTCTTCTTTGGAGACATGAAGAAAAAATTTGCGGACGATGGTGCCGTTTCGTGTCAGGTAGCGTTCGAAGGCGTGGATGTCTTGGAAACGTTTGTCCCAGATCGTGTCATCGACGAGGGAGGGGGGGAGTTTTTGATTGGCTAGAAATTGTGAGTGGACGCGAACAACGAGGGTTTCTTCGTAATAGCTACGATTAAAAATACCGATTCGTCCGCGCTCGGGTAATTTTTTTTGGCAACGCCAGAGGTAGTCGTGGTCTAGCTCTTCGACGGAGGGAGACTTAAACGAAGAGACTTGGCAGCCCTGTGGGTTCACGCCGGACATGACGTGCTTGATCGTGCCGTCTTTTCCGGCAGCATCCATCGCTTGAAAAATCAGTAGCAAGGACCAGCGGTCTTGCGCGTAGAGTTTATCTTGAAATTCCGCCATTGTTTGCACGCCTTTTTTTAGTAGCTTTTTGGCTTCTTTCTGATCGTTTTTATCAAAATGCAGCGTGTCGGCGGGGTCGATTTTTTTCAGGCTAAAGCCTTTGCCGCTGGTGATTCGATATTTTTTGGCTAGTTCGTGACTGCCTTTTATAATTTTGCTCATGGATGAAAAATTTTGATTTGTTTGTCGAAGTAGCTTTGAGTGACCTTCAAACAAAGCGCATTTTACGCTTTTGTTTGGCTTGAACTCAACGCAAAATGCGGACCTCTTTTCGTCAATTATGAAGACTGCTGCTAAAAGCCCTCCGTTACGTTACGATTATAAAAACTCGCCGCCCGTGGATCATGTGGGTATTGGTGAGCGTGCTGCGCGTTTTACGGCACGGAGTATCAAGACGACGACCAAGCGCGAGGGGCTGGAGCGCGTTCTAAACATGATTGATCTGACGACTCTAGAGGGCGCGGATACGCCGAACAAGGTGCGGCAACTTTGCTATAAGGCGGAGCACTTGCACGATGCGATTCCGGGTTTGCCGACAACGGCGGCGGTGTGTGTGTATCCGACTTTTGTGGGGGTTGCCCGGGCGGCACTCGGGGATTCGCCAGTGAAGATTGCTTCGGTCGCTACGGCCTTTCCTTCGGGGCACGCTGTGCTGGCGCAGAAGCTGGAGGAAACGTCGCGGGCCGTGGGCGATGGGGCAGATGAGATCGATATGGTGATTTCGCGTGGGCGTTTTTTAAGTGGAGAATATGATTATGTCTTCGATGAAATTGCTGCGGTGAAGGAAGCTTGTGGTAAGGCTCGGCTGAAAGTGATTTTAGAAACGGGTGAATTGGCGACCCTCGATAATGTGCGTCGTGCGAGCGATATAGCAATTCACGCAGGGGCGGATTTTATAAAAACCTCGACCGGGAAAATTCCTTCGGCAGCGAGTATTCCGGTTACGCTCGTGATGCTGCTTGCCATTCGGGATCACTTTCAAAAAACGGGAGAGATGGTTGGTATGAAGCCGGCGGGTGGGATTTCCAAGGCCAAACTTGCGCTACATTATCTCGTAATGGTGAAGGAAACGGTCGGGCCGGAGTGGTTGACTAACGAGTGGTTTCGTTTCGGCGCGAGCAGTCTTGCAAATGATGTGTTAATGCAAATCGCGAAACAAGAATCCGGGCACTACCAAGGCGCGTCGTATTTCTCTAAAGACTAATTTTTAAACCCCTATTTATTTCGATGGCAAAAAAATCACCTTCCTCAAATTGGGACTATGCTCCGGCTCCCGAGTCTGCAAAAGTTCAAATCGCAAAGCGTTACGATCACTTTATCGACGGCAAATGGACGGCACCCGTAAAGAAAAAATATTTTGTGACGACAAATCCGGCGACGGATCAAAAAATTTCGGAAGTCGCTCTCGGAACTCAGGAGGATGTAGATGCAGCGGTGCAGGCTGCCCGGCGAGCTTACGAGGGAGTTTGGAGCAAAATTTCTGCCCGTGAGCGCGGTAAATATATCTACCGCATCGCACGGCTCATTCAGGAACGAGCACGCGAATTTGCAATCATCGAGTCGATGGATGGTGGAAAGCCGATCCGCGAATCGCGGGATATCGATATTCCGATTGCGGCGAATCATTTTTTCTATCATGCGGGCTGGGCGGATAAACTCGCCTATGCTTTTCCGAATCAAAATCCGAAGCCGCTCGGTGTGGCTGGGCAAGTGATTCCTTGGAATTTTCCGTTTCTGATGGCGGCTTGGAAGATTGCCCCGGCACTCGCTACGGGCAATACAGTTGTTTTAAAACCTGCTGAAACGACACCACTCACCGCACTCAAACTCGCCGAACTCATCGCCGATGCGGGCTTGCCGGATGGTGTTGTAAATATCGTAACTGGTGCCGGTGAGACGGGAGCGGCTATCGTGACCCACTCGGATGTTGATAAGGTCGCTTTCACAGGATCGACCGGAGTGGGTAAGCGAATTCAGGAATCGCTTGCGCATACGGAGAAAAAAATCACCCTCGAACTTGGAGGTAAAGCGGCAAATATAATATTAGAGGACGCGGCCATTGACCAAGCCGTCGAGGGCGTTGTGAACGGTATTTATTTTAACCAAGGCCACGTTTGCTGCGCGGGCTCCCGGCTTTTTGTGCAGGAAAATGTTTTTGAAGAAGTCATGTGGAAGCTCAAACGCCGCATGGATACGCTCATTGTAGGTGATCCTTTGGATAAAAATACGGATGTCGGAGCAATCAACTCCAAGGGGCAACTAAAGACGATTAAAAAATATATTCAAGCTGGCCTCGACGACGGTGCTGAGATGTATCAACCCACGTGTAGCCTTCCCGAAAAAGGAGCTTGGTGCCCACCCACGGTCTTTACAGGTGTGGCACAATCATCGCTTATTGCGCGGGAGGAAATTTTTGGGCCGGTCTTGGCTGTGCAAACTTTTCGCACGGTTCCCGAAGTCATTGAGAAAGCTAATAACACACCGTATGGCTTATCCGCAGGTGTTTGGACGGATAAAGGTGCTCGTCTTTTCCAAATCACAGGCAAGCTGGATGCTGGTGTTGTCTGGGGAAATACATTTAATAAATTCGATCCTGTTTCACCCTTTGGCGGATTTAAAGAAAGTGGCTACGGGCGTGAAGGCGGACTGCACGGTCTCGCAGCTTACCTTAATCTGGAACTCTAATTCATATAATATATTAAACCCTGAATTTTTATGGAACGTTTAGAAGTTTTGAAAACTTATAAATTATACATCGGTGGAAAATTTCCACGAACCGAGTCGGGACGTTATTATACTCCGACGGGAAAAAATAATAAAATCC
Organism: Chthoniobacterales bacterium; assembly: GCA_047971915.1. Lineage (GTDB taxonomy): Bacteria > Verrucomicrobiota > Verrucomicrobiia > Chthoniobacterales > JBKEAD01 > JBKEAD01. Next base: position 5,231 of record JBKEAD010000242.1, read on the forward strand.
TCGGCAATATTTGCCAAGCCTCGCGAAAAGATTTTAGAGAAGCCGTTGTCGCCGCACGATCCGCCCAAGCAAAGTGGGCCGCCGCAACGGCTTATAATCGAAGTCAAATATTATATCGCATCGGAGAAATGCTCGAAGGTCGCCGAACACAATTTGAGCAAGAACTTCAGTTACAAGGAAGCACCGCAAGTGCTGCGAAAAACGAAGTCGAAGCGGCTATTGACCAATGTGTTTACTATGCGGGTTGGTGCGATAAATATTTGCAAGTCTTCTCATCGGTGAATCCCGTATCAAGTTCGCATTTTAATTTTTCGGTATATCAACCGACTGGAGTTGTCGTCGCTGTAGCACCCGAGAAGTCCGCACTTGGAGGACTCCTCGGCACGCTGCTCCCAGTTATTGTCGGTGGAAATAGTTGCATTCTTTTAGCTTCAGAGAGCAGGCCACTCTGCGCCATCACGCTCGCCGAGGTGCTCGCAACATCCGATTTGCCGGGCGGGGTCGTGAATATCCTGACCGGAAACAGAAAAGAACTTTTACAACATTTTGCCACGCATAAAGATGTGAATGCCATTGTAGGCTCTGATTTGAGTGATGAGGAAAAATCCCTCCTCCGCAAAGAAGCTACGACGAATTTAAAAAGAATCGTTTTTCGTAAAGATAGCCCTGAAAAAACAGAATCGCCGTATAGCATTCTCCCATTGCAGGAAATCAAAACAACATGGCACCCAATTGAATCGAGCATTGCAGCCGGAAGCAGTTACTAAGGTTGCGAGTGGCCAAATACGATAGCTCACAAAATAATGAAAATTGGAATCATCGGTGCCATGCCTCAGGAAGTCGCTCTCATGCAAAGGTCCATGAATATTCGCCGCGAGGTGAACGTTGGGTTGAGGGTTTTTTATGAAGGAAATTGGGCTGGACAAGAGGTAGTGCTTGCTTTGTCAAGGATTGGTAAAGTTTCGGCGGCTATCACAACACTTTTGATGCGGGAGCGCTTTGGTGTGGATGAAATGATTTTTACCGGTGTGGCCGGAGCAATCGATTCGCGTTTACGGATTGGGGATGTAGTCATCGCCGACCGACTTATTCAGCACGACATGGATACCCGTCCACTCTTTCCTCAATTTGAAATTCCTCTTTTGGGTAAATCGGCGTTTAACGCCTCACTTCACGAAGAAGCTCGGCGTGCCGGCGAAGCTTACCTTAGCGATCAGTTTTTCGAGCAAGTGTCCGAGATGCAATGTATGACATTCGGTATTAGAAAGCCTTCGGTTTATCAGGGTTTAGTCGTTAGTGGAGACCAATTCATACGCTATACCGAACAGACCGCTGCGCTGCAAAAAGCCTTGCCAGATGCCTTGTGCACGGAGATGGAGGGTGCGGCCTTTGCTCAGGCCTGCCATGAACTTGATGACGTGCCTTTTGCCGTGATTCGTATTATTTCAGATATGGCAAATCATTCGGCGTCAGTGGATTTTCAGCGTTTTATCGACGAGGTGGCCGAGTATATGACGGGTGGAATCGTCGAAGCCTTTCTAAAAGCACGCACTCAGGCTGAGAACTAGGGTTTGTGGACACAAAGGCTTTGAATAAAAGAACAAGGGATTTTTGTGTCCAAAATGTTGTGATGAGATGAGGCGAATGTCGATACTTCACGATTTTAAATCGCGGCTTTGAAAAACAAGATAGCCGAGCATTAGGAGGCTTATATTTATAGCAAGTAACCAAGCATAATCTTCTATCATATTTTCCCAGGGAATTCGATAGTGGAAGACATTAGACCATGTGCTCATACGGCTCGTGACAAAATAAACACGAATGCTTTCAAAATAGGGAATATTTCTCAGAATTGTATCTACGAAAAAAAAGGAAAGCGTTAGAATCGTGGCGGCTGCGGGTTTCATTTTAAAGCAGGAGAAAAATAGGGCCAGTGAGGTAATCGTCATTAGGCTAAAAGCCAGAAAAGGAATGGCTAAAAAATAACGCCATAGTCCGTCGCTCCATTCGTAGAGAGCAAAGAGTTTTTCAAGTGGAGCAAATACGAAAAGTCCACCGCTTCCTGACTGAATCCATCCGGTGGCAAGAGCCGTTAAGCTTATAAAAAGAGTGAGAGAAAAGGTGTATATAGTCGCAACGGATACTTTTAAACATATAATACGAAAGCGTGAAACAGGGCGACATAATGTCATGCGCATGGTCCCATCTTCGATTTCTTTTGCGATGAGATCGCCACCTACAAGAGCCAAGTAAAGTGCGCCAAGAAGAAAAACAGTCCACAATAATATCAGTAATCCTAAGGTGAGACCCGACATATAATATTCAGCGATATAACCATTTTGTTGAATGATTTTTTCAAAAGTATGTCGCACACGCTCTAAACGTAATAAAAATAAAACCAAAAGTTCGACGCCAAAAAATCCGACAAAGCCCATATAGGTTCGCTTTCGTGCAAAGAGTTTATAGAGTTCGCTTCGGAGTTGCGCTAAAATCATAAGTTATCTTGTATTTCCAAAGTGCGTAAATAGAAGTCCTCTAGCGAAGGGGCCAGTGGTGTAAATGCTTGTAAGGCTGTATTTGCAAGGCAGAGCGAGGCGGCCAAAGCTCCTAAATCAACATCATTAGGGAGAGTATATATATCATCTTTCGTTAGCTCTGGAGTTTCTGCGCCAGCATTTCTTAGAATACGATAAGCTTTCTCGGGATACTTAAATTTAGCATGAATGCGAATTTGTTTTCCTGCTGCTTCTTGCCATTGTCCACAAAAAACCAGACGTCCCCGATGAAGAATCGCGATGCGATCACAGAGTCGCTCGACTTCTGAAAGAATGTGTGAGGAAAAGAGAATCGTTTTCCCTTCTTTTTCACGCAGGGTTTGAATCATTTCGCGTGTTTCGATAATTCCTTGCGGATCGAGGCCGTCATTTGGTTCGTCGAGTAAGAGAAGATCGGGATTGGGGAGAAGTGCTTGCGCCAATGCCAAGCGTTGCCTCATACCGTGACTGAAGGTTCCTACCTTGTCGCGCATTCGACTCGAAAGACCGACAAGTTGAATGACAGATTCTCTTTTTTTCTTATCAACTCGGCCTGTAAGTGTGGTGTAGTAGTCGAGATTTGCATCTGCACTGAGATAGTCGTAAAAAGAAGGTGTTTCAAAGATTGCCCCTGTTTTGTGTAGAGCTTTTGTGCGTTGTTTAGCGACATCATGGCCGGAGATAAATACATGACCCATATCGGCGGAGATATGGCCGAGGATAATCCCGAGGGTTGTGCTTTTACCAGCTCCGTTGTGACCGAGGAGTCCGAAAATTTCTCCTTTATTGATAGAGAGGCTTAGAGGATGAAGAGCCTGCTGTTTGCCAAAACGTTTTTCGATTTTTTCGATTTCCAGTAACTTCATTCGGTAGCAAAGAGTTGAAGCTCTTCGGTTACATGCCCGTCTGCATATAAAAAATTCACACGGCTGCGCGAGAGTTTGTGCCAACCCTCCTTATCGCACAAAACGGGGATTCGAGAATTATCCTCGACCAGAGTCAGAAAATTTAAAGCAGAAACCGATTGGCCGTTAAGAGCGGTATTCCAAAAATAACTCGTGCCGCTTTTTTTAAAAATTTTATTATCTGCCGGACATTTAAAAACTGCTGAGTCTCTAAGATAGGGCAGTAATAAGGTATCAATTACCGGAAGGTTCTCGGCCTTGCTTAATCGACCAGCTTCGAGCAAGGGAAGCCGCATCTGGTGTTCGCTGAGATAAAGTTGCAGGCCCGCACCGAGTTGTCGGAGATTTTGTAAGCAGCTTGCCGACTTGGCTTTTGATATAGACTTGAGCGAAAGGGGTAAGATAAGACCTGCTAAAATAGTCAAAACGGCAACGACCGTAAGAAGCTCGATTAGCGTAAAAGCTTGTTTGTAGTAATTCGCAAGTTTCATCGCATGGATTGTAGGGACTGCTGAATACGCTCAATGACGGGAGCAAAGTCGAGTTTCACCTCGGCAGAAGATTCTGTGTAAAAAGTCTGTAAACCTTGATCAATGATTTTTTGGGCTTCAGCGCGGTCGATTTCATTTGGAAGCACACCTTCTGATTTTGCTTCTGCGGCCTCAATGTCTGCAATCGCTCTATCTACGAAACGTTTTCTTTTTGCAGGTTCCATTTGATTAAAAGCCAGCATCATTTGCCGAAAGCCTTCCGGCATGGTTTGCTCGATAAAATAATCACGCTCCTCCGGTTTCAAATCACTAAAAAATTTTCGAAGTTCCGGTGAGCGACGTAGTGTTTGCCGGTCCTCAAAATCGAGTCGATTGACTTGTCGAATCATCTGCTCAATGGTTTTTTGGCGTGTGTTGTCGTTCGTCTGATCGAGAGGGTTTGCTTTAAGATAAGTAACTAATTTCTCGGGGCTTGCCTGAGCGTTTTTGGCAAAATAAGCAACCGAGGCAGCAAGACTCCATATCAGGACGAGTACGATTCCGCTTTTGATCCAAATATTCATAGCAAAGCAAATGTATAGGTTAGTCTAAATAACTCAAAACGAAAAGCCAAATCCAAATTGCCATGCACCGATAGGATCGCCATCTCTTCGGATGAGATTATATCCGTAATCTACATGCAGTGCACCAATAGGAGTGTAGAAACGAAAGCCGAGTCCGATTGCAATACGCGTATTTTTGGATTCGTAATTATTTAATGAAGGAGATAAATTTCCGACATCTGAAAAAAGAACACCGTAGAGTGGCCCGGCCAACGGAATTTGAGTTTCGAGATTAAAAACCCAGTAGGTATTTCCACCAAGTAATTGTCCGTCCGGAGTGCGTGGAGCCATACCATCGTATTGGAAGCTTCTGACGGTATCTGGACCACCAAGAAAAAAACGCTCCGGCACGGGAAGAGGTCTATGATTATCAAATGGTAGGATGGCACCAACCGCATGATTAATCATAATAAATGGGACGTAAGGACGTGTTTTGGTAATTTCTCTTAGGGGGATATAATAGGTCATTTTTCCCTCGATTTTAAAATAAGATATTTCGCCGCCGAGGGCACGGGATGCGAGCTCGGCATTATATTCCAATTTATATCCACTCATCGGAACTAGCATATCATTACGTCTATCTAAAATTTGCGTGAATGAGAGAGAGCCGATTGTATAATTATGTTCAGCGAGATCGGCGTATTCATTTTGTGCATAAACTCTTGTATGAGAAACGCCTCGCCAGTTGTAGCTTGCGCTATAGCCGGTGAGGTTATTGCTAGAAAATTGACGTTCCACTTTTGCGAATCCACCATACATATAAGCACGATAAGCAGGGAGTCGTTGTTTGATAAAATAGGCGCCCGTTTTACCTGCGAGCTGAGTGTTAAATAAAAAGGGGTCGGTTAATTCGATCTGTGTGCCGTAGCGGCGAACGGAAGCAAAGGCTTCCGCTTCAAAGCGCAATAGGCTACCCAGAAAATTCCTATCCGTATATTTAACCTCTCCAAAGACTTTATCCCATTCGCCATAGCCGGCTCCAAATTTGAGTTGTTTGGCGAGGGCTTCCTCGAGGTTTAATTTTATATCGAGTGTATCATTTGCTCTAGGAGTGAGGGTTGGTTGTGCCTCTTTAAAGGCACCACTAAACCATAGCCGGCGAATTCCGTCTCGGAATTTTTGTCCATCGAATTCTTCGCCAGTCTTTAAGCCAAGCACGCGATACACCGCGTTTTTCATGGTGTGTTCGTAGCCCTCGACTATTATTTTTCCGATACGGTATTTTGGGCCGGGAATGACTTGAAAATGTAAATAAACACGCCCGGTTGATGGATCGATAGATGTGGTCGTTTCCGCGCTTGCTTTGTAATAACCCGCATTTTGTAATTCGCGTAAGAGCTGCGAGCGTAAGATGAGATATTCGTCTTCTTGATAGAAATGCTTTATTTCTTCGTGAAAGAGTTCTTCGACGGGAGGGATGTTTTGCGGCCAACCATTGGCTGTTATATTTTCTAAGATATATTGAGGGCCTTCTTCGATGATGAATTCAACGCCGCGGGAGGAAGAGGTTTCTTCGCCAGTCATTTCTCCCCAGACTTGAACTCCTAAATAGCCGTGATTTTTATATTGTGCTATAATAGCATTTCCCGCATCGAGGATGGCGGATTCTACGAAATTTACTTTTCCAATAATTCGTGATGTTGCTTGTCTTATATAAGCTTCGACAATGTCGTGAAGGCGTTTGGATGAAAAAACGGTATTTCCGACAAAGGTGAGAGTTCCTAATTGAATACGTTCACCCTCTTGAATATCGAAGGTGACGTGTGGGCCATCGTTTGAAAAATGATATTCTATGACAGCGTCGGGGAAGCCTTTCATATAATAAAATTCTTGGAGAAAGTAAGCTGCGTCATCGGCATCCATCACGTCAAAATTTCCCGTGGGGTAAACCCGGTAATAATTTAGGGCAGCTAATAGAGTTCGGTTTTTAAAAAAAACATTTCCTTGAAAAGTAATTTGCTTATTGGAGGTTGGAGCCGCTTCATCAATTACTTGATCGTCGGGGAGTTTTTGGGCCTGTAGAGGCGGAATGATAGAGAGGCAAAGCAAGCAGAGCCCGAGAGCGGCTTTAAAGCATTTCATCGGAAATTAAATTGGTAACTTAGTCCTACATCATAGTAACCGCTGCCATTTTTTTCGCTAAATATAGAAAAGGAGTTTGTGACTTTGTATTCACCGTGGATGCCTGTATCTTCGCCTAAATAATCTGGTGGAGTCGTATAAATATTTAGACGATTTATAATATTATCGACATCGACGCCTTTTGTGTCGAATTGGCGGGCAAGCATTTTTAATGCTAAAAGTCCACCTTGTCCCATAGCGGCTTGTCCGAAATTGCCGCCGTTTTCGGTGCCGGGCATGATGCCGGTGGTCATTAGAAGAACGAGTTGATCTTGTGGGAGTGGAGGGTTGGAGCGGAGGAAAAATTTTGGTTCATCCATAGGGCCGTAAACGACCATTTGAATACTGTAATTAGCAGCTTCGGCGGAGCCTTTTATATCAAGCAGTGGAATGCGGGGGTATTTTTCACGAAGATAGATGTATCCGTCGGGTATATATAATGTGGTAAAGGGTAGGTAGCCTTGAATATTTTGGATCTGTATTTTCCCGATTGGTCGTGGATCGGCGAGAGTGCCTTTGATGTCGATTTCGGGAATGATATCCCCGGTTGCGAGATTACCTGCGAGGACGAAGGGAGTTTTATTTCTAATACGGATATCTGCTTTCCATGATCCGAAGGGTTTGGGAACAAAGCCGGCGAGTGAGGGGAGGAGAGGCGGAGGGGTGCCATCGACTTTAGCGGAGGAGAGAAGAGGGGTGAGTTCGAGTCGTTTGTAAATGCTGCCGTTTATGAGGCCGATCTCACCGTTTATGGAGCCATTTGTTCCTTGCCCGGCGATGCGGATATCGAGATCGGAACGTAGGCGGATTAGGGAATTGCGAATGAGCAGGACTTTTGTGCCGTTGAGTCGGAGGTCGATTTTGGGAGTTTTTGGTTCTTCAATGTCGATGGTGCCGTTGAGAGCAAAGGGACCAGCTCCGATGCTTCCGCCGAGCTGATCGATTTTTAATTTCGTGCCGTCGAAAAGAATTTTTCCGCCAAAATTTTGGAGGCGGGGTAAGTTTGAAAAAAATGCGAGTGAAACGTTGTCGATGAGGAAAACGCCGTTGATGATGGGTTTGCTGAGGCGGTTTGTGAAGTCGATATTGCCTTCGATGTTGCCATGAAATTGGCGCACCTGTGGGCCGAGTAAGCTTTTAAACCGGGAAAGATCGGTTTTTGGGATGTGGAGGGATGCTTTTAAATCACCGTCCGGGTCTGCGATTTGAAGTTGTCCTTCTTGATTTGTGACGACTCCGAAAGGAAGGCTGCCCTTGAGGGTGATGGGCTCGATATTTGGGTTAAAAATTTTGCCGTCGATATTGGCAATGCCATTTTCGGCGGTCATGCCAAGTTCTGTTTTGGATAGGAGTAGTGGGCCGCGACGATTTTTGGATTCGTTTATGTGGATTTCACCGCTTTTTAAGGATGCAGAAAAGTTTGGGTCATTGATTTTGCCGGAAGCATTTACTTGAAGGTCGAGTTTGCCGCTTAGAGGGGCGTTTTTGCCGATTAGATCAAAGAGGTGTTCGAGTTCCAAAGGGGCGGATTTTATGAGGGCGTAGATGTCTTGATCTTGGAGGATACCGCTTTGCCAGTCTTGTCCTTGCAAGAGGCAGTAGGGGTTCCACGGTAGATAAATTTCAGCGATGGCGAGTTTTTTTTCGCGTGCTTTGATTGTGAGTTGTGTGATGTTGATCCCTTTTTTGCCGATGGAGGCGACGCTGTCTAAGCGGAGGGGGGTTCCTAAAAGTTCGAGTTTGCTGAGGTAGAGATTTTCGGGGGAGTAGGTGCCGATAAATTGTCCTTTTAGGCCGGTTGGGAGTTCGGGAGTTTTTAAATTATTCAGGCTGAGGTCGAAGGCACCTGAGTGGGCGGTGGCGACGCCGTCTCCGTGCCAGTCGAGCGTGAGTGCGCCGCTGAGATTTTTAAGCAGATTTTCTTGTTGGGCGAGCGGTTTGTTTTTTTGGTTTTTATCGTCGGTGAGAGAGGCTTCGATTTTAGTGGCGGGTTCGGCTGTGAGTTCGGCGATGAGGGCGAGGTAGGGGGTGAGGTCTTTGACTTCGAGTTGGAGTTCTCCTGAATAGCGGTGTGGTGTGCTGATTTGAAAGTCACCTTTTGCTTGGAGTTGGGTATTTGTGGAATCGACTTTGAGAGTTTCTAGGGTGAGGTCATCTGCGTTGATTTTTGCTTCGGCGGTTATTTTGCCAAGAGGGATGTTTTTGATGTGGAGTTGATCGCTTTGGAGGGAGATTTGGCCTTTGCGGGAGGTATTTTTTTGTTGGAAACTTGCCTGCATGCGGACTTGGCCTTCGGTATCATCTAGGGGGATGAGGTCGCCGATGAGGTTGGTGAGTGCGCTGAGGTGTCGGATGTCGGCATCGGCTTGTAGTGAGAAATCGGATGCTTGTAGAGGGGTGTTGGGGAGTAGCTGCAGGTTGCCTTTGGCGTTGACTTTGTTTTTGTCTTGGGTGAGGAGGAAGCGTTCGAGTTGGATTTTTTTAGACTGGATTTTTGCGGCTAGAGAGAGATTTTTCCATCCGCGTTTTTGGTAGAGAAAGTCGTTGGCTTCTAGGTGCAGGTTGGTTTGGCCTTCTAAAAGATTGTTGGTGTTTCCATGAAAGCTTAGGAAAAGTTCTTTTAGCTCTCCGCTTGCTTGCCAAGGCAGCTCAAGGGATGTGAGCGTGGGTGCTACGGGAATTTTTTCTCCCCAGACGGAGAGGTGTAGGATGGGGGGGGACTCGTCGGAAGTGATGTTTAGGTCGCAGCGTAGCCAGCCGTTATGGATAATGGATTCGATGGTGATTGCCGGGCCGTGTTGTCTGAGGGCGTGGATGTAGATGTCTTCGGCGATGATGCCGGGGGCAAGCTCGAGACCGCTTAGGTAGAGACCCCCATTTTTCCATGCGGTTTTTGCCTGTATGTTGTTTCGGAGAATATGGATCGGGTCGGTTTGAATTTCGCCCTGAGCGATTTTTAATTCTCCGAGAGCGTCTTCGTTGAGCTTGAGGTTGAGGTTTGTTAGTGAAAATCGTTGCTGGTCTGTGAGCAGGAGTAGATCGGATTCTTGGAGATTGATTTGTAGAGGGAGGGCGAGGAGCATGTAGCGTCGCCAAGTGCGAAACTCTTGGGTTGCTTCTTCGAAAGAGGGAGTTTCAAGATGTGGGTCAGCGGGGGTGGGAGGAGGTAAGTGTTCGCGTCGGAGATCGAGTGTGAGGGTTACTTTATTTAGACGTAGGCGGGAGAAAAGACGTTCCCGTTTGTCGAGGAGTTCCCATAAATTTTGGAAGGCGATTTCTAGGCGTTCGCAATGCAGCTTGGAAGTATTTGTGAGAGGAAACGTATCGGCGGCTTTGAGGGAGAGGTTTGTGATGACTATGGGTTGGCCGAAGCGCACATGGACGTCCGCGTTTTCGAGTTGGAAGCCGAGGGTGGGGGCCGTGAGCTCGATTCCGCGATGAATCAAAAAAGGAAGTAAACGTCGCTCGCTGATTCGGTAAGCAATTCCAAATAAAAGAATGGCTACGAGCAAGGTAATGAGTATGAAAGTGCGCTTCTTAATTCGAGACATAGAAGGTTTCGTGTCGAACGGAGTTCAGTAATATCTTTATCCAAGGACTGTGCTATAAAAAACACGTATCTCTAAAAAAGTCTAAAAAAGATGCAGCCCGCCGCTACGAGTGTAACGACGGGCTGCTGTTCCCCCCAGAACAAATCTTTCTATGCGCACACTCTTATGCAAAACCCTCTGCTTGGCAAGTGAAATTTTTCACAAAGTTTTATTTTGTTTATAAATAATTGATGATTAGATAGTTAAAATTTAAATTTTTTTTAGGAGATCCAGTCGATTTTATGTTTTGTCATGGTATCTGAGTCGAAATTGAAGAAGCCGCGGAAGGATTTTCCTGCGATAACTCCGGGTAGCCAATGTTGATCGTCGGCCCACATTTTTTCGTAGGGGATGGCGTCGAGTGGTGTCCAGAGTGGGACGGCTTCTTCGGTTTCGGTAGCGGTGCCCGTGTAGTCGAAGGCGACAAAGACAGCGCAGTAGAGTGCGTAGCCGTCGGCGAATTGAAAATGGAGCTCACCGCGTTGTTGCGGGTTTATGGCGGTGATGAGGAGTTCTTCTTCGGTTTCGCGAATGGCGGCTTGGAGGGGAGTCTCTCCGACTTCGATTCGTCCGCCGGGTCCGTTTATTTTTCCGGCACCGAGGCCGCGTTTTTTAAGGATAAGAAGAATTTTTTGGTTTTTGATTACGAAGAGAAGTGTGGCTCGTTCGGTGGGTTGCCAATTTTCCCAAGATTTGTCCCAGCTTGAAGTGCTCATGTGAGCGGGACTTTAAGAGAGTGCCAAAAAACTGTGAAACGAAAAAGTAGCTTTGTAGGAAATTTTACTCGGCTTTTTTCTCGTCGCCTTCGCGCTTGGCAATGAGACGGTTCATGATTTTGACGACGATGAAGACGCTCCAAGCGACGATTAGGAATTCGATGACGTTGTTCAGAAAGGTTCCGTAATTGATTGCGACGGCGGCTGTTTCTCCCTGAGCTTCTTTGAGGATGAGCTTTAGATTTTCAAAATTGGTTCCCCCGATCAGAAGGCCAATGGGTGGCATGAGAAGGTCGGAAACGATGGAGTTTACGACTTTCGTAAAGGCGGCACCGAGGATAATACCGACCGCCATGTCCACGGCATTTCCTTTTACTGCGAATGTTTTGAATTCTTCGATTAATGAGGCCATGCGGGGCAAGGTAGATTTTTTTGTAGTAAAGGCGAGCTTTTATTTGTGTTTGTCGGGCAGGAGAGCTTCGAGCAGTTTTTTTCGGCGCAGGTGTTCTTCGTCGCTCAATACGGAGACCATGGCGCAGCCGGAAATTTCTGGAAGTGTAACCCATGAGCGGCAGCCGCCGTGATGACGCTCTAACTTCAAGCGATAGGATGGCTCTAGACGAAAAATGCGGACAAAGGCAACCCATACGCTGGAGGCTTCTTTGTAGGCAAAGCGTTCTTCCAAGACGGAATCGTCCCAAACGTGGTGGTCGCGTAAGCTGTAGAGTTTTTTTTGGTCGGTAATGACTCGCGCCCACTCGAGAGAAGCGACATAGCGAATTTCGCAAAAACCTTCTTCTTGCGGTGGAAGGATGGTTTTTGGTGGGAGGGTGGTTTTTTGAATTTGCTCATGGAACCAAGTGGGAAAGAGAGCAAACTCGCGTTCTTTAAAAGAAAATCCGTCGCGCCCTTCGGCGATGCCGCCTTTGCGAATGATAATGCTTTGTTTTCCGGTGCCAAGCGCATCGCAGATGATGGCCCATTCTTTAAATCCTATATTCATTTTCGGTATATTAATACGAAACTTGTTTTTTTCTTCTACATGTTCATCGTGCGAAGTGCAATGTTTCACCGATTCGATCCGCATGTGCATACCTGGTTTTCAGCAGATGCTGCGAGCAGTCCTGAAGAAGTTATTCGGGTAGCTCGGGCGCGTGGACTGAGTGGTATTGCGCTTACGGATCATGATTCTTGCAGGGCAAGCGATTATTGTTTGCAAGCGGGATTGATGCGAGAAGATGGGGATGCGGTGGAGGGTTTTTTGATTATTCCGGGAGTAGAAGTTTCGACCGCGGAGGGGCATTTGCTTTGCTATGGAGTTCGCTTCGAGGGAGCGAAGCGTAAAGGAGCACCTGTGGCGGAGATTATCGAGGAGGTGCAGGCGGTGGGTGGGCTCTGTGTTCCGGCGCATCCCTACGACGGATGGCGTGCGGGAATTTCCGAGAAAGTTTTGGATGCGCTGCCGCTCTTTGCGGTGGAAACTTTTAATGCGGCGGTTAGCTCCAAAAAATATAATGATCGCGCAAAACATTATGCGCAAAAGCGTGGATTGATCGCGACGGCGGGGAGCGATGCGCACCACGCCGGCGCGGTGGGCACGGCAACGACTGGTCTCGAAATGGAAAGTCTGACGGTTTCTGAATTTTTACGTGCCCTGCAGAGTGAAACGCGTTTGGAGGAGAACTATCTCACTTATAAAGAGTCGCTGAAAAAACACGTGGGCAATTTTTTAAGAATTCTAAACCCAAAGCCGAAGCCGAGAATTGATTGAAAGGCGGTGAGGAGGCTTTGTAGAAATGACGGGAAATGCTGGTTTCCTGCCAAAAAGCAGGTTTTCGGGTGTGCCCCTTACTTTTTTGTTTCGCATTACCATTGCCAAGTGGAGGTTCTGTCGTTAGCTTTCTTTGCTCTTTATGAAAATGTTTGAAACTTTTTTTCTTCTTGCACAAGCTGCTACGCCGGATGCGGCACCGGCTCCAAATATG
>JBKEAD010000246.1:0-29817 GCA_047971915.1 Chthoniobacterales bacterium
GGTCAGCGAAAGTTTTTGCACGCGCTCCTCGATTCGATCATTCGACACAGCGGGTCGTGCTATCCCACCGAGATCCCCCTTTACATCTGCCAAAAAAGTCGGCACGCCAATACGGCTAAACTGCTCGGCCAGCACACGAAGCGTCACACTCTTCCCCGTGCCCGTAGCACCGGCCACAAGACCGTGACGGTTTGCCATACGAGAATTTAAAAGCACAGGTTCGGGGTTGCCGGCGATTTGGAGTCCTTGGGTCATGGGCACTGGATGTAGCGTTTTTCTTCCGATAGAGCCAGCACGGAATCCATTTACGAAAAATTTTCCTGTCTGTCGTTTAGCTGCTTGATTTAGTAAGAATGAAGCTGCTTAATTGCTCGCCCTATGAGCGACACCTATTCCATTGCGGTTCTCGCCGGCGACGGCATCGGCCCCGAAGTCATGAAAGAAGCTGAAAAAATTCTCACCGCAGCCGCAGAGAAATTTTCCTTTTCCGTAAACTTAAATCATCAATTTGTCGGAGGTATCGCTATCGACGAAGTGGGCAAAGCTCTCCCCGACGAGACTCTCCGCGTCTGCGAAAAATCCGACGCCATCCTCTTCGGATCTGTCGGCGGCCCAAAGTGGGAAAGTCTCCCGCCCGACGAACAACCCGAGCGTGCCGCTCTGCTGCCGCTACGCAAACATTTCTCCCTCTTTGCAAATCTCCGCCCGGCCGTTTGTTTTTCCGAGCTTTCCCACGCCTCACCGCTGCATCCGAAAATTTCCGAAGGCGGCTTCTCTGTCCTTTGTGTCCGCGAACTCACCGGTGGTTTATATTTTGGACAACCCAAACAAATCACCGAAGAAAACGGCGAAACCGTAGCCATAGACACCATGATTTATCGCGAAAGCGAAATCATCCGTATCGCCCGTGTCGCTTTTGAGTCCGCCCGCGCCAGCAAGGGCAAACTCACCTCCATCGACAAAGCAAACGTTCTCCAAAATGGTGTGCTCTGGCGTCGCACGGTCACCGCCCTTGCCGCCGAATACCCCGATGTAAAACTTGATCACCTCTACGTCGATAACGCCGCCATGCAGCTCATCAAAAATCCCAAAGCATTCGATGTCATTCTCGCCGAAAACATGTTCGGAGATATTCTCAGCGACGAAATGGCCATGCTCACCGGCTCTCTCGGCATGCTCCCAAGTGCCAGCCTCGGCACCTCCACGGGCGAGGCCCGCCGCTTTGGCATGTATGAGCCAAGCGGGGGCACGGCACCCGATATTGCCGGCAAAGGAATCGCCAACCCTATCGCACAAATCCTCTCTGTTTCTCTCATGCTCCGTCACTCACTAGAGCAAGCCAACGCTGCCGATGCGATCGACGCCGCAGTCCGCCGCGCCATCGCCGACGGCCTTCGTACCAGCGACATCGCAACCACTGGAGAAAAAAGCATCTCTACCTCCGAAATGGGCGACGGCATCCTTGCACGACTGTAAAAAAACACCCTGCTACAAACTTTAAGAAAGTAGAAATTTTCAGCGTATTGCATCCATTCCGATAAGTTTTTCACAAGAAGTTTGTATAATGCAACTTCTTGCCTTGACTATTGCCTACTTGGTGGACAATTTGCAGAGTTGCTTGAAGGTTAGATCACTGACTAAAAAGTCGGGCATTTTTCCTTAAAAAAATTTTCAGCAGACTCTATTACAAATTTTTACAATGTTTGACAAATTACTTGGATTTTTTTCCAACGATATAGGTATCGATTTAGGGACGGCAAACACGCTCGTCTATGTCAAAGACCACGGCATTGTGCTTCGCGAACCCTCTGTTGTAGCGGTTCAGCAAGGCACAAACAAAGTCTTGGCCGTAGGCGATGAAGCAAAACGCATGCTGGGCCGCACGCCCGGTAATATCGTAGCCATTCGCCCTCTCAAAGACGGCGTCATTGCCGATTTCGAAATTACCGAAGAAATGCTACGGCATTTCATTACAAAAGTTCACAACCGCCGCCGCATGGTCCGTCCCCGCGTGGTTATTGCCGTCCCGAGCGGCATTACCGAAGTCGAAAAACGTGCGGTCAAAGACTCCGCGACCCACGCCGGTGCTCGCGAAGTTTACCTCATCGAGGAACCCATGGCCGCAGCCATCGGTGCCGGGCTTCCCGTCCAAGACGCTGCCGGAAATATGGTTGTCGATATCGGTGGCGGCACGACGGAAGTCGCTCTCATCTCACTCTCCGGGATCGTTTTTAGCCGCAGCGTGCGCGTGGCTGGCGATGAGCTCGACCAAGCCATTTCCCACTACATGAAGCGGGCCTACAACCTCATGATCGGAGAACGGACCGCTGAAGAGATTAAAATTAAAATCGGCTCTGCCTACAAATTGGAAAAGGAGACCAGTATGGAAGTAAAAGGCCGCGACCTCGTAGCCGGCCTGCCAAAAACTATCACCGTATCATCCCAAGAAGTCCGAGAAGCTCTCATGGAGCCCATCTCCACCATTGTGGACTCCGTGCGCATTACGCTCGAACGCTGTCCGCCCGAACTCTCCGCCGATCTCGTCGATCGTGGGCTTATTCTCGCAGGTGGAGGCGCCCTGCTTCGAGGACTCGATACTCTATTAGCAGAAGAAACCGGACTCCCCGTCCATGTCTCTGAGGATCCGCTCAGTGCTGTTGCCGAGGGAACGGGTAAGTCTCTGCAAGAAATTAAATTTTTAAAAGCCGTTGCGTCGCCCGATAAATATGCATCCGGATACTGACGCACAGAATCACGCGCCCATCGCGTGACACGCTTTTTCAGACACAAATGTCGAAACTTAACGTAGTCCTCCTCGTTATTGTTCTAGTCATTGCTGCCATTTTCACTCTGGTAGGGACAGGCAGCATTCAAGGAATGCACTCGACCTTTATGGGCGGAATCGCCCCTTTTTTAAAAACGGGAAAAACCGTGCAAGAGCAATTCACCGCTGCTGGCAGTGGGCTACAAACCTTCGAACAACTTCAAATCGAGAATAAGCAACTCCTCACCGAAAACGCCGAGCTTCGCGCCACCGTCCTTATGCTTCGTGACATGGAGGCCGAGCGAAACCAACTTCGCGACTCCTTGGCCTACCTCGAAAAATCCGAGTTTCGTCTCATCGCCGCTCAGGTCATCTCCCGCGATGCCGCATCTTGGTGGCAAGTCGTCCGCATCAATCGCGGCTTTGAAGACGGTATCGACGTGGATATGCCCGTGATTACTGAAAAAGGCCTTGTCGGAAAAACGGTGTCCGTATCCAAAAATATCTCCAGCATCATGCTAATCACCGATGAAAATTGCCGCGTCGGAGCACGCATTCAAGATACACGCGAGCAAGGTATCTGCTCGGGAGAACGTGTTTCGGACGAAGCCCAAGGCGAGCTACAACTCAATTTCTTAACCAAACAAGCCAAACTTGAAAAAGGACAAAAAGTCTTTACTATCGGAGTCGGCGGAGCCGTTTTTCCCGCAGGAATCCCTATCGGAACCGTTCAATCTTTTCGCGTTCGCGAACTTGACGGACAAGCTATCCTCCGACCCGAAGTAGATTTTTCGTCCTTGAACGACGTCTTTGTCGTGCGAGGAGGAAAATGAAAGACGCCCTCACCGCACTCTTCGTTATTTTCTTGATCGGCTGCGCTCTTGTTTTTCAAGAATTTTTTCAGCCCATGACCGCTTACGGTGGGGCTCGCGTCTTATTCGTTCCGATGCTGGTCGTTTATGCGGCACTTCGTCTTCCTTTTCCCTACATGCTGCTCATCGCCTTCTTCGGCGGCTGGAGTAGTGACCTAATGAGTGTCCATCTCATCGACGGAAAAGCCGAGCTAGCTGTCGGCACAAGTATTTTTTTCTTTCTTATTGTCGGCAGTATTTGCCAAGGACTCCGGGTTCTTTTTTTACGTGGGCAATGGTGGCTCTTTAGCCTTATGAGCGGACTTGCTACCTCACTGTTACTCGCTCTCCAGTTTTTTTTAATTTCCTTCCGTCGCTTCGATAGCGGTGGCCTCGAGTGGAATTACGCCGTCACGCTACGTATTCTCATTCCCGGCTTCATTGCCCTTCTCATCGCTCCTCTTTTCCAAGGATGTGGTTTTTTTCTGGAACGCCTAATTTTCCGAGAAAAAATACGCAGACGCAACTACCAATAATTGCTCCATGACGCGCTCCTCGCACTACTTCCGATTTTATACGCTGACTTCCATCTTCTTGGCTCTGCTCAGCCTTTTAGCCATTCGGCTCTGGTATATCCAAATCGTTCGCGGTGAAGAATACGCAGCGAAAGTTCGCGGCAACTCCAAAGTCACCGTCCGTCTTCCCGCTGTGCGCGGTGAAATCCTCGACCGCAATGGCATAAAACTTGTCGAAAACAAAGCCAGTTTCGATGTCGATTTTTACCTTCCCGGAATGGTCCGCGAATACCGCCAAGCCCACGGAAAAATCCCCTACACCTCCTACCGCTCAACATGGGGAATGCCCAAAGACATCAAAGTAGCCGATGTCGTCGAAATCGTTCATAGCGACATCATCCCCCGCCTAAATGAACTCGGCCTTGCTGGCGATTACAACACCGAGGAAATGCAGGTTCACTACCAGCGAAATTCGGAGGTCCCCTTCAATTACCGCCAAAACGTGGACTTCGACACAATGGTCCGTTTTGAAGAACGCAACCTCAACATCCCTGGAGTCACTGTCGGAATCAAACCCACCCGTAATTACATCTACGGAGCCTTTGCTTCTCACCTTCTTGGTTACGTTGGTGACCCCGTAAATATCGACCGCGAAGACGCCAAAAAATACAATTTCTACCAACCCGATCTCGTCGGAAAATCACAAGTTGAATTTGCGATGGATGAGTATCTTCGCGGCACCCCGGGTGTCCGCATTCTCGAAAGAGATGTAAAAGGCGTTCTCACCGGCGAAAGCGAACGCATCGAGCCAACCCAAGGTGCCGATGTTTTTCTTACCATCGATGCCCGCCTCCAATACATCGTCGAGCAAGCCCTGCGTGTCGTTGGACGAGGTGCTGCCGTCCTCGTCGATCCAAACAATGGCGATATCCTCGCCATGGCCTCCGTCCCCTCCTTCGACCCAAATATGTTCATCCCCGCCATCCCCGCCAGCACTTGGGGAGAGCTTCAAAAAGACGAAACCGATCCCCTCGTCAACCGTGCTCTCAGTGCTTATCCGCCCGGGTCGACCTACAAAGTCCCTGTTGCCCTAGCCGGTCTCCGCGCCGGTGTCGGAAACAATCACTACAATTGCTCCGGCGGCGTCCAATACGGCAACCACTACATGAAATGCTGGTTAAAAACAGGCCACGGCACGCTCGATCTCGAAGGCGCCATCAAAAATTCCTGCAACCCCTTTTTCTACCAATATGCCAACGCGACCAACAGCGACCAAATCGTAGCTCTCGGCAACATGCTCGGACTTGGTCAAAAAAGTGGTCTCCCCCTCAGCGGAGAAGCCGCCGGTGTCCTCCCCAGTAAAGAATGGCTCAAAAAAAATCATCCCCGCGAAAGGTGGAGCCGTGGCACAACGGCAAACATGAGTATAGGACAGGGGTATGTCCTAGCCTCTCCCCTACAAATGGCTATGATTGCTGCCACAGTCGCAAATGGTGGGACCTGCTACTACCCCCGACTCGTCGATAAAGTCGTTGCCCAAAACGGCAATACCGTTCTCGAAGAACCCACTAAAATTCGCACCAATCTCCTCACCGACGGTGGACTCACTAAAGAACAAATCGAACATGTCCGAAAGGGCATGTGGAAGGTTGTAAACGAAGCCGGAGGCACCGGACGCCGAGGACGCATCAAGGATGTCGAAGCCGCAGGCAAAACCGGGACTGCCCAGTTTTGGCGCAGCGGTCCCAATGGGCGTATCCAAGACAACCTCACTTGGTTCATCAGTTTTGCTCCCTATGAAAATCCACGCTATGCCATCTGCGTAATGGTCGAGGGCGGCAAGGCCGGCGGCAGCGTCGCTGCCCCCATCGCCTCAAAAATTTTAGAAGACGCCCTCAAGCTAGACGCACCCGAAGCGGAACCCATCGAAATAGCTAAGCTTGAACCCGCCAAAGGGAATTTTCTTCACGTCGATCTCGTCGATTTCGGACGTGAAATCCCCGCTTCCATCGGCAGTAGTTCCGAAGATGGAGAAACCGCCACCAGCGTAGCCTCCAGCTCCCAGCAAAATGTTCAACGCGCACGCGATACCTCCTCTCCTAGAATCCGCCCCGATGCCGATGAACGCGGCAAGGTAAAAGAAAAAAATAAACGCCCGGCCATTCAAAGATTTTTTGACATGTTCCGCAGGAAAGAACGCTAGAGACAAAAAATGAAAGCTCTACCGCTCCCCTGCACCCTTATTCCCAACCCGCATCTTTTCGATGCACCAACCCAACTTAATTTATGATCGAAAGCATCAAAAAATTTCTAGGTCTCCGCAAACGGAGCACCGGAATCAAACTCATTGTAAACTGCGAAAAACTCGAGCGCCGCGTCGCCGTCCTCGAAAATAACCGCCTCGAAGAATACACCACCGAACGCGATACCGACCGCAACATGGTCGGCAGTATCTACAAAGGCATCGTCCGCAATATCGAACCGGGAATTAAAGCCATGTTCGTCGATATCGGCTTTGAAAAAAACGCCTTCCTCCAATTTTGGGATGCCATCCCCGCAGCACTTGACAACGGTGTCGAGGCCGTCAGCCGTAGTAAAAATAAAAGAAAGTCAACGAAAAAGAAAGCCAAACGCCTCACTGCCAAAGATGTTCCCAACATCTACCCCGTTGGCTCCGAACTCATCGTCCAAGTAAAAAAAGGCCCCATCAGCAACAAAGGTCCGCGCATCACCACTGACATTAGCCTCCCCGGACGTTACCTCGTCCTCATGCCCTTTAACGACCAATGCGGCGTCTCCCGCAAAGTCGATGACCCCAAAGAACGCGCCCGCCTCCGCGAGATCCTAAATAATCTCGACATCCCCGAAGGCATGGGTGTCATCCTCCGCACCGCTGGCCAGGGCCAACGCGCCCGTTATTTTGTCCGCGATCTCAGCCTTCTTCTCGAACAATGGGAAAGCATCCAAGACGGGATGAACTCAAAAAAATCTCCCCTCACCCTCTTTGAAGAGCCCGACCTCATCGACCGCACCGTCCGCGATTTCCTCACCGACGACATCGACGCCATCTATGTTGACGACCTAAAAGCCAGCGAACACATGCAGGAACTCGTCGGCCAAATCTCCAAACGCTCCCGCAACCGCATCCAATACTACAACCCCGAACAAGGCCACATCTTCGAATACTTTGGCGTTCAAAAACAAATCGAAGAAGCCTTTCACCGCCAAGTCTGGCTCCCCTGCGGCGGCTACATCGTCATCGACGAAACCGAAGCTCTCATCGCCGTCGATGTAAACACCGGCCGCAACCGAGGCAACAAGGACATGGAGAAAACCCTCCTCCAGACCAACCTCGAAGCTGCCGACGAAATCGCACGCCAACTCCGCCTCCGCAATATCGGTGGCATCATCATCGCCGACTTTATCGACATGAAAAACCGTCGCGATCAGCAGGCAGTCTATCAACGCATGCGCGAGCATATGAAGCGTGACAAAGCCCGCACCCACGTCCTCCCCATCTCCCAACTCGGCCTCATGGAGATGACTCGCCAGCGTGCGCAGGAAAGTCTCTCCAGCTCCATGTATGATACTTGCCCAACGTGCAACGGACGCGGCCTCATCAAAAGCACCATGACCCTCAGCGTCGAGCTTCAACGCGCCCTCCACCACATCATGCGCAAACACCAGGACAACATTCATGAATTCCGCGTGCTCGTGCCCCCTGCACTCATGAAACGTCTCCGCACTGAAGACGAAGAACTTCTTGTGGACATCGAACGTCGCTACCAAGGTCGCCTCAGCTTCCGCGTTGACCCCACCTTCTCACACGAAAAATTCATAATCACCAACGCCAAAACCGAAGAGGTTCTAAAGTGACCCTACCGGGGCCTTTATCCAAAAAAGAACGCATGAAGAAAAAAAGTGGGTCGGGCGGGGCTCGAACCCGCAACCAATGGCTTAAAAGGCCACTGCTCTACCATTGAGCTACCAACCCTTTGGGAGGTGAATTGGTAATGCCTTTGCGCTAGGGGTGCAAGTAGGAAAAAAAATTTTTTTGTAGAGGCAAGGTCGTGTGCAATTGCTCGTGGAGTGTTTTTATTAAGATCAAAAGTAAAAGGATGGTGAGATTGACAGTGAAAATAGGGAGAGCTAGTTTGTGGACATGAGTGTTGTCGAGTTGCAGGAAATAGTTTTTAATCTGGCAAAATCTCAAACCGAGACGGATCGCCAGTTAAAGGAGACGGATCGTCAGTTGAAGGAGACGGATCGCCGGTTAAAGGAAACGGATCGTCAGTTGAAGGAGACCATGAAAGCGGTGGAGAAGATGAGTGGCAGTATTGGCCGCGAGTGGGGTAATCTTGTTGAGTCGCTAACTAAGACGAGTTGTGTGGAGCAGTTGCAAGCAGCGGGTATCAAAGTTACACAGACGGCTAGGGATACGGAAAGCGAGCGCGAAGGCTACGAACAGGAGTGGGACGTCATGTTGGTGAATGGTGGCGAGGTGGTCGCCGTGGAAGTGAAGAGTCGTTTTCGGCAAGGAGATTTGAAGAGTGCGGAAAAGAAATTGGCGGTGTTTCGTGAGGCGTTTCCACAATACAGAAAGTTTACGGTGTATGCAGGTGTTGCGGCTTTGAAATATAATTCGGGATTGGATAGGCTTGCGGCGAAGCGGGGTTTTTTCGTTTTTGAACCAAGCGGGGAGATTATGGCTTTGACAAACAAAAAAGGTTTCAAGCCAAAAAAATGGTGAACTAACTTTTCACGGAGCAGGCCTTTTTTAGGCTTACTCTCTTGTCATTTCAACGTCTCTTTGGCTAGTTAGACGAATGTCGGACACAACTATTAATTTTGCAATTGTAGGAGCAGGTTCTATTGCTGATTTTCATGCTGCGGGAATTCAGGGTGCTACAAATACACGCTTACATTCTGTTTTTAATCGTAGTTTTGAAAAGGCCCAAGCTTTTACCGAAAAACACGGGGGCAAGGCCTGCAAAAGCTTGGAAGAGCTTCTTGCCGATCCCGAGTTGGATGCGGTTTGCATTACGTCGCCGTCGGGGACCCATGCGGAAGTTG
Source organism: Chthoniobacterales bacterium (assembly GCA_047971915.1). Lineage (GTDB taxonomy): Bacteria > Verrucomicrobiota > Verrucomicrobiia > Chthoniobacterales > JBKEAD01 > JBKEAD01. The sequence continues at coordinate 9,204 of JBKEAD010000246.1, forward strand.
CGGTTGCCGCGCTGCGAGCGGGGAAACATGTGCTTTGTGAAAAACCTCTCGATATTTCCTTGGATCGGGTCGATGCCATTTTGGATGCGGCAAAGGATTCGGGAAAAATTTTGGCGGCTGTGTTTCAATCCCGCCTTGCTCCGAATGCGATGCGTCTGAAAGAGGCCATTGAAAAAGGTCGTTTTGGAAAAATCACCTTTGCGTCCTGCCATGTCAAATGGTGGCGGGATCAGGCCTACTATGATGCGAGCCCGGTTCGTGGAACGTGGGCTAGTGATGGCGGGGGGTGCCTGATGAATCAAGGAATTCACGCGATCGATACGCTCCAATGGCTTGTTGGAAAACCTGTCGAAGTATCGGCGATGATGGGGTCGATCGCTCATGAAAATATCGAGGTTGAGGATGTTGCCGCAGCGACCCTACGCTTTCAAAATGGGGCTTTGGGAGTGATCGAGGGCTCTACATCAGCTTGGCCAGGTTTGCAAAAGCGAATTGAAATCTCAGGTGACAAGGGCTCAGTGGTGCTTGAAGACGATGCCCTGAAAGTTTGGAAATTCCAAGATGAGCTACCCGAGGATAAAGCTATTTTGGCTGAGGGGAGCGAGGATAAAATCATGGGCAGCGGCAGATCGAATCCAAGAGCTATTTCGACAGAGGGGCATCGACTCCTCATTGATGATCTTGCCCAAGCAATTCGAAGGAATGGTCAACCCGCTATTTCCGGCCCCGATGCGCGTAATGCCGTAGAAATTGTTTTGGCCGTTTATCAATCCGCACGCGAAGGTCGTTTTGTGAAGCTTTCTTGAGAGAAGCTTGCTTGAGTGCCTGCTATGACCTCTCCGACAGTTGCTTCGTATTGCAGTATTTTTTTGCGGCGTGAAACTTTGCATGTCTATCGGCAGATCGTTAATTTACAGCGTTACCAGTCTGTTGTATTCACGCAGGAGCGCATCAATGCAGAGCTTTTTCCGTTTGAGAGGATTCTAAAATTAGAAACGACGCCGCTTCCACTGCTGCGCCGCTTGTCTTTAAAATATTTTTATAAGGCCGAGTCCTATCTTTATCGTGGTGAGTTTGCGGCACTCACCCGCGCTCTGGAAAAGCAACCTTTAGACTTGATGCATGTTTATTTTGGTCATGTTGGTGCGCATTTGGAACCTTTCATCAAGCGTTGGCCAAAGCCGGTGGTTGTGTCTTTTCATGGGATGGATGTGAAACCGCGTGAGGATGATCCTAGGCATTTGCCGCGTTTGCGGGGGATGTTTGAAAGTGCGACGCTTGTTTTAGCTCGTAGCAATTCGCTTCGTGAAGAGTTAATAAAAATCGGATGTCCACAAGAGAAAATTCGAATGAATCCGACGGGGTTGCCGTTGGATAATTTTTCTTATACTCCTAAGACCGCACCGAAAGATGGGCGTTGGCGACTGATTCAGATCTGCCGATTGATTGAAAAAAAGGGTCTCGATCTGAGCTTGAGAGCGTTTGCAAATTTTCTTAAAAAATGGCCGCAAGCCACGTTCTATCTTGCCGGGGAGGGTCCACTGCTCGAAAATTTGCGACAACTCAGCCATGAACTCGGAGTGGGTGAGAGCGTAAAATTTTGTGGGTTTTTGGAGGGAAGAGCCATCAATGATTTACTAGATCAAGGACATATTTTTATTCATCCCAGCCGCAAAACGAGTGAGTCTGATCAGGAAGGAATCCCGAATAGTCTTTTGGAGGCGATGGCGATGGGGTTGCCTGTCATTTCCACTGAGCACGGCGGGATTCCTGAAGCGGTCGAGAATCAGGTAAATGGTTTTCTTTGTGCAGAGAATGCGTTAGATGCTTTGAGCGCGAATCTTTTGCGGTTAGGCGAGGCGGAGCTTTACGAAAAATTTTCTAAAGAAGCGGCTACGCGAATCCGTGCCAAATTTGACCTTAAAAAGAGTGTCGCCCATTTAGAAAAAATTTATGATGAAGCGCGAGAGAGTTTTATTTTAAAGCCCGCCGCCGAAGCCACATGGAGTAAATGGCTAGACCGCGCACGGTAAATTTTCTCTGAAATTCTGTTAGGGGGTAGTTTTGTTCGTGTTCGAAATGTGTCAACGGTTCCCAGCCTAGTTGGTTTTTGGCAAAACGACTGGTCCATTCAAAATAAGGGCGGTCATCGGTGAGAAAGCGCAAGACGCCGTTAGGCTTTACCACACGGTGAGCGAGTGCAAAAAAGGGTGGTTGCATAAGGCGGCGGTTGTGATGGCGACGTTTAGGCCACGGATCGGCGAACAAAACATGCAGCACGTCAACACTGCTACGAGAAAGGAAATCGTTTAGGAAATGTCCATTTTCATCTTGAAAAACACGTGCGTTCGTAAGCCCGAGCTTATCGATTTTTTTCTGCGTTTTATAAACGCGGACAGGAGATTTTTCGACGCCTATAAAACAAGTCTCAGGAAATTTCTCGGCACTGCCGATGAGAAAATGGCCTCGTGCACAGCCCATATCAACCTCGCACTTGGGATAGTCTTTTAGCCAGTTTGCGTCTTCTTCTGTAAAAGTTGCAAACTTGATATCGGCGACCATGCTGCGTGAAATTTTCATGAGAGCAGTTAGCCGAGGAGAAATTAGGCAGCTTTTATTTGCTCGGAAATAAAGCCGTATTTTTGAAAAACTGTAAGGACGTCGTGGGTGGTTTTATTTGTATCGAAGCGTTGTTCGCCGAGTTTTTGTCCGGCTTTGCCCATGCGTGTGGCTAGCGGTTTGTCCTCTAGTAGGCGACGAAGATTTATAGCAAAACTCTCGGCGTCTTTTTCTTCCGAGAGCAGGCCGGTCTCGCCTTCGATCACCATTTCGGGAACTCCGGCGAGCTTTGTCGAAACAACCGGCAAAGAGGCGGCCATAGCTTCCATGATAACGGTTGGCAGATTATCGCGTCCACCATCGGCTTCGGTGCAGCAAGCCAGTGCGAAAATATCTGTTTGCAGGAGTTGTTGCTTTACTTCGGATTCCGCCTTGGGGCCGAGGAGAAAAACTTTTTCTTGAAGCCCGAGTTTGGAGATTTTTTTTTGCAGGCAATCAAAAAGTGGGCCTTCACCAATGATGCTGCATTTAAACGAAAGATCGGGTAATTTTGCACAGGCTTCGATGAGCGTTTGGAAGCCTTTTTTCTCAATCAAGCGGCCAACACTCAAAATATGCGGAGGGGTTTGCGGTGTTGCCTCTTGCGTAAAGCAGGTCGTGTCGATGCCGTTGTAAACGCGATGTAATTTTCCAGCTAGGCAAGGGTAAAGTTGCAGAAGCTGCTTCACACTGTAATCGCTAACAGTGATTACAAATTTCGCTTCCTCGAAAATACAGCCCAAACGATCTTCTTCGGTCGAAACAAAAAAGTCGTTTGCGTGTGCAGTGATGCTGTAAGTGATGCCGTAAAATTTTTTTAGCCAATAGGCCGTCCTTGCCGCAATACCGGCAAAGTGAACATGCACGTGGGAGATATTTTGGGATTTAAGTTCCGGCCCGAGCCAGACGGCTTCATAAGCGCGGTTTCGATCCCCTGTTCGACCCCATGCTTGTACGAGCTGATGTCGAGCCGTGCGTGCGCGATGCGCAAAGGGGAGGAGCCATTTTTTTGCGAGACGCTCGACTTGCGGGAGATGGGTGAGGTCGCGGATTGCGTCTGAAGAGAGCTTTTGAAGTTCATAGCCGTCTTCATAACGAATGGAGTAAATCGGAAAGCGAACGCCTACTCTCCGTAGTCCTTCGATTTCTCGAACGCAAAAAGTCTGAGTGAAAGCAGGGTAGCGTTCAAAAAGGTATGCTAAGCTCGATTCGAAGGAGGCCATTTTTTAAAAATTATTTTTTAGGCGGCATCCCTTTTTTGTTTTTTTCGAACCAGAGGTGATTTTTTTCCAAGGACAGCGGAGCGGTTAATGATGACTTCGGAAATGTCGTTTCGGCTTGGAGCATCAAACATGATGTCTAGCATGATGTGTTCCAAAAGACCTCTGAGGGCTCGTGCACCAGTTCCTTTTTTTAGAGCTTCTGTCGCGAGTGCTTTTAAGCCGTCTTTTGTAAAAGAAAGAGAAATCCCATCCATCGTGAATAATTTCGCATATTGCTTGGTGAGTGCGTTTTTTGGTTCTGTAAGGATGCGGATTAATTCGTCTTCTGTCAGGCTTTCTAAAACCGAGATAGCGGGAAGACGCCCGATGAACTCAGGAATTAAGCCAAAGGAAACGAGATCGCTTGGCTCAATGTTTTGTTCCGAAAAAATTTTCTTGCGCTTGGTTTTATGTGTTTTTTCGGAATCTTTTTTTGTGTGAAATCCCAGTGTTTTTTCGTCGCGCCGTCGTTCGATAATTTCATCGAGACCGACAAAAGCACCTCCGCAAATGAAGAGAATTTTTTCGGTGTTTACTTCGATATATTCTTGTTGCGGGTGTTTACGTCCGCCTTGTGGCGGAACGTTGCAGACGGTGCCCTCAAGAATTTTTAAAAGTGCCTGCTGCACGCCTTCGCCCGATACGTCGCGGGTGATGCTGACATTATCTGTTTTGCGACCGATTTTATCGATTTCATCAATATAGACGATGCCGAGTTCGGCTCGTTTTACATCATAATTAGCTGCTTGTAAAAGGCGCAAAACGATTGTTTCTACGTCTTCGCCGACGTAGCCGGCCTCGGTAATCGTCGTCGCATCAGCAATGCAAAAAGGCACATCCAGCACCCGGGCCAAGGTTCGGGCGAGCAATGTTTTGCCCGAACCGGTAGAGCCGATAAGAAGGATGTTGCTTTTCTCTATTTCAATTTCTGAAAGTGGATCTGGCTCGAATTTGGAATTAAAGTCAGCGGCGATGGGCGCATCTACTTGAAGAATCCGTTTGTAGTGGTTGTGAACAGCTACGGCTAAGGATTTTTTCGCGGCATCTTGCCCGACGACATACTCATCGAGAGATTGTTTTAGCTCTGCAGGTTTCGGAATTTTTAACTGTGGTTTTTTATCGCGGCTAGTTGTGTCTAGCTCTTTGTCTAAAATGCCTTTACAGACATTGATGCAGCTATCGCAGATATAGACGCCCGGACCCGCTACCAGCTTCTTGACCTCTGCGTGACTCTTTCCGCAGAAAGAGCACATGGTTAATTGGTTCGTTCTAGCCACCTTTCGCTATTCGTTTTAAAGCACTGTTATTTTGCGGTGTCGCTTTGATTGAGCTTTTTGGATTGGACGACTTCGTCAACAAGTCCGTAAGCTTTCGCTTCTTCGGCGGTCATGTAGTTATCGCGATCTGCATCGACTTCTACTTGCTCAGCAGTTTTGCCCGTGTGGTTTGCAATGATCCCATTGAGCCGTTTTTTGAGCTTAAACATGAAGTCGATTTGTCGCTCTACATCACTGGCGGGCCCTTCTGCTCCACCTCGAACTTGGTGGATCATGATGTCGGAATTTGGTAAAGCGAAGCGTTTGCCCTTTGCACCGGCGCAGAGTAAAACGGAGGCCATGCTGGCAGCCATTCCCATGCAGTAAGTCGTTACATCGCAAGTCACAAACTGCATAGTATCATAGATTGCGAGGCCGGCAGTGACGGAGCCGCCGGGGGAATTTATATAAAGATTGATGTCTTTTTTACCGTCTTCCATTTGGAGAAATAGCATTTGTGCAATGACAAGATTCGCAACATGGTCATCAATCGGGACACCGATGAAAATAATTCGGTCTTTCAGTAAACGAGAAAAAATATCATAGCTTCGCTCACCGCGACCAGTTTGCTCCACAACCATTGGGACAAGCATCGATGTCGGACGGTTATAATCTTTGGATGTAATAACGCTCATAAATTTTTTAAAAATACTAAAGAGTAAGTGTGCTGGGTGCTAGGAGAAGTTTAGCTTGCGGCGGGTTCGCGAATTGTCGCATTCGTTGCGATAAATTCGAGAGCTTTTGAAGCTTGAATTTGGTCACGAATATCTTGAATGCCATTTCGTTTTTGCAAGTCGCGTATCAGTTTTTTAATCGGGAGATTGTAATGCGCTGCCATGTGTGAGAGGTGCCCGATTACGTCCTGATCGGTGGCTTCGATCTTCTCTTCTTGCGCAATTCGTAAGAGAACAAAACGGCTGCGGACGCGCTCTTCGGCACCTTGCTGCGCTGCCCCGAGGATTTCATCTTGATGGCTGCGAATCTCCGCCTCATCAATGCCGCGGGCCTGATTTTCCTGCACAATATCCCGCAAGACGCTGGTGGTCTCTTCGGAAACCATTTTGGTTGGTAGCTCGCAGGTGATCGTTTCCATTAGTTTCTGCAATGCGATAGAACGTTTGTTTTGCTCGTAATTATTTTGCGCACTCTGTTCGAGATTTTTCTTAACCATCTCTTTTAGATCATCAAAAGTCGTTTCGGGAATGACCTTGGCGGCCAATTCATCGGACCATTCGGGAAGTTTGCGGAGATTGATCGCGTGGAGTGTCGCATCAAATTTCAGCGTTTTCCCTTGCAATTCTGCAGAAGGAAAGTCGGAGTCTAGGGTTATTTCAAAAGACCTTTCTTCGTCGGTTTTGAGCCCGAGCAGGGCATTGGCAAAGCCTTTTATAAAAGTTTCTTCTTTCATTTCGAACCAAAAATTATCGCGTCCGACAAGCATGGGCGGTGCTTTGGGATGAGACTCCTTTAGTGGAGTTCCGTCCAGCGATGAGGAGAAAGTAAGAACGGCAAAATCTCCCATTTCTAGGCCGCGTCCTTCGACCGGATCATATTCGGCATGGGATTCGCGTAGGCGATCTAGAGAGTCCTCTACGTCGGTTTCAGAAATTTTTGGTTCAGCAATTTCGATTTCGATTCCCTTGTATTCAGGAAGCTCAAAATTTGGTGAGGTAATCAGCGTGGCCGAGTAACTCATGTTTCGCTCTGGCGTCAATTCAATCTCACCGACATTAGCGACTCCGAGTAATTGCAGATTATTATCTGAGGTTGCCTTTTGAATGCTTTCCTGCAGAAGATTTTTCTGAACCTCCTCGCGGATTTCTTTTGAAAAACGCTTTTCAACGATTGCCGGAGGCGTTTTTCCCGGACGATATCCGGGGATCTTCGCAAATTTTTGAAATTCTTTTGAGACGGATTTCCATTCTGTATTAACACGCTCTGCCGGGATTTCTACCCGCAAGGCGACTTCGCAATTTGGTTGTTCTTCTATGACGATATTCATATCAAGCAAGCCGCACATGTAATCATACGGATTCTCTTGCGACAACTTGTAAAATTTCCAGACGCAATAAATCTTTCAATAATCGGCTCAAAATTACGAAAGCGGACGTTGTCCTCGTCTTATCTATTGCGATTCTTTTTGGGGCCCGTATAGTCCACGGGTGCCTGATTCTAAACAAGCCAGTTTGAAGAAGCTGATAGAGATATTAAAAAAAATCCCGCAAGCATGGCGGAGGCTTTCTCCCGAAATGCGTTGGCGATTTGTTTTGTTAGCAGCCGTAATTTCTCTATTTATTTGGGCACTTATCTCTCCAAAACCTTGGAATATCACTCTCCCGGCTGAAGGAAAAGTCAGTCTCAATGACTTAGTAAAAGTCTATGCTTGGTGGGCGGCAGTCCTAAATATTTTTATCTTGTCAACTCTTGCCCTGCTCGTTCCCTTTTGGTCAAAACCGCTTAAAAAAAAGCTTAGCGCAACCTCACCGGTTCGTTCGGAAGGTAAAATCTATTGGCTCCTTGTCGGGTTGGCGGCTCTCACTTTTTTTTGTCTTTCCGTCCCACGCATCAATCATAGCTTTTGGGTCGATGAAGAGTTTTCGATTCGTGATGCCGTCTGGGGAAAATATCGAGTGAATAACGAGGGGGAGCTCGTTTTTAAAAAATATGACTGGGACCGCGTTTTTTATTTTTATGAAACTCCAAACAATCACATCCCCTTCAGTGTTCTAGCTAGGTTGTCGCTCGATGTCTGGCAGAGTATCGCCCGGCCAACTGGCTTGCAGGTCAAGGAATGGCCGATGCGCGTGCCCTCGATGCTCGCCGGAGTGGCTACTATTTTTGCTTTAGCTTGGGCCTTACAAATTCTTGGCCTTCCGTCAGCCGGACTCTTTGCTGCATGGCTTGCCGCTTTCAATCCGTGGCTTCTTCGTTTGGCCGCTGAGGGGCGGGGATTTGCGCTGATGATGGCTTGTGTCGTTTTGCTAATCGCTTTTTTTCAACTCGCGATTTGTGACGGCAAGTGGCGTTGGTGGGCTGGATTTGCCGTTGCCCAATTTCTCGTATTTTACGTTTTTCCGGCAGCACTTTATCTCCTCTTGGTAGCAAATGCTTGTGCTCTTTTTTGTCTATTTTTTTCGCAAGAGGCTGAGGGACGGCGTATGGGACTCGGTGGACGTTGGTTTATTGTTTGTGCTCTTTCCGGCGTTTTAGTCATTCAGCTCATGTTGCCACTTTTTCCGCAGATGCTGCTCTATCTTGAATCCAATACGGCAAAGGGCGACCTCACATTAGGTTGGGTGCAAAATTTTCTAGGTCAGGTTTTTGCCGGAGTTCCTTGGACTCGGACGAAACAGCTTGTTTCGGATTACCCGGAGCTTTTGCCGATGGCTACGCGGCAGCCTTTGCTCTACGGTATTCTTGTCGTCGCTTCTGTGATATTTTTGGTAATTGGGAGTCTGCGTTTATTATTTAAAAGTGCCCTTAGTCGTAGTGTTTGGACGATGGCTTTGGTGCCGGGCATCGTAGGATTTACAATAGCGAAGTTGCAGCAACAGTATCTTTTTGATCGCTATTTGCTTTTCATGCTACCAGGTTTTTTGCTCGTAGTAGCTGTTGGCCTGCAAGGGGTTTGTTTGTTTTTGCAAGGTGTGAAATTTCCGCGTCTTTTGGCAATTGCTCCCTTTTTTATCTTTCTCGTGGCTTATGTTTTTTTTGTTGCTCCTGTTATCGGTGAGCAGATTTCCCGCCCGGCAAATCCTATTCGCGAAACCGTTCTCCTCACGCGTCCCAACCTCGATCCATACGACCCGGCTCAAGAAAAAATTCTCACGGGCAGCTTTAGTTTTCCGCCGCTAACCTACGATCCTAATGTCGTGTATATTCGTTCTTTTCAAGAAATGATCGATCTTATGGAGAGAGCCGACCGTGAACAGAAACCTCTTTTCATAAATATTGGTAATCCTTGGAGTGCGGAAACTTATGAAAATGATCGGTGGAAACTTTTTACTGACAAACGTCTTTTCGAGCAAGTAGCGCGAATCAAGGGCTGGGATGCGACCCTCGACCGTATCGTATCAAAATATCGGCCCGGCAGCATTACCCTGATCAAAAACTAAGCCTGTGAATTTTTCACTTCTTCAGAGGACGGGGAAGTGGTGAGTTTTAGTCGGCTTCTCGGATGAAAACGCTGGTGGATATTTTTCAATCGTCTGCTATCTACGTGAGTATAAATTTGCGTTGTCGAAATATCTGCATGTCCGAGTAATTCTTGAATGATACGCAGGTCGGCACCGTTAGCTAGCAGGTGTGTGGCAAATGAATGCCGAAACAAATGCGGGTAAACATTTTCATCTAGCCCTGCCATTTTTGCATATTTTTTAATGAGCTGCCAAATCCGTTGCGATGTGAGAGCTTTTCCTCGAACCGATAAGAAAACATAGCTTCCGGTCTTTGGCCCGACAAACGCGGGGCGTCCTTTTTCCAAATAAATATTAATCGCTTCAATTGCTTTTCGACCCACAGGGATAATTCTCGTCTTATCGCCTTTACCCGTTACGCGAACCATTTGTTCTTCTGGATAGTAGGCCTCTATTCGCAGGGCGCATAATTCTCCAACTCGTAAACCGGAGCTATACAAAAGCTCTAGCCAAGCGGCATCGCGCAGACCCATTGGTGCGCGGCGATCAATGGTCAAAATCACCCTCTCGATTTGTTCCACTCTGAGCGTATCCGGCAGGTAACGTTCGATTTTAGGCGTTTTTAAAAATTCGGTCGGATCTTTTTCGACGTAGGTATTAGCAAGAAGAAAACGAAAAAAAATCCGAATGGCAACGGTCTCTAGTTTTATTGAAGCTGCTGCTAAGCCAAGGCGTTTACGATGCGTTAAAAACTCCGAAATTTTTGTGGCGTCGATCTTTTTCCAATCTGCCCCACCGACTGATTGGAACCACTCCAAAAAACATTCTAATGAATGCCGTGTTGAAAGTTGATAATTATCCGAAAGTCCCCGTTCTACGGCGAGGTATTGAATGAATTCCTCTATTTGCGCTTTCATTACGATACTAAAAAATCGTTTTTGTTCGCAAATTGCGCAAAGTTCGTAAATCGCCCCATTCTGCGCCACGCATTTCGCAAGCTCCATTTTTTCGAGTCGGTGAATAACGCCATCGGTTTGTTTTAAATATTTTTTCTACAAATACCTTTCTTCCAAGAATCGCTCCATCGCAGAAATATCGCACCCGACATCGCAATATTTCCGGGATACTTAATTTTCCTCCGCTTGCAATCACTTCATCGACTCGTTTACGCGATATTCCTCTGTATCTCTCACTCTCTTCGCCATGTTCAAATAACAACTGCCTATATCTACGCGACACGCCCCTCCAATTTACTTTTCGATTGATTCCGTATGAGGTTTGATCTAGCAGGCGGCATAATCCACGTTGAGCAAGTTTTCTTCCGACCACAGCCTCTGCATATCCGCACCAACGATAATCCTTTGGATCCTCTACCAATCCAGCTCTCACTGGATTCAACTCAATATATGCAGCCACGGTCATCAACGCCTCATCCATCCCCTCTATTAACACGCTTTTGAACCGATCTTCCCAAAGCGGTCCCCGCCGCCCAATGCGCTGATTATACCATACGGAAAATCGTTGTTTTAACTCTTTCATAAAGCTAGATAAATCACCCCGTCTTGCCTCATGTCTCGCTAAAATTTCTTTTTCCCAAGTAGAACTTCCTGAAGCCCTAGCGCGCTCAATTTCTTGCAAAGCAAGCGAAGTCCCCCCCGGCGGCACACAATGCAAAATTCGCAGTTCGGCCTCTAGTTCAGGAAGAGAAAGAGGAGTAATACGTCCCGGTGCCGGAACTCGAAGTAGAAGGTGAAAGTGATTGGACATGAGGCAATAAGTGACAATTTCCAGTCCCGTAAAACGCTCCAGTCTTCGCATAAGGTGATAAAAGTAAGTCTTTTCCTCCTCGCCAAAAATAAAGCGCTGTTCGATTACGCGAGAGATGCAGTGGTAATATCCATCCCGTTCATAGTCTAAAGATTCAGCAGGAGTTTCTCCTCGACGATGTAACAATATACGTGCCTGTCTCATAACGAGCATAGCTTTTAAAAAAGCAGTCAAAAAGTCAATATTTATTTACCTGTCACCGTTGATAAATATAAATAAGAATGGAATTGTGAATAATTTGCGAATTTCTTTGCTCTTCGCCTTTAAGTCATTCACATTGCGATTGTGAATAATTTGTAAATTTTTCTAATTTTAATAATTGTAATAATTTGAATATAAGTGAGATACGCAAAATTTTAAATTCTCGTATGCGGGATGCGAAGCGGAGTATGGGGCAGAATTTTTTAATTGATAAAAACTTTGCATCTTGGGTGGTATCTGAGATAGAAATCTCTCTTTGTGAGCGGATTATAGAAATTGGTCCCGGTTTGGGGGCTTTGACTGGTGCTTTGGTGGAGACGGGGCGGGAGGTGTTGGCTTTGGAGTTGGATCGGGATTGGGCGGCACGGTTGCGAGAGACGTTTCGGGAGGATAATTTTATTTTGATTGAGGGAGATGCGATGGATTTTGATCTGCGGAAATTGTGGGATGGGGGGGCGACCGTGTTGGTTGGAAATTTGCCGTATAATGTTTCTACGGCTTTACTCGCAAAATTTGCGGAGCCACTTTCTCCGGTTCGTGAGATGGTGGTGATGGTGCAGAATGAGGTGGCTGATCGCATTGTGGCCGGGCCGGGGACTAGAGCTTATGGGGCTTACTCGTTGGCTTTGCAGTTGGATTGGCATGTTGAGAAGTTGCGGGTGTTGGGGCCGGAGAATTTTTATCCGCGTCCGAAGGTTCATTCTGCGGTGGTGAGGTTGCGACGAAAGGCGGATACCGAGATTTTGCGTTGTAGAAGGTCTTGGTTGCGGAAGCTGGTTCGGGCGGGTTTTCAGCAGAGACGTAAGCAGTTAAAGAAACTGTTGCCTGTGGCGAGTGAGCGGGTGATAGATTTTTTAGAATCAATCGGTTTACCGATTACGAGTCGTGCTGAGAACTTGACTTTGGAAAATTGGGTGGAGCTTGCAAATCGGATGGGTGAGAGTGTGAGTGTATTGGGAGGAGATGAAATTCTCGATGTTGTGGACGGGAAAGATGAGATTGTGGGGCGTGCTGAGCGGAGTCATGTGCATGCGGAGGGGTTGCGTCATCGTGCGGTGCATATCTTGATAGAGAATGAGGTGGGAGAACTTTTTTTGCAGAAGCGAAGTCCGTGGAAGGATATAAATCCTGGTGTTTGGGATAGTAGCGCGGCGGGGCATGTGAGCGCAGGGGAGGATTACGATAGGGCTGCCATGCGTGAGTTGGAGGAGGAACTCGGGGTGAGGGATATGGAGTTGCGGAGGCTGGGAAAACTTTTGCCGTGCGAGGCTACGGGGAATGAATTTATTCAGGTGTATAGGGGGAGTCGAGAGGGACGTTTTAAGTTGGAAGAGATGGAGATTTCGTGCGGCGCATTTTTTCCTCGAGGACAAATTCGGGAGTGGCTGGTGCAGGGACAGGAGGATTTTAGCCCGGTTTTTCGGCTGTGTTGGGAGCTTTTTAATGACTGTGCTCCGTGACGAAAGCTTATAATTTTTTGCGAACTAGCAGCCGGTCGGACTTATCTCGCACGGCTGCAAAATTCGGAGGTTTGGCCGAAATTTCCGCACTTTTTCGTCGCTTATTCTCAAGGTCGTCGTCGAAGTTCGACGAGGGTTTCAGGAAGGCGGTGTTGGGAGAGTGCCTGCGTGCAGGGAATTTGTGTTAGAATTTCGAAGTGGGGGGTGAAGAGGTCGTGAAATTCTTGAGGATGCGTGGTCCAAGGCGGACCGCCGATTTCGTTTTCATCTAAAAAGAAGATACCGAAAAAACGGGCACCGGGTTTTAGGGCTTGAGCAGCGGTTTTTGCATAGTTTGGGCGTTGTGTGGGTGCGATGGCGCAGAAGCAAGTGTGCTCTATGAGTAAGTCAAAATTTTCTAGTTCGTGTTTTTTGCGCGTGGTTTCGCTTAGAAAATCGAGTAGGAGATAGCTTGCGGTGTGGGTGGTGTTTGCAGCTTTGGCTTGTTTGATAATTGTTTCAGAGAAATCGACGCCGATGACTTCGTGGGCTATTTTTTGGTTTAGGAGTTGGTGGGCAATTTCGATTACGTCGTGTCCGGGGCCGCATCCCGGGACGAGGATGCGGCCGGAAATTGCGGATGAAGTTTTTAGCCACTGGAGGATAGCGGGGTGAGCATGGCCGAGGTCCCAAGGAGAGTCTGCATTTTTGTAGCGCGAGTCCCAGTAATGTGGGTCACTGACTTGTGAGGCGACGCCAACGGGTGCCCCAGGCGATGGTGTATTGGAATTTTCTGGCGTGTTCACGGATGATGAATGGGAGGTTGATTTCTTTTTCTAAAGTGAAGTTGACGGAGAGTTTTTGAATGAGGGAGTCGCGGGTGTTTTGGGATTTTGCATTTTGCGCTCCAATCCAGTGCTCGGTAGGGGTGTATTCGTGGAGCCAAGTGAAGGGGGTTGTGAGGAGGAGTTGGCCGCCGGGATTTACTAAATGGGAGAGTTTGTTGAGGAGGGCTTGGGGACGGGGGAGGCGGCAAAGCAGGTTTGCGGCGTGAACGAGATCGAAGCTGCCGAGGTCGGGGCGGAGATTGCAAGCGTCGCCGACTTCGAAATGGATGTTTTGATTTTGAGAGAGATTTTGCGGTAAATAGGCGTTGAAGTTGTTGAAAATATTTCCCTCGATGGGAATTTTGCAGGAAATTTTTCGTTCTTTGAGGAGTGTTTTAGCTGCGGTGATAAAGGTGGAAGAAAAGTCGATGCCGATGACTTTTTTTGCGAGTTGGCTAAGCTCAAAGGTGGAACGTCCCACGGCACAACCTAGGTCGAGGGCGTGAGAGGGGGAGGAGGCTTTATCGATTAGTTGGTGGACGCTTCGTTTTGGAAAATTTAATGCTTCCGTGGGGCCGGGTAGGCTCGCAAAAATGTCTTTTTTGTTTCCGTAGTGGAGTAGAAGGTATTCGGCGAGAAGTGACTGACTCTCGTAGGAGTTTTCTTCGTGCATTCGTGAAGGGGTTAAGCGTTTTTTTAAGGGGACTTAAAAAGAATCCCATTTTTAATTGTCGGCTTGCCCCACAAAGCGGGTTTTTAAAAAGGTGTTCTTAGGTTGCTAGGAGGCCGTTTAGGTAGTTTGATGGCTCGAAATGTTCGATGAGGATTTCGATTTTTCCATCGCGAAACATGCGGACTTGGCGAACGTCGGTTTCGGGGGTTTTGTGTGGAGCGAAGAGGATGTCGTCGTGTGTGGCGTGTGAGGCTTTGGTGAATTTATCTGGAGTGAGGTCGCCACCGAGATGGTCGCTGCGGCCTGTGGCTACGTGGACGGTGCCGCGGATTTTTTCATCTTGGATGTCGCGGCCGGAGACGGGAAGAACTTGTGTGCCGAGGCCGAGTTCGCCGAGTTCACCTGTGACGGGGTCGCTGGCGAGTTTTGCGTTATGGGCGTCTACGGTATTTTGGTTACCACGCAGTAGGGTGGCGTTTTTGATGCGTCCGTCGGCTACTTTCATGAGTCCGATGCTGCCGTCGGAGTAGTGCATGGGGAACTGTCCGGAAGCTCCGACGGGGACGAAGTAAACTTCTCCGGCGGGGAGATTTGCTACGTCTGGTTCGTCTCCGAGGCAGAGGCCGTGGCTTTTTTGGGCTTCTTGTTTACCGAGTTCGAGGCGGAGGGTGTAGGAATTGTCGAGGCAGTCGAAGTCGATTTCGACCCAGTCGGCTTTGGTGACACCGAGGCGGAGTTTTTCGGCTTCGGCACTGACTTCGCGGTAATCTACGGCGAGGCCGGAGGATAGGATGACATCATTTAGTCCGTGCAGGGTGGCTCCGCGAAAACCGTATTGTTTTGCAAAAGCGGTGAGTGGAGCTGTGGCGGAGTCTGTGGAAATGCAGAGAATGAGGTCGTAGTTTGGATAGACATCTTTGCTGAGGGAGATTTGCTTTCCATCGGGTGAGAAGGCGGAATCGGGAAGATCGAGATTGCTGCCGCCGGTGGCTTTGTAGGCAAAAATTTCACCGCCGATGAGACCCATGTCTTTCATGATGCTAGCATGGAGTGGTTTGTAAAAATGCTCGATGCCGTTTTTTTGAATGCTGTAGGCGGGGCTTGCTAAAAAGGTAAAATCTTTGATTTCTTCGGGATTTTCGAGGTCGATGAGAATGCAGATTTTTTGTCCAGCTTTAGGCGCAAAGGTCGTTGTGAGGAGTTTTTGTAAATCGAAGGGTGGAAAAGTCCGTGCGGTTGCTTGGTCTGCAATTTTCATGATCGTTTTAATAGAATCACAAGATGGAGGGTCTGTCATCCCTACGAGGTAAAAAATAAGCTTTAAGTATTAGCTTTCACATAAATTAGCCGCGATATAGTCGAAGCTTTTTTTAATCGAATCAAAAGGATCCCCGGGGCAAGTGTCTTGCTCTACGGCGAACCATTTACATCCGGAAGACTCCGCCGCAGCGATGATAGCCGGAAAGTCTAAATTGCCGTATCCGATTTCAGCAAAGCTTATCTTTCTGTCAGGATAAACTGCATAGTCTTTTAGATGTAAAATCGGCAGACGGTTTGCCACCTTTTTGCACCACTTCACGGGATCGCAGCCGCCGGCCTGGACCCAGTAAGTATCGAGTTCAAAGGCTAAAAACTTCGGATCCACACAGCGAAAAATGTAATCCATAACGGTCTCATGCCCAAGGCGAGTGAACTCAACATCATGGTTATGGTAGGTCAATATACAGTTGTTTTTCGCAAAAAGTTCACCCGCGGTTTCGAGATCTGAAATTAAAGCCTTTACCGATGCTGAGTCTGTAAAATCTACATTTGCCGGGAAAGGAAAGGCGGTCAAGTTGCACCCCATTGCCAAGAGATCATCAAGTGCTTTTTGTGGATTTTCGCGAAGCAGCATTGCATCCGAATGAGCCGCACAAATCGTAACTCCATTATCTGCACAAATCTTAGCTGCTGTTTCAGGAGAAATATCGGGGCTAATTCCGGAAACTTGAGCGGCTTGATAACCGATTTGCTTTACTCGTGCGATTGTCGAAGCAAAATCCGACTCTGTTTTACATGCGTCTCTGAGGGTATAAAGCTGAATGGCAACTTGATTGATTTTCATGAGGTATGAACTTATAACCCAAAAGAAAAATGCAGCCAGCTTTTTTCATTTTCTTTGGAGGATTATTTTAAAAAAACTGGAGTGAGGAATGAAAACAAAATCTTGCTCGACAAGTAGACAAGTCTGGCTCTTGGATGAGTTTGTGGCATAATGGACGGAATGGAGTTTCGACTTGAGTCAAATTATGAACCGCAGGGAGATCAAGAGCAGGCGATTGAGAAGCTAAGCCGCTCGCTGTCCCTTGGTAATCGTCATCAATCGCTACTGGGCGTCACGGGATCGGGGAAGACATTTACGATGGCAAATGTGATTCAAAACGCTAATCGTCCGACGCTTATCATGTCGCATAATAAGACGCTGGCGGCGCAGCTCTATAGTGAGTTTAAGCAATTTTTTCCGGAAAATGCAGTGGAGTATTTTGTGAGTTATTTCGATTACTATCAACCCGAAGCTTATATTCCGCGCTCGGATACTTATATTGAAAAAGATTCTGCCATCAACGAGGAAATCGAGCGTCTGCGACTTTCTACGGTGAGTTCGCTGCTTTCTCGGCGGGATACGATCGTCGTTGCAAGTGTATCTTGTATTTACGGTTTGGCATCGCCAGAGGATTTTTTGCAAATGATGCTTTCGATAAAGGTTGGGCAGCAGCTTACTCGCGAGGCTCTTCTTTCACAGCTCGTCGAGATGCTCTATGAGCGAAATGATATAGCTTTTACTCGCGGAAAATTTCGTGTGCGTGGTGATGTGGTCGAAATTTTTCCTGCCCAAGAAGAGGAGGTCGGGATTCGAGTCGAGTTTTTCGGTGATGAAATCGAGCGTATGAGTCGTTTTGATCCATTGACAGGAAACGTTCGGGATCGGCTGACGACGCTCACGCTTTTTCCCGCGAAGCAGTTCGTGACTCCATTTGGTAAGTTAAACAAAGCGATGCAAGCCATTCGCGACGAGATGGACGAACGCATCATTTACTTTGAAAAACAGGGGCAGCTCATCGAGGCGCAGAGAATAAAAATGCGGACGGAGTTTGATCTTGAAATGATGCAAGAGATGGGTTTTTGCGCGGGGATTGAAAATTATTCCCGTCATTTGAGCGGACGCGAAGCGGGATCGCGGCCTTATACATTAATGGATTTTCTGCCTGATGATTCGCTTTTGATTATTGATGAATCGCACGCGACGGTTCCACAAATCGGTGGCATGTATGCGGGAGATCGTTCGCGTAAATCGGTGCTCGTGAATTATGGTTTTCGTTTGCCAAGTGCTTTGGATAATCGTCCGTTGAATTTCGACGAGTTTATGCAAGTCACCAATCAGCTCGTTTATGTGAGTGCGACTCCCGGGCCTTTTGAAATTCAAAACAGTATTGTAGGAAATTCGGGCTACGTTCCTCTTCCTGATAAAAATGCGAAAATGAAGACGCGAGGAAATGTGGCGAGTAATGGCATGAATGGACGCATGACGGAACATCCTCCCTTCGATCCGGTTACGCCGGGCGCACCGCTTATTGCAGAGCAAATCATTCGTCCAACGGGCTTATTGGATCCTCAAATTCGTATTTTCCCACTCAAGGGGCAAATTGATAAAACAATCGAACTTTGCCGTGAGCGTATCGAAAAGGGAGAGCGAATTTTGGTTACAACTCTGACGAAGCGAACGGCAGAAGATTTATCAGATTATCTTCGTGATGTGGATTTGCGAGTTCGCTACTTACATAGTGATATTGATACGGTCGAGCGTGTTGAAATTTTACGCGCCCTCCGCCAAGGAGAGTTTGATATTTTGGTAGGAATTAATCTTTTGCGAGAAGGATTAGATTTGCCTGAAGTGAGTCTGGTCTGCATTTTAGATGCCGATAAAGAGGGGTATCTGCGAAGCCAAACTTCGCTTATCCAAACGGCAGGTCGTGCTGCGCGACATGTAAATGGCGAAGTTATTTTATTTGCTGATATAGTGACATCAAGCATGCAAGCATTACTCGATGTCACCGCATACCGTCGTGAGCGGCAAATGGCCTACAATGAAAAGCACGGCATTACTCCACAAAGCGTAAAACGTGGCATTCAAGAAAGTTTGCACGTTATTCTTAAAGGAAAAGAGGTCGAAAAATCAATTCTTCGCGAAGATGAAGCAAGCTATGATATTGGGGAGATGATTCGTGAATTAGAGGCGGAAATGACGACGGCTGCCGGAAATTTGGAATACGAAAAAGCGGCCTTGTTACGCGATCAAATCCAAGAATTACGAAAAGATAAAACTACCGCTTCAAATACGCAGGAGATTATTTCAAATGATATGAATGTAGAAAAAAAATCGCAGCCCTTCGGTTATCGTAACAAGGGAAAAACGAGCAAGTCTGCATTACGTAAACGAACAAAGCTTGTTCGCAAATAGAACTTCCGTTAAAATTCTCTCATAATTTCTGCCGGGGCGCGTCCCATTTTCAGGAGCTGAGCCATGCGCTGCATCGCCGGGGCACTATGGGTGAAGAACTTTTTGTAAGCTCGGCAAAGATAATTGAGCCCGAGTTCACCGTCTGGAGTGCGTATAAAACGATGTTTAGGACACTCTCCGTGACATAGGCTACGCACATCGCAAGAGCGGCAGTAGGCCGGGAGTGTGTCGGCTTTATCATTGCCAAACTTTTTTTGAAAATCCGTGTTAAGCATTTCGCCAAGAGTATTATTTAAAATATTTCCGAGCTTATAATCCGGATAAACATAGTGGTCGCAGGAATATACGTCGCCATTGTGTTCCATTGCGAGAGCAGAGCCACACTTTTCGCTAAAGAGACAAAGAGAGCCTCCTTGGCCTATGGTATTACCTAATGTAACATCGAACATTTGTACAAAAGTGCGCCCAACATCTCGGCGTAACCACTCATCAAAAATCGTACAAAGAAAATCGCCGTATTGCTTAGGCTTTACGCTCCAATCCGTCACCGGCAAGCGAACTTGATCTTCTTCATCGGCTCGCGGAGGAGTGGCAAGATCGAGTCCTAGTTTTTTTGCATCGGCATCGGCGAGACGTTCGACTAAGGGAATAAACTGAATAAACCCAGATCCGACATCTCGCAAAAAACGATAAACTTCGAGTGGTTTTTCAGAATTTAGGCGATTGACTACGGTGAGAGTATTAAATTCAACGCGGTGTTTTTTTAAAATCCGTAATCCAGTGATGACCCGCTGATAGGTCGAGCCACCTTTTTTATCTACACGATAGGCATCGTGCAGACGTGGTGGGCCGTCGATACTCAGCCCAACTAAAAAACGATTTGTTAGGAAAAACTCAGCCCATTCATCATTCAGTAAAGTGCCATTGGTTTGGAAGGCATTTGATATAAGCTTGCCGTTGGCATATTTTTTTTGCAGGGCGACAACTTTACGAAAAAAATTAACTCCGAGCAATGTTGGTTCGCCACCCTGCCATGCAAAATTTATTTCAGGAATGTCTTGTTGCTCAATGTATTGACGAACATAATTTTCTAATACTTCGTCCGACATTTTAAAATTTTCGTTGGATGGAAAAAGCTTTTCCTTCTCAAGGTAAAAACAGTATTTGCAATCAAGATTACAAATTGGCCCAATAGGCTTTGTCATCACGTGAAATGCACGCGGCGGCGGCTTTTTTTGCAAATGTGAAGGAGTAAATGTCACTTATCCGATGGCACTACGATTCCTCGTAGTATAATATTTTGACAGAAGATAAAGACTAACAATGTTGGAATTGCTGTAATAATCAACGACGCATAAACAACTGGTGAATCTACACTCTCGCGAAGTTGAAAAATATAGACCATAATGGTCCACATTCTCGGATCTGGAGCCAAAATGAGGGCATAGAAAAAAGTACTATAAGCCGTTACAAAAGCTCCTAATGCTATTACGGCAAGGATAGGCTTGGAAAGATTCATCGTAATTTGCCAGAACATTGTAAATTCACTAGCCCCGTCCAATTCAGCAGCTTCGTAAAGCTCACGGGGCAAACTATCAAAAAAACCTTTCAAAAGAAATATAGAGAAACCATTCACAAGCGTTGGTAAAACCAGTGCTCCAAAAGTATTCAATAGATGAAATTCTTTTAACTGCAAAAAAACCGGAATCATCGTAACTTCTGCCGGGAAAGCAATAGTCGCCAAAAAGAAAACTAATAAACTATAAGTCTGTGGTAGCTTAAATCTCGAAAGAGCATAAGCAGCGAGTGGATTAATCAAAAGTGCTCCTCCAACAGA
>JBKEAD010000166.1:0-2812 GCA_047971915.1 Chthoniobacterales bacterium
GATATTGCGACGGGCGACGGAGTCGCAATGGCATGGCGGGCCGGAGCACAAATCGCCAACATGGAATTTATCCAATTTCACCCGACCTGTCTTTTTCATCCCAATGCAAAATCCTTTCTTATCACCGAAGCTGTGCGAGGCGAGGGGGGGCGACTCATCGATGCGAAAGGGCAACGTTTCATGGATAAATTTGATAAACGTGCCGAACTTGCTCCACGCGATATTGTGGCGCGTGCAATCGATGCCGAGATGAAGCGCACGGGCAGCAAGTGCGTCTTTCTCGATATTTCGCACAAGCCGAAAGATTTTATACAAAATCGTTTTCCCACCGTTTACGAGACCTGTTTGAAACTCGGAATCGATTGTAGCAAGGAGCCGATACCGGTCGTTCCGGCAGCACATTATCAATGTGGTGGCGTAAAGGTCGATGCTCACGCAGAAACAACCCTATCCGGGCTTTATGCCATAGGCGAGGTTGCTTGCACCGGGCTTCACGGAGCAAATCGTCTAGCCAGCAACTCTCTGTTAGAAGCCTTGGTGATGGCGCATCGAGCGGTCGAAAAAATTTCTGGGAAAATAAAAGAGCAACAACATTTTGACCTACCCGAATGGCGCCCGGGACAAGTCACCGATGTTGATGAGATGGTTGTCATCTATCATAACTGGGATGAGACCCGCCGCCTCATGTGGGATTACGTCGGTATCGTAAGGACGGATAAACGTCTCCAACGCGCCGCTACTCGGCTGCGAAATCTTCATACCGAAATTCAAGAGTTTTATTGGAATTTCAATGTGACAACCGAGCTGCTGGAGCTGCGAAACCTAGTGACCGTAGCCTCTCTCATCGTGGATTGCGCAATCAGCCGAAAAGAAAGTCGCGGCCTTCACTACACGCTGGATTACCCCAAGACGGATGAACGGCAAGCGCATCGAGATACGATTCGAAGGAAAATTTGAGCTTGCGTAAAAAAATCCTGATCCGAAAGATTGATGCAATCAGACTGAGAGAAAACGCATTTAAGATTTTAGCCTAAGGTAGGGTTGTTTTGATAAAACAACCGCCACGTGTGATGAGTCGCCGACAACCCGCGGTCGCTTTATCAAAACGACCACCGCTCCCTTATCCAAAAAGAACGGTTTTTCTAAGTCATTTGTTCGCCTCGGGCCATTACGACCTTGCCGGTGCGGACGGTTTCGACGATTTCAAATTGGGAGAGCATACGGATTGCGGCATCGATTTTTTGGCTGCCTCCGTGAATGACGGAAACCATAGAGGTGGGGGTGATGTCCACGGTTTTGCCGGAGAAGTGATCGATGATTTGTAGTGCCTCGATGCGATCTTTTGCCGATACGATAAATTTTATCAAAAGCATTTCCTGAACGACCGCATTCTCAGAAGTGTGTTCGTAGCAATGGATGACATCGACGAGTTTGTAAACTTGCTTGATGATTTGTTCGATGCCGGTGGAGTCGCCAGAGAAACCAATCGTCATGCGCGAAAATTCTTTACTACGTCCTTGAGAGACGACGAGTGAGTCGATGTTGTATCCGCGGCGGGCAAAGACTTGGCAAATGCGCATTAGAACACCGGGTTGGTTGTTGACGTAAACGGATAGGGTGTGCGTGGCGCCCGTTAGGTTGGGCAAAAGGGCTGCGTTTTCGGTGGTATTATTCATGGTGTGCGTTTTTTACAAACGGGATAAAAAGCGGGTTGTTTTATTTTTGGGCGTGAATCAGGTGGAGCCCGAGGGTTTGCTGAGGCGGCGTTTCGGCGGTTCGATGAGCATGTCTTCGAGGGCGGCACCTGCCGGGATCATGGGGAAGACGTTGTCGGTTTTTACGCATTCCGCGTGGATGAGGCAGGGGCCGTCGTTGTAGGCGAGTGCTTTTTTAAGTTGTTTCGTAACGTCTGCGGGTCGCTTGATGTTAAAGGACTCGATGCCGTAGGCCGCGGCGAGTTTGCAGAAATCGGGGTTGCCGATGAGGTCCACACCGGACTCGCGGTTTTCAAAAAAGAGTTCTTGCCATTGGCGAACCATGCCAAGGTAGTGGTTATTTAAAACAACGATTTTTATCGGCAGTTTGTGTAGGGCGGCTGTGGCGAGTTCAAAAAGCGTCATTTGGAAACCGCCGTCCCCGGAAATGGAGATGACCATTTTATCCGGGCAGGCAAATTGCGCACCGATGGCCGCGGGGAAACCGAAGCCCATCGTGCCGGCACCGCCGGAGGAGAGCCAGTGGTAGGGCTTGTCGTTTTTGTAAAACTGTGCCGCCCACATTTGATGCTGGCCGACGTCGGTGGAGACAATGGCTTTGCCTTTGGTGAGCTTGTAGAGTTCGTCGATGACTTGCTGCATGCGTAGGCCACCTTGTTTTTTGTAGGTGAGCGGATATTTCTTTTTGTAAGTTTTGAGTTTGTCGATCCACGGGCCTGTTTCGAGAGGCCGGATGTGTTTATTGATTTGTTTGAGAGATGTTTTTGCGTCACCGGTGATTTGTAAGGTCGGGCGAATCATTTTTCCAATCTCTGCCGGGTCGATGTCGATGTGGATGATTTTTGCGTTGGCTCCAAATTTATCGGCCTGCCCAATGATACGGTCGTCAAAGCGTGAGCCGATGTTGAAGATCAGGTCGGCTTCGACGATGGCTTTATTTGCATAAGCCGTTCCGTGCATGCCGAGCATGCCGAGGGAAAGCGGATGCGTCTCGGGAAAGACTCCCTTTCCGAGAAGCGTGGTGGTAACCGGGCAGCCAACAGTCTCTGCTAAATGTAAGAGCTCGGGTGCGGCACGCGAAATCATTGCGCCTTGTC
>JBKEAD010000195.1:0-4817 GCA_047971915.1 Chthoniobacterales bacterium
GCCGCTTGACTCGATGGACGATGAACCCACGGTGATTGTTTACGAGGGGCAAGAGGTGAAGTTTTGCTGCAAAAAGTGTAAGAAAAAATTTAACAGCGATCCTGAAAAATACCTCAAAAAACTAAATGAGGAAGAAGCGAAGTCGTCGGCTTCGTAAGTTCAGCGGATGCTGCCAATCTTTGCAGCAACATCAAATCGGTATGCGGCGGATGCTGTATGCCGATTTTTTTTAACGAATAATTCCGCGCTCGCTTGTTTCGATAAAATCTAGGAGCTTTTGGATTTCATCGGTTTGTTGGAGCTGCTCTCGGATCGCATCGCAGGCTTGTTTTACATTTAAATTGGAGCGCCATATTAGGCGGTAGGCTTCGCGAAGTTCTTTTAGTTTTTCGGGAGCGAAACCGTGACGCTCCATACCGATTTTATTTGTGCCGCGAATTTCTGCGGGCTGGCCATCTGCGATCATGTAGGGAGGGACATCTTGCACGATTTTTGTGCAGCCACCGATGATGGAATGGCGCCCGATACGACAAAATTGGTGTACCCCACTAAGTCCACCAATGATTGCGTGATCTTCGACTTGCACGTGGCCAGCGATGGTGCCGTTGTTCGAAAAAATGATATGATTTCCGACCGTGCAATCATGGGCGATATGGGAATAAGCCAAAAAATTATTGTCGTTGCCTACGCGGGTATAGCTTTCGGGAGCGGTTCCGCGATTGACGGTGCAAAATTCTCGAAAGGAGTTTCGATCCCCAATTTTTAAATAGGTCGGTTCCGATTTATATTTTAAATCCTGTGAGCGTTGGCCGATGGAGCCGAAGGGGAAAAAATAATTTCCCTCACCAATTTCAGTTGGGCCATGCACCACGACATGACTTTGGAGGGTATTCTTTTTTCCAATGCGAACGGGACCCGAGATTACACAGTGTGGGCCGATCTGCGTGCCTTCGCCAATTTCGACTTCAGGGTCAATAACGGCTGTGGGGTGGATTTCGCTCATTGTGATTTTTTTTAAAAAAAATTTTAAAACGGTCTACGGTTTACGTTTTGGGGTCTAGCGATCAACGAGGCCGAAGAGTAAAATTCCTTCGGAGACAACTTCGTCGTTAACGAGGCATTTACACGCGGCTTTACCAAGGCTTTTTTTGCAAATCAACATTTCGACGTGGATGAATAGGACATCTCCGGGCATCACGGGTTTGCGAAATTTAACTTCATCGGCACTCATGAAGTAACCGATTTTGCCGGCGTTTTCGCTTTTTCGCATCATGACGATGCTGGCTACCTGAGCCATCGCTTCGAGTTGCAATACACCGGGCATCACGGGGTGGCCCGGAAAATGGCCTTGGAAATACGGCTCGTTGATCGATACCGTTTTTACGCCAATGGCGCGAATGTCGTCGATAAACTCCACGATACGATCTACAAGCAGGAAGGGATAGCGGTGCGGAAGAGTGGCCATGACTTCATTAATATCCAGTGCTTTGGCCGAGGAAGTGACTGGGCGGGGAGCCACAGCGAGGCGTTCGGCCTGCTTTTTGGCAATGATACGGGCCATCTCCGTATTTGGACCGTGTCCGGGTTTTACGGCGACGACATGTCCTTGAATCCGCATTCCTGAGAGCGCGAGATCTCCGACAATATCGAGAATTTTGTGCCGCACAAACTCATCTTCGAACTTCAAAGATTCTTTGCTGAGGATAGATTCGTCGCGAATGACAATGGCGTTTTCAAAACTGCCCCCGCGAATGAGTCCTTTGTCCATAAGCGGTTTTACATCTTCGTAAAATACGAAAGTTCGTGCCGGAGCTATCTCGTTTTTATAAATTTCGGGCGTTATTTTTGTGCTAAAATATTGTGTAAATCGTCCGTTTGGCCCGGCCTGCGTGCAGGAAATCCGAAATTCTTTGTCGGGATAGATGCTCAACATCGAACCATTTTTGTTTTCAAAATGAATCGGCTCGGTAACTTCAAAGACAAAGCGTGCCGCATCTTGCTCGACGATCCCGGCTTTTTCGATGAGCTGGACATAGAGAGTAGCACTCCCATCCCCAATCGGGGGTTCATTAGCATCCATTTCGATAAGGGCGTTATCAACACCGAGGCCGGTAAGTGCGGAAATAACATGTTCGACCGTATGAATTTTCGCGTTGCCTTCGACGAGAGTCGTTGCGCGTTCGACGGTTTTTACATTGGCGACTTTTGCCTCGACGATGGGTTCGTCGGGGAGGTCTTTGCGACGGAATTTGAAACCGTGGTTAATGGGTGCAGGCAGAATGGTCAGCGTGACATTTTCGCCGGTATGGAGCGAAGTGCCTGTGAGCGAAGCAGGTGATGCGAGAGTTTTTTGTTTTTCCACGATAGAGATTTCTGAATAGTGACCTTAAGGCTTTAAAATGGAATGAGACAAGGAAGCAAGCCCCATGCGCGAAGAGATTTATAAAATTTGAGTTGCTGAGATGGGAGAATGCGCAACAAAAGCGATTATTTCGACTTTGTAATGAGAGAAAAAGCGGCCCACAGAGGCAGCGAAAACTGCTCTGCGAGCCGCAAATTTTAGGAATGAATGAGACGTATTTTACAGACGCGACATTAGCAATTCGCGTTGGAAAATAAGCTCTTTCGGCAAGTGAGAGTAGAGCTTCATGAAGAGCTCATCTTGTAGGATGAGTTCTTGTTGCCACTCTTCGGGGTCGATATTCATGAGTGCCTCGAAGGATTCTTCGGAGACTTGATCCTCGATGCCTCGTAGATCGATATCGTTTGGTCCAGGAACCCAGCCGATGGATGTCTCACGGGAGTGAGTGCGTCCGTGGCAGCGGTCGATGATCCATTTCAAAACGCGCATATTGTCGCCAAATCCGGGCCATAGGAATTTTCCGTCCGGTCCTTTACGGAACCAGTTTACGTGGAAAATACGAGGGATGTAGCGGATGTGGCGGCGCATTTCAAGCCAGTGTCCGAAGTAATCTCCCATGTTGTAGCCGCAGAATGGCAGCATGGCCATGGGGTCGCGGCGAACCTGTCCTTTGCCGCCAACGGCAGCGGCGGTCATTTCGGAACCGACGGTTGCGCCGATATAGACACCGTGGAGCCAGTTAAAGGATTGGAAAACGAGCGGCATGGTCGTGGCACGCCGTCCCCCGAAGATGATCGCTGCGATTGGGACGCCGTCTGGATTTTCGACTTCTGAGTCGAGGACAGGATTATTGCTCATCGGTGCGGTGAAGCGGCTGTTTGGATGGGCCGCTACTTCTCCGCTATTTGGATCGTAGGGGTTGCCTTTCCAGTCGATGAGTCCTTCCGGTGCAGGGTTGTCTTTTCCTTCCCACCAGACATCACCGTCGGGTGTGATGCCGACGTTGGTGAAGATAGTATCTCGCGACATGGTATCCATCGCATTTGGGTTCGACTTGCGGTTTGTGCCGGGAACGACGCCGAAATAACCAGCTTCGGGGTTGATCGCGTTGAGGTGGCCGCTTTGGGAAGTGCGCATCCAAGCAATGTCATCGCCAATGGTTGTGATTTTCCAATCCGCGTATTCTTTGGGCGGGATCATCATGGCGAAGTTAGTCTTGCCACATGCCGATGGGAAGGCTGCGGCGACATAGGTTTTTTCGCCTTCGGGTGATTCGACGCCGAGGAGGAGCATGTGCTCTGCCATCCAGTCTTGCTTATACCCAAGTGCCGAACCGATGCGGAGGGCGAGACATTTTTTACCGAGCAAGACATTGCCGCCATAGCCGGAGCCTACGGAAATGATTTTATTATCTGCCGGGAAGTGGCAGATGAGGCGTCGCTCAGGATTGCAGTCGAGCGTGCTGTGAATGCCGCGATTAAAGTCATTTGGTATGCCGAGTTTATCTAGATGGTCGAGAGCGACCTGTCCCATGCGAGCCATGATGCGCATGTTTAGAACGACGTAGATGGAGTCGGTGATTTCAATGCCGACTTTGCTAAGCTCCGAGCCGGCCGGCCCCATAAGGTAAGGAATGACGTAGAGCGTGCGGCCTTTCATGGCACCTTCTAGGAGGGCGTCTAGTCGCTCATACATTTCGCGTGGGTGTGCCCAGTTATTTGTTGGGCCAGCGTCTTGCTTGGCTTCGGTGCAAATAAAAGTGCGATCCTCGACGCGTGCGACATCGTTTGGGTTTGAGCGGTGGTAGTAGCAGCCGGGCCACTTTTCTTCGTTTAGGCGGACGAGAGTGCCTTCGTCAACAGCACACTGATAGAGAAAATCTTTCTCCTCTTCCGAGCCGTCGCACCAAAAAATGGCGTCGGGCTGAACTTTTGCAGCGACCTCATTTACGAATTCGACTACGTGTTGATTTGTGGGTTTTTTGTTTCCTAGTTGGTTAATGGTTGTCATCTCACGTAGTCTAAAAGTAATTTTCCCTTTAGGCAAGTGACGAATTTGAAGCGAAAAAAAAATAACCACTTGAGAGTCTGGAAATGAAATATTAGCTTCGCTCAAATCATGTTTTTACCACCTCTAAACGGCACTCGCCCCATCACGTGGTGGGGACGTTTCCCTGTTTACGCTACGACCTGCCTCGTCATTGCGCATACCTTAGTGATGGTTCTAATTTCTGTTTCCACTCCACTTGGAGGCGGTGCGTATTTTGATTATTTGACTTTTTCGAGTGTGGAGATTTTAGAAAACGCACAAGTGTGGAGAGCCTTCACCTATCCGTTTGTAGCAATGCCTAGCTTTTGGTTTTTGCTTACGATGTTGATGCTCTTTTGGTTTGGAAGCGAAGTTGAAAAAATCCTAGGCCGCCGTTCTTTTCTGACACTTTATGCCATTCTCATCT
>JBKEAD010000197.1:0-4442 GCA_047971915.1 Chthoniobacterales bacterium
AATACATCCATTATCTCGAAGGTAACGGTGAGGAGCTTTATGACCTGAACAAGGATCCGGGAGAAATTTGTAATCTTGCCCATACGCCGAAAATGCGACATGTGCTCGAAGAGCATCGCAAACTGCTACAAGAGCATATCGCAAGGACTAACGACCCGTATTTTTCTGAGTCATGGAAAGTCGCCCCTCGCTGGCGGAGCCACGTGCCGGGGTATCAAAATCACCGAGGTCCAAGTGCCCCAATGCTCGCGGAGTGAATGTAAATCGTTGCGAAAGTATTTGTATCATTGGGATCATAGAGGCCTTTTTTAAAGCGACTTACAAACGGGAAGTATTGCAATAAAGCATCCTTTTTTAGTAGCGTTTCGGCTCTTTCCTTTTTTATAAAAAATACCATGAGCCTTGCCGACGATATTTTACAAATTGGTCAACGCGCCCGCGAAGCATCCCGAAGCCTCGCACGCTGCGACACAGATACGAAAAATTCCATCCTCCAAAGCATAGCTGACGGCCTCGAAAAAAATTTCCACCTACTCGTCAGCGAAAATAAAAAAGACCTCGAAGCTGGAGAAAAACGTGGCCTCTCAAAAGCCATGCTCGACCGCCTCCGCCTTGATGAAAAACGGGTTTCCTCGATGGCCGTCGGCCTCCGCGAAGTCGCCTCACTCCCGGATCCAACGGGAGAAGTCCTCAGTTCATGGACACAGCCCAACGGTATCCGAATCGAAAAAGTCCGCACTCCGATCGGTGTCATCGGTATCATCTACGAATCTCGCCCAAACGTAACCAGCGACGCTACCGGACTCTGTTTAAAGACGGGCAATGCGGTCATCCTGCGCGGCGGGTCCGAAGCCATCCACTCGAATCTTGCCATTGCAAAAATTATTCAAGAATCCGGTGCCACCGCCGGCCTACCGGACCACGCCGTGCAGCTCATTCCCACGACAGACCGCGAAGCCGTTTCCCTAATGGCGAAAATGGACGCCTATATCGACCTCATCATCCCACGCGGTGGGCACGCCCTCATCGAGCGCGTCGTCAGCGAAGCCCGTATGCCCGTTATCAAACACTACCACGGAGTTTGCAACATCCACGTCGATACCGCAGCCGATCTCGAAATGGCCACCAGCATCGTCGTAAACTCAAAATGCCAGCGCCCCGGCGTCTGCAATGCCCTCGAAAACCTCACGATAGATGCTTCCATTGCAAAAACTTTCTTACCCAAAATTGCCGCCGCTCTCGAAAAAAATAGTGTCGAGCTCCGTGGTGATGACCGCGCCCTTCCGCTTCTTGGCAGCAAAGCAACTACCGCTACCGAAGAGGATTGGACGACGGAATATCTCGACCTCATTTTATCGATTAAAGTCGTGGACTCACTCGATGAAGCAATCGCTTTCATAAACCAATACGGCTCCCATCACAGCGACGGAATCGTGACTCGCGAGGAAGCGGCGGCGGAGAAATTTCTCCAAGAAGTGGACTCGGCAACCGTTTACTGGAATGCCTCCACGCGCTTCACCGACGGAAACCAATTCGGATTCGGGGCTGAGATCGGCATCAGCACCGACAAACTTCACGCCCGCGGCCCTATGGCTCTCCCCGAGCTCACAAGCTACAAATACCGCATCATCGGAACCGGGCAGATTCGCGAGTAAGAATGGAGCGTGTCAGTAAAAAAATTTACTATGAGGGCCGCGTGCAAGGCGTCGGCTTTCGCTACACGGTTCGCCGACTTGCATCCGGTTTTGAAATCACGGGCAGCATTCGCAATCTCGCGGATGGTCGCGTAGAACTCATCGTCACCGGAGAAAAAAACGAACTCCAAGAATTTCTTATTGCCATCCGTGAAAGCGAACTAGCCGGTCACATCCAGAACGAAATCGCAGAATATCTAAACCCACCCCAAACATTCAAAGGTTTTCAAATCCTTTGATTATGCTATCACTGTTCCCATGAGCACCCTCGCCGTCGAAATCACAAACCTTACGAAAATCTATCCCATTCCCCTTCGTAAGGAGCGGGTCATTGCCGTCAAACGCCTGAACCTAAATGTCGAAGCCGGCCAGGTCTATGGCCTCCTCGGGCCAAACGGCTCCGGTAAAAGCACAACGCTGAAAATTCTTCTCGGTCTGGTCACGCCTACAAACGGCAGTGCAAAAATTTTCGGAGTCGAAAGTCGAAATTTTGCAAGCAAAGCCGAAGTCGGATTTTTGCCTGAAAACCCTTACTTTTATAAATTTCTAACCGGTGCCGAAACGATAGAGTTTTACGGAAAAATCTGTGGTATCCGTGGCAAGGCTCTAAAAGAACGTGTAAAAGAACTTCTCGAACTCGTCGGCCTCGAAGATGCTCGCCACCGTCGTGTCGGTGGATACTCAAAAGGTATGCTTCAGCGCATCGGCCTCGCACAAGCTCTTGTCCAATCTCCGAAACTCATCGTGCTCGACGAACCCACCGCCGGAGTGGACCCTGTCGGCTCGCGTCAAATCCGCGACATGATTCTTGATCTGAAAAAGCGTGGTATGACGGTTCTTTTGACCTCACACTTACTCGAACAAGTTCAGGAGGTCTGTGACCGTGTGGGCATTTTAGCCCGTGGCGACCTTGTCCGTGAAGGCAATCTCGACGATCTCGTCACCATCGAGGGACAAACCGAGTATGTCATATCAAACGCCGACCCGGAGCTAGACAGGCGCATCCGGCAGCTTGCTGCCGAGTCGCCAAATGCCGAGCTTATCGCTGTGCAAAAACCACAGGTGAATCTCGAGCGCGTCTTTATCGAAGCTACTGCGGATACAAAAAAATCTTGAGGCCCAAAATCCGCTTCAGCATCACAGCCACGGATACCGACGCAGGAAAAACCTACGTCACCAAACTTCTGATAGAAGCGTTTCGGAAAAAGTTTCCGGCACTCCGAGTTGCAGCAGCCAAGCCCTTCGCAACCGGCAGTCGCAGCGATGCCGAAGTGCTTGCTAGCGCGTTAGCAGATTGGAGGGATCCGTCGGATCTGAACCCCTTTTTTTGGCAAAAACCTGCGGCTCCTCTCGTGGCGGCCCGTAGCGAAAATCTCCCGCCACCCGATCTTGCTGCCGCCCACAAATGGGTGCAAGGCCGCGCTAATGCCGCCGATATTTTTTTCGTCGAGGGCATTGGTGGCTGGCTCGTTCCGCTCACCGCAAAAGAAACCTGGGCTGATTTTGCCGAGGCGTTAGCTTTCCCGGTAATTCTCGTCGTGCCAAACCGCATCGGTGCGATCAATGCCGCCGCACTCAGTGCGCAAGCTATTCGAGCACGCAAAGCTGCATTTAGCGGCTGCATTTTAAATACCCTTCACGCAGAAAAAGATGGCAGCGAAGAAAGTAATGCAGAGATTCTCGAAGAGG
The DNA here is from genome assembly GCA_047971915.1 of Chthoniobacterales bacterium. Lineage (GTDB taxonomy): Bacteria > Verrucomicrobiota > Verrucomicrobiia > Chthoniobacterales > JBKEAD01 > JBKEAD01. The sequence continues at coordinate 3,384 of JBKEAD010000197.1, forward strand.
TTTTTCAAATTCCTGTTTTAGGAAAAATTCCCTTCGGCGCACGCACGCTCCCACCCGAGATTTTAGAAAATGTTATTTGAGAGATTGCAAGTTTTTGACGATAAAACGCCACGTGACGGGGCGGAGCAAATGGCACTCGACGAAGTGCTACTCCGACACCTCCAAGAAGCCACCCTGCGTTTTTATACCTGGAGTCAAAACGCCGTTACTTTCGGCTATTTTCAATCAAAAAAAGAAGTTATGGAAAAAACAAATGGTGCCACTCTCACGCGTCGTCGCAGTGGTGGCGGGATCGTCTTTCATGACGGGCAGGAATTGACTTATTCGCTTTTTGTTCCGCGCCGGCATCCCGCCTCAAAAATTCGTCCCTCCATTTTTTATGAGGCTGTTCATACCGCCATCGCGGATTGTCTAAATGCCGCCGGGCAAAGTGTATGGACTTCGCAAAAATGTGAGAATGCACGCCCCGACCTTTGTTTTCAAAACTTGGCAAAATTCGATATCGATTCAAAAAATGGTAAACTCGCCGGTGCCGCACAACTTCGAACTCGGTTGGGAATTATTCAACAAGGCAGCATCCGCGCCAACACCGAGATCCAACACCAGCTTCGCAAGAGAGTCCCCACCTATTTTGCATCGGCAATACTCCCTTTTAAAATCCGTGCAGCGGATGAACAAGACGCTAAATTACTAAGCAAAACACGCTACGCCAGCATGGAGTGGACCGGACGAATTCCTTGATCGGGCAGATTTTTATGGGTTAATAACGACGGCCTTTGCGATTTGCATTTGCCATTTCGCGCTCCACTTCGCGGAGTTCGGTCCGTTTTTTTAAATCTTGCCGTTTATCTGTAGCGACCTTGCCTTTGCCAATTCCAAGTTCTGCTTTCACACGGCCTTTTTTCCAATACAGACGCAAAAGCACCAGCGTGCGTCCTTTCACCGTTACGGCTCCAAACAGATGGTCGATTTCGCGCCGATGCAGCAGGAGTTTACGGGGGCGTTTGGCTTTGTGATTTTCGTGGCTGGCCTTGTCATAGGGCTTTATATCGACGCCAT
>JBKEAD010000259.1:0-2193 GCA_047971915.1 Chthoniobacterales bacterium
TTGTTTTTTTTCTGAAGTTAGGACATCTTTAGCCTAAATACGAGAATTGAACGTGAATGAGCCGTGCAAGTGTTTGTTTCGACAGGTTTTATTCAAAAACGCTGGCTCACCCATTCGCTGAGTTGAGACTTTTGAATAAAGTCTGGTGCAGCAATGACTTGCACGGATCGTCGTAGGGCAATTTTCGTATTTAGGTTTATAGCAAGCATCCAGATATGAAAAAGAAATTTTTGGCGATATGAGCTTTTACTGCGTGGCGGGTGATTGTTTCTCTACGACTCGCTGGGCGGCTCTGCGACCGAATTTCCAGAAAAAAGCTGGTGTGACTCCAAGTCCCAAAATCGTGGAGGTGAAGAGTCCGCCGACGATGACGACCGCCACGGGATGCAGAATTTCTTTCCCCGGTGCTTCCGCATCCAGCAGTAGAGGAATGAGGGCAAGCCCGGCGGCAAGAGCTGTCATCAGGACCGGAACCATGCGTTCGAGGGTTCCGCGCTCGATCATTTCTCGGGAGAAAGACTCGGCCTCATGCCGCATGAGATGCAGGTAATGCGAAATCATCATCACACTATTCCTCGCCGCAATTCCGGCGACGGCGATGAAGCCGACGAGCGTTGCGATGCTCACGTTATTCACCAATAGCCAAGACGAAACGAGTCCGCCAATAATCGCGAGCGGAATGTCCGCCAAAACTTGAAAGGCAAAAAGCGGCGTGCCGAAATATTGGTTCAGTAAAAAGGCGATGATCACGAGAATCAGGATAGAGAAAATAGCGATTCGCTTGGCGGCATCTTCACGCGCTCGAAATTCGCCTTCGTAGCTTAAAAAATACCCGTCGGGCATGCTCACCTCCTCGGCCACGCGAGCTTGCAGGGTCTGAACGAGCGTAGAGACGTCCGGTGTCGTCGGGTTGATACTTACGACAAAACGCCGCTGCGTATTTTCGCGCTGGATGACATTTGGTCCCATTGCCTCGCGTATGTCAGCGATCAGGCTGAGCGGGATGCTTTGTCCGCTCGGAGTCTGAACCAGCATTTCGGATAAGCGGTCGGGAGATTCACGCCAGCTTTCCGGCAGGCGCAGAACGAGATCGACCGTTCGTTGCCCTACGTAAAGTTCGCTCAGTGTTTCACCCGCCATTAGTGCAGAGAGTTGGCTATTTATCTCGCCGGGGGTGATTCCGTAGGCGAGTGCGCGGTCGCGATCGACCTCGATACGGAGCTGCGGAATCATAGCCTGTTGTTCGATCCTCGCCGTTTCCAGTCCGGGAATGCTTCGAGCTACGCTCTGAATTTCGCTTCCGATTTTTCGGAGTTTTTGCAGGTCGGAGCCGTAGATTTTTATGGCGATTTTTGCCGATACCCCGCTGAGCATGTGACCGATACGATCCGCAAGCGGTCCGCTTACAACGCCAAACGCTCCCGGGATGCTTTGTATTTTTTCCTGAATTTCTTTCACAACTTCTGCCCGGGGGCGCCCACCGGGTTTGAAATCCACATCGAACTCCACCGACGAAACTGGCACGACATGATCCCCGCGCTCGGCTCGCCCGATACGCCGCCCGACGGTTTGCACTTCGGGAATTTCTAAAAGTAATTTGTCGGCCATGTCGGCGACTTCATTGCTCTGCTTCAGCGAAGTGCCGGGAGCTGTCGTGAGGGCGACCAGCGCGGTCTCTTCTTGAAAAGGCGGCAGAAAATCTTTGCCCATTAGCGGGTAAAGAAAAAGCGCACCGATAAGCAACGCCGCTGCAATCGCCATGACAACGAGAGGCTGCGACAACGCCAGCCGCAGCCAGGTATTTTTTAAAATAAACTTCATCGCACGAACGAGGCGCTTGTCCGTGTGCCCCGATTTACTTGCTTTCGGATTTAGTAGCAGCGAGCAAAGAATGGGAATGACCGAGAGCGAAACGACAAAGGAAGCCGCCATGCTCACCATCGTCGCAATCGCAATCGGCGAGAAAAGTCGCCCTTCCACACCCGTCAGGCTAAAGAGCGGGATGAAGACCAGAATGATAAAGAGCGTGGCGTAGAGAATCGAATTTCGCACCTCGCCGGAGGCGCGCGCGATCACTTCCAGCTTGGGAAGTGGATGCTTGCTTGCATTATTTTCCTGAAGCCGACGGAAGACATTTTCGACATCGACAATGGCGTCATCCACGACCATGCCGATTGCCACCGCCAGCCCGCC
>JBKEAD010000052.1:0-14032 GCA_047971915.1 Chthoniobacterales bacterium
TCTATGGCGATGAAGGCGTTTGCGGGGTCGGCTGTATTTAGTTCGCCAATGATGCTTTCGGCGATAAAGGTGGCGCGGGTTTCCCATTGGCTTTCGTTGGCGGCACGCATGGCGACGGGGAGGAGCCCCATGATGCCGACGAGTGCAAAGGCGATGATGCCGAGTGCGATGGTTATTTCCACGAGGGAAAAAGCGGATCGGGCGGATCTTCTTTTTCGGAAAAGTGTGTTACGAAAATACTTCATAGTTTTTAGCTGGAGGGGATGGAAGTGACTTCGAGGGTGGGGCGGCCTGTATATTTTGCGATGGAGATGATTTCGAAAAGTCCGCCGCGGTCGATTTTGCTGTCTGAGCCATCTGTGCGTTCGCCTTCGGTGAGGATGATAACATTTTCCGTGCTATTTACGGGAAAAAGAACGGTGCCGCTTGGGCTGAATTTTACAATGCCAAAATCGTCGAGGCCCGTGGAGGCTGCGCTGGCCGGTATGCGGGTTTTATCAAATCCCGGGTTGCCGCTCGCGGCAAAGATATTTTTACCACTGGCGGGCTGGTGGAGCAAAATGCGTTTGGGGAGTTGTAGCCACTTGGAGAGTTGTTCGTAGTTGCCACTACCGTCTTCGGTTTCGCGAAAAACGCCGATGGCATCTTGTTCGGTGTCGGTATTGTTTTTTCTCCAAAAAACGACATAGACATCTCGCCCAGCTTCCAAGGCGGCAACGCGAGCTTGCTCCAAGGTATTCATCACGGTATTTACGGCACCTCGGCGACCGGCTGATCCCGAAAAAGAGAGGAAGGCGGGCGTCATCAAAGCCACGAGAACGGAAAAAATGGCGATGACAACCAGTAGCTCGACCATACTAAAAGCGGAGCGGGAGCGAAATGTTTGCCGAGCATGCTTAAAAAAAGTGCTACCCGCATCGAAGTGAAAAATTTCTGGTAGAGAGGAATAAGGCATCGGAAAAAAACCTAACAAAAAAGTTGAATGTTCATAGGGGAAAAAAGTAGCTTTTCTTCGTTGGTTGACAAGTCTGACAGTGTTACAAATTATTTACAAAGTAAATACTTTTTCGATTTTTCTTAAAAAACCAGAAAATTTCTCCTGCTAGCAGGGTCGTTTTGATAAAACGACCGCGACGTGTGGCGAGTTTGCAATCGCTAGGAAGAGCTAATGCGTCTCGATTTTTTGAATCAAATCTTCGTTGAGTTCGAAAATTTCAAAGCCCTTTCCACTACTCACCTTTTTGAGAAAGGGGGTCAAGATGAGAATCCCGCCGTCTTCTTTAGTGATTTCTCGTTGGCCGACGAAGAGGTAATTGGCACCGAATTTTTGTAGGTAGCTCAGTGCCTCGAGCTTGCCTTTGAAAACTTCATGCACAGCGCGTTCGCGAGCAGCGTAGTCGTAACCGTGGCTCCAGAGGTGACCATTGTAGCCGACTGAAACCTGTTGTCCGAGAAGTGCCAGCGGGTGGTTAAAGTCGCCGCTGTGGACGAAGACGGCATTTGCGGGGAGAGATTGCAGTGCAGTGGAGACAGCCGCGAGTTCGGAGCGTTCGGCTAGTTTGTAGTTTGTTGGGTTTTGGAGTCCGCCGATAAGCGAGATAGCACCTGTGAAAAAAAAGAGAAAGCAGAGAAGCACGCGGACGGGGCGTTCGAGCGGGAAAACGAGGACATGCCAGATGCCGGGGGCTAGAACGAGCCAGCAAAGGAGCATGAGCTTCGTATTATCCCATGCCCAGGGCGCGAAGCGGAAAAGGCAGCAGGCTGCAAAAACAAAAAGGCCGATGAAGGCAAAGAGGGCGTCTATGCGAAAGCGGATGGATTTACTTCGCTGCATCCAACCGAGCAGCAGAGCCAGTGGAGCGGCTACCAGCCAAAGACCGAAGTTTAAAAACCAAAATTTAATTTGCTCGACGACGGGGCCATTTTCAACGAGCCAGCCGGGGTGCCAAGCGATAGCCGACTGCGCCGCGAGGCCGCCCGTAACGAGCCAAGTGAAAGCTGTCGCCGGAAGGAGAGCTGAAAGAACGAGAAGGAACCAATGTTGCCGCCATGCTGTGAGAATGCCGGAGCGAGGGAGTTCGTAGAGGAAAAAAACAAGCAGCGCAAAGCTGAGAAAGAGAAACGTATGCACATGAAAGAGCGGCATGGATGCGTAGAGAAGCCCTTCGAGAAAAAGGGGTAGGTAGCCTTTGTCTCCGGCGAGGCGATTTCGCCAAGAAAGCAGAAGCAGAAGGGCGGCGGGGAGTGCGTAGTAGAAGCCTCGTTGGGTCACCCAGATTGTGAGAAAAGGATTTTTCCAAGCAAGATCACTTTGGTAATCGGCGAGCAGACCGCTGCTAAAAAACGGCCAAGCGGCAAATCCGCAGATGAATAAAAACGTCGCTATGGTAAAAGCTCCACCCCATGAGCGAAGGGTCACGATGAGCGCAATTCCGGCGAGCAAGCCAACCCAGATAAGGCCGCGATCCAGCGGGACTCCGAGTAAGAAAAGCTGTGCATTAAACCAATCGGCACCGAGTGGGTAACGAAGTGGCACGCCTGCAAAAATCGGGCTTTGCGGTGGGAAACTGCTGATAGTTGCAAAGGACTGGATGAATTGCAGATGCAGAGAAATATCGCCGAGATTGTAGGGGGAAGAGATATTCAAAGCGGCTCCATTTTGAAAAAGTAGCCAGAAAAAAGCACGCCATGTCGCCCATGCGAAGAGGCCGATCAGCAGAATACAAGCGGGAGTCCATCTTTCTGAATAGGCGAAGGGGAGGCGTATCGAAAATGCGGCGAAGAGGCCGGAGAGTCCTCCGAACGCGAGGGCGATGCCGGCAGAGAGTGGGCTGGGCGTGATGCCGAGTGCTGCGCTTGCAAGGCTGCTAATGACGGTGACGGCAAGGCAGACGCACCATGCGGTGGCGATGCGTAGGCTCATGGTGCAGCCCCCTCGTTCGGAAAAATATCGTTTGCAAAAAAGACGTGGGCAGGCTCCATGCCGTCGCGAAGTTTAAATATTTTTTCGGTGTAGCTGCGCTTGGGTGTTAGGCGTTTGCGTGCGGTTTCAGCATTTGCTCCGTCAACGACGATGAAATCTTCAGCAAAGATTTGCGGCCAAGCGTTTTCTTTATTCCCATAGTAGGCAACATGCGGAAAATCGCCTAGGGTCCACGGAAGCGGGTAGTAACTTTCGAGCAGGACGAGGCCGCTGAGGAAGTGTTTTTCAGGATTCGTAGCGGCTTGTGCCAGAATTGGATCGGTGAGTTTTGTAATCTCGGGATCGGTTTGCACGTAAACATAGGGGTGCGTGTGGTCAACGTAACGGTAAAAATTTAGCTCGATACAGCGGATAAAACTGCCGATGACAGCAAGCAAAGCGAGTGCCCAAACGACAAGTCGGAGGTGTCCGCGGAGTGTGTCGGCGGCAATTCCCAAGACCAGAAAAAGCGGCCACGCTAGAGCCAGCACACACCAAGGGGTTTTGTAGGGGATGAGGCTGTAGGCGAGAAAGAGGCCGCAAGCGTAAATCGCGAGATAGCGCGAACGGTCGGGCGTGGGCCAGAGAAAACGTATTCCCGCGAGAAGTCCGAGGAGCAGCGGCCACTCAAAATTCCCAAGAAGCCAAAGCCAATACCAGTTGAGTGGCGTGGCGAAGAGGTCGTAAGCTTCCTTGGCATGTCCGCCTTCGCTCTCGACTCCCGTTGTGAACCAAGCCGCGTAGGTCTGCCAAAGCCCGTGCAGCCCCTGCCAGTCGCGTCCGAAGCCGGAATAAAACAGGGCGATAGCGGCGAGACTACAGGCGATGGCCGAAAAAAATTCGTCCCAAGACCAGAGTTGACGGCAGTATTTTTCGTGAGGTTTAGGCGGCACGAGGCGATTCCATAAAAGCAGGCAAGGGAGGGCGATGAGGAGTGTGCCGATGTGGATTACGTAGGTTTCTTTTGTCAGAATCATGCCCGTGATTCCTGCTGCGAATGATTAAAGCCCCTGCCGCTGCCCATAGGCCCAGAGGTCGAAGAGGCTGAGCAGTGTCAGAATATTGAAGGCGACAAACCAAGATTCGTGGATGGAGTAGCGTCCGTAAAAAACAAAGGCCGGAGATACGGCCATGCCCAGTGCGGTGAATGCTGCGGCGGTCCTGCCGACATGGCGGTTGAATTTTAATAATAAAAAAACACCTAGCAAACTGCCGAGGATGGCGGGTAGGCGGAGTGCCCAGAGGTTCCTGCCAAAGAGAGTCTGCGAGGCGTGAACGAGGTAAAAATACCACGGGCCGTGAAAATTTTCGGGGTTGTAGCTGAAGTGGCCGTGGATGCGAATCTGATCGGCGAACCAGCCATTGACGCCCTCATCGAAATGCGCAGGCTTGCTATCGAGTGCCCATAGGCGCAAGACTACTGCCAGCAATAAAATGCCGATAACAGCTAGTCGCCAATGAATCTCTTTTCTAAACACACCACGGAACTAATTCACTCGCGGCGATGAATCAAGCTTCGATAAAAAGGAGGTTTCCCGCGAAGTGTTTTAGAAATTTAAATTATTGTCCAAGATCAGCTATCGATTTGCTCGGGTTGGATTTGGATATAGTCGCCAATATCAATAGAGAGGATTGTGGCGCGGATGATTTCTACAAAATTCAATATGTCTCTGCGACGTATGAATGGAAGTTCCACAATAGCAATGCTTCGATTCATCAAATTTTGCTGATAGCGTAAATTTTGATCTGCTGTTAAAAATACGTCGAATTTACCATCGATGAGAGCTATGAGTTCTCCATTCTGTATACCTGACACCCTTTATACTGAACTGTAACGACATCAAATTCGGTTAAGTGATGGCGTAGTGACCGTGGGGGGTTCTCATCGAGAACAACTTTCTTCACGTGCAAGTTGCAAAAAAAGGTTGGCGTTGTCTCTATTTACGGTGGGGAAGTCGTCTAGAAAGTCCTCCAAAGTGTCGTCGGCGTCGATATAGTCCAAGAGTGTTTGTGCCTTCACTCTTGTTCCCTTAAAAGTCAGCGTTCCTCCTAAGACTTTAGGGTCTGAATGAACCAGACTGCAATCTAGCGTGAGCATGATGATATAATAAAGTTAGGCCAAAACGCTAGTATGATTTTTCGTGAGTTTTTTTCCCGAACTATGCTTTCTATTTCATGATCGGATGATAAGCGTTTCACATATGTTCACGATTTCGATTATGAGAATTGGGAGAGTAAGAAAAATCTGGCGATTTGCTCAAATTTACTCCCCGCAATGAATCAAGCTTCGGTGGAGATTAGTATCATTATTCCCGCGCATAATGAGGCGGGGAGGTTGCCTGCTACGTTGGATGCGCTGGGGGATTTTTTTAAAAATTTTTCTCCGATGGTGGAGGTGCTGGTTGTGGATGATGCTTCGGTGGATGGAACGGCGGAGCTCGCACGAGCGCACGCACTGCGGCCACGGGTGATTTGTTGTCCCGAGCGAATGGGGAAGGGAGGGGCGGTGCGACGTGGCATGCTGGAGAGTTGGGGGTCGGAAATGTGTCTCTTTATGGATGCGGATTTGAGTGTGCCTGCTCGGTTTGTGGAGATTTTTTACGAGGCTCTGAGGGCCGGGCAGGGAGATGTGCTGATTGCTTCGAGACGGATGCGTGGGAGCCGAATCGTGAAAAAACAACCTCTGCTGCGGCGAGTGGGAAGCTGGTGTTTTAATACGCTGCTACGGTGGATAGGGCTGACGCAAATGCGGGATACGCAGTGTGGCTTTAAAGCTTTTCGGAGAAATTGCGTAGAGGCTCTCTTTCAGAATAGCAGACTCAATGGTTTTTTATTTGATGTGGAGCTGCTCGTGCGAGCACGGCGACTTGGGTGCTCGATTGTAGAGATGCATGTAGAGTGGACGCACAAGGGAGGCTCCACGGTAGGGCCGATGCGTCACGCACCGGATATTTTAAAAGAGCTTTGCTACCTGCTTAAATTGCAGCGAAAAGTTAAGAATCATCGGTAGGGTCGTTTTGATAAGGAGTCATTCAGCAGAATGACTGGAAACGACCGTGGGTTGGCGGCCACTCATCGCACGCAGCGGTCCTTTCATCGAAAGGACCCACCTTGAAAGCGTGTAGGGCGTGCGTTTTTTTTTAAGAAACAATCTCGGCACCGAGGATGGTTTGTTCCGCGTGGAAGCTCTCACCTACGACCACAAAATCTGCCAGTAAACCTTTTTGAATGGCGCCTCGATCCGATAAGCCGAGGCTTTGTGCTTGGTTTGTAGAGGCGATTCTTGAAATTTCAGGCACGGTAAATCCGGAAATGCGAGCGGCACGCTCGACTCCGTGATCGAAGTGCAAAGTGGTGCCGGCGAGTGTGGTGGTGCCTGTCACATAGGCGGAACCATTTCTCACTTCGACTTCTTGTTCGCCTAACTCGTAGAAACCATCTCCGAGCCAAGATGCGGCTATGGAGTCAGTAATCAACATGATGCGCTCGGGTGGGATGGTTTTGAAGACGAGTCGGAGCATGTCTTCGTTGAGGTGCAGCCCATCGCAGATAATCTCGACCTTCACATCCGAGTCGAGCATTCCTGCCCCAACGAGGCCGATTTCTCGGTGGTGTAGAGGGCTGATTTGGTTGCAGTAGTGTGTGATGTGTTGGATGCCGGCAGCTTGGGCTTTTTTGAATTCAGCATAGGTTGCGCCGCTGTGTGCACAGGAGGTTACGATGCCGAGGTCTTTGCATTTTTCGATAACCGAGAGGGCACCTGGCAGCTCGACGGCAAGAGACAAAAGCCGAGCAGGGCAGATGTCGTGAAGCCGTTTTACCAAGTCAAAGTCGGGTTCTATAGCATAGAGTGGGTTTTGAGAACCTAGGAATTTTTTGCTTAGAAAGGGGCCCTCTATGTGCATGCCGGGAACGCGGGTGGCGGTCGGAGCGTTGCGGTAATTTTGGATGCCGGCGGCGATTTTTTCGAGCTTGGCGGCGGATATGGTTGTCGTGGTCGGGAGCCAGGTGGTGACTCCTTCGGCGAGTTTTTTTTTCGCGATTTTGGAAATGACGCTATCGGCCGCACTCTGCTCAGGGGTGGCTTCGCTAGTATCTACGCCGTCTGCACCGTGGCTGTGGATGTCGATGTAGCCGGGTAAAATCCGGCGGCCTTTGGCGTCAAATACGGGAATGGTGTCGCTTCGAGGTTTTTCTACCTGTGGGCCGAAGTCGCTGATTTTGCCATTCTCGCAAAGGATATTTCCTTGGATTACTTCCTTGGGGGTTACGATTTGTGCGTTTGCTAAAAAAAGGTCAGCCATGCTGCTTTCAAAATTTTTTTTAAAATTTATCTCATAAAAAACTACGCCGTAGCCGGTGAGGGGAGGCCGCCCTCAGAGAGGTCGTCGTCGGATTTCCCGGGAGATGGGGTGGAGGAGCCGTCGGTGGGTGTGGGCGGTAGTGGAGGTGGTTTTGTCGCCATGATTGGTGGGTTGATGATTTTTCCGTGTTCGATGATTTCCTGAATGTGTTTGGCATCCAGAGTTTCGTATTCAAGGAGAGCGGTGGCGATGGCTTCGACTTTTGCGCGGTTGGCTTCGAGCATTTCTTCGGCGCGTTTGTAGGCGTCGTCGATGAGACGTTTGACCTCAGCGTCGATTTTCTGAGCAGTCATTTCGCTGTATTCGCGTTGGCTGCCCATGTCGCGGCCTAGGAAGACGTAATCGTTATTTTCGGTGAAGCCGATCATGCCGAGGGAACTCATGCCCCATTCGCAAACCATCTGGCGAGCTAGGCTGGTCGCTTGTTTAATGTCGCCGCTGGCGCCGTTTGAGAAATCGTTTGTAAACATGGCTTCGGCGATGCGTCCGCCCATGATGACGACGAGGGAGTCGAGAGCTTCTTTTTGCTGTGTGGAGTATTTATCTCCTTCTGGCAAATACATGGTCGCGCCGAGGTAGGGGCCGCGGGGGATGATCGTGACTTTGTGAAGCGGGTGGGTGTGCTCGAGCAGGACGTTGAGAATGGCATGGCCAGCTTCGTGCCATGCGGTGGAGGTTTTTTCTCGTTCGCTCATGGCCATGCTGCGGCGTTCTTTGCCCCAGCGTACTTTGTCGCGAGCTTCTTCGAGCTCGGGTTGGGTGATGGCTTTTAGCCCTTTGCGTGCGGCTAGGAGTGCGGCTTCGTTTATGACGTTGGCGAGTTCGGCGCCGGAGTAGCCGGGGGTGCCGCGTGCGAGGACGCCTAGATCGACACCTTCGGCTATTTTTACTTTCTTGGCGTGGACGCGGAGAATCTGCTCGCGGCCATTTACGTCGGGTAGGCTGACGGTGACTTGGCGGTCGAAGCGACCGGGGCGAAGTAGCGCGGGGTCGAGCACGTCGGGACGGTTGGTGGCGGCGATGATGATGACTCCGTCTTGGGTGTCGAAGCCGTCCATCTCGACGAGGAGTTGGTTGAGCGTTTGTTCGCGTTCGTCGTGTCCACCGCCGACACCGTGTCCGCGATGGCGACCGACGGCGTCGATTTCATCGATAAAGATCAGGCAGGGCGCGCTTTTTTTCCCTTGTTCAAACATGTCGCGAACGCGGGAGGCACCGACGCCTACGAACATTTCGACAAAGTCTGAGCCGCTGATGCTGAAAAACGGAACGTCTGCTTCGCCTGCAATGGCGCGTGCTAGGAGCGTTTTTCCGGTGCCGGGAGAGCCGACCATGAGGACGCCTTTGGGGATACGTCCGCCGAGTTTTTGGAATTTTTTTGGGTCTTTTAAAAATTCTACGAGTTCGACAACTTCGTCTTTGGCTTCTTCGACGCCGGCGACGTCTTTGAAGGTGACTTTGTTTTTGTCGCGGGAGAGCATTCGGGCTTTGCTTTTGCCAAAGTTCATCGCGCCTTTTCCGGCCATTCGTATCTGCGAACGGAAGAAGAAATAGAGAATGACTAGGAAAAGCAGGATCGGCAGGAGGCCGATCAGGGTCGATGCGAAGAGGTTCGACTCAGGCTTGATCGAGGGGACGATGCCTGCTTTTTCGAGGGTGGATTCGAGTTCTGCACCGTTGAATGGCACAAAAATGGGAACCGTAAATTGCGTGATTGTCTCTTTGGGTGGTGCTTCGTTTTTGTTTTTGGCGGCAGCGATCATCTCGGCCGTGGGTGCTTTTCGGTAGTGGCCGGTGATGGTTTCAGTTTTCCGTCCTTCTTCGACGATGATTTGTAGTGGCTTCTCGTCGGTGACGACAAGTTTCTCGTCTTTTACAAGTTGGAGAAATTTTTGATAGGTTAATTCGTCGGTTTGGGCAAAGCTACCTTCACGAAAGAGAAAAGCTCCTCCGATAAGGGCAATGGCTATCGCGAACAACACCATGGCACGCCAGTTCATCTGCGGCTCAGGGTTATTTTGATTGCGTGGATGGTTGTCTTTTGTCGGCTTGTCGTTTTTATCCAGCATTACTAAATTAGATCAACCTAGAATCATAATTGAAAACCGAGATACCGCAAATCCAATCTCACACTTGTTGTGAATTTAATGAAAAATCAGGCTCCGAACGTGCTCTTGTTGTCTCGCTCCATGATGTCTCAGAACTCACCCGGGAGCGTAGCGATTTTATGCTCAAGGAGCTGGCCCAAATGGGGGTGAAAAAAACTTCCCTTTTGGTGATCCCTGACCATCACCGTCGCGGAACCTCTATGACATCGGGTGCTTTTGTAGATTGGCTCAAGCGGCAGGAGGAAGCGGGACACGAAATCGTTTTGCACGGTTACTATCATCTACGGCTGACCACGCGGGCGGGTGGTTTTTTTAAAGAAATGATGGCGTCTCACTACACGGCGGGGGAGGGGGAGTTTTACGATATTTCGAAATCAGAGGCGCGGAAGCTTCTCCAGCTTGGTTTGGCAGGTTTTCACGAAGCGGGATTTTTTCCAAAGGGATTTATCGCTCCGGCGTGGTTGCTAGGCAAAGAGAGCGAGGAGGCGTTGCGAGAGGAGACGACGCTGGCTTACACGACGCTGATAGATAAGGTGATTGATTTTCAAAATGCTCGGGAGTTTGTGTCGCGAAGTCTTGTTTACAGTGTGCGTGCGGCTTGGCGGCGGCAGGTGAGTCTTTTATGGAATGAGCTTTTGTTTCGATCATTGCACGAAAATCCCCTCATGCGGTTGGGGCTGCATCCGCCGGACTGGAATTACGCTTGGGTCAAATCTCACATTCGCTCTATCGTGAGACGAGCACTTGCCGATCGCTCTGCCATGACCTATGAAAATTGGAGACAGGCTGCAACACCCACTCAACAATGACTTTCTCAAATACTTCCAAGGCCGACCTTCACCTGCGTACAAAATACAGCCGACGCGCAGCCGACTGGCTACTCCGAAAACTAAATTTTCCGGCCAGCTACACGGATCCTCAATTTGCTCTGGATAAATTACGCGATGCGGGAATGCAGTTTTTCACTTTCACGGATGAAAATACGATCGAGGGGTGTCTCGAAATCGCACATGAGCCGGGGGCGTTTCTCAGCGAGGAAGTCGTTGCCGCTTTTCCCGAAGACGGCTGCCGAATCCATTTACTAGTCTGGGGAATAACTGAATCGCAACATCGAGAAATTCAGCAAGCGCGTGAGAATATTTACGATTTGCAAGCCTATTTAGCGGAGCAAAAACTAGCGCATGCAGTCGGGCATCCCCTGCATAGTATCGATGAAAAATTAACGACTCTGCATTTTCAAAAACTCATCCTTCTCTTTCAACATTTCGAGGGGATAAATGGGCGCTATAATTCGCTGTTATCCGAAGCCGTTAGCCAGACGCTATCGGCACTCACGCCGGAAAGTATCGAACGTGCCGTAGCAGCAACAGGTCTCGAAGCAATACACGAAAAACCGTGGATCAAAACCCTCATTGGCGGCTCCGATGATAATGGAGGCGTTTTTCCCGGACGTGCTTGGACTGAAACGAGTAAGGCGAATTCCGTCGAAGAGTTTCTAAAAAAAATTCGGGATGGGAAATGTGAAGCCAAAGGAAAAGGAGGCACGCCTATACTCATGGCTCACGGCACCTACAGCACGGTTTTCGATTTTGCTAAAGCTCACCTGAGCAAAAAACCGAACGATCCGGGTGTTGTTTTGCTTGAGAAAATATTTACGCGATTTCTGGAAGGGCAAAATCCAACCGAATTTTCTTTAGGTGAAAAAATTGGATTTTTTATCCAAGGAGTCACATCGGGAAAAATACTCGACCTAGCAAAACCAAACCAAAAGTCGCTTTGGAAAGAACTCGCCGTATATTTCACACGCCCCGAAGTGCAGCGCGAACTTGCCGAGGCAACAAAAGACGTGAAAGAACCCGAGCAGCGAGCTTTTCTGATGGCTAATATAATAGCAAACCAGCTGGGATACCGCTTTTTTACGCAATTTATATCACTCATACATAGCGGCAAATTTCTGGAAAGCATTCAGATGATAACGCCGCTAATTCCTATCATCGCTCTACTCGGTCCCTATTATCATGCTTTCAAATTACCATCGCGTGAGTTCTTACGAAAAATCTGCCAAGAAGTTTCGGGCAGCCTTCCGGAATGCCTTTCAGAAGATCGCCGCGCATGGCTCACGGACACATTAGAAGATATAAATGGGGTCAGCACAACGATTCGTCGAATGACTGCTGCTGGTGTCGAAGCGGGTAATAAGATAGAAGTCCTGACTTCGCGCTCAGAAATAACAATCAAAGATGTTCCTATAAAAAATTTTCCACCAATTGGAGAATTTGCATTACCGGAATATGAGCTACAACGACTAAGTTTTCCGCCGGTATTAGAAGTGCTCAAATATATCGAAGAAAATTGTATTTCCGAGCTTATAATTAGCACGCCGGGGCCGATCGGGTTAACTGGTGTATTAGCGGCAAAATTACTCGGATTGAAGAGTGCTAGTATCTATCATACGGACTTTCCGCAATATGTAGGCATTCTTACCGATGATTCTTTTATGCAGACATTGACATGGACTTTCATGCATTGGTTCTACTCCCAACAAGAGCTTATTTATGTAAACTCTGAGGACTACCGAAAATCATGGATGCAACGTGGGATCCCTGAAAATAAATTACGCATCTTACCGCGCGGACTTGAGACCGATCTCTTTCATCCCAAGCGATCGGATAAAGAATTCTGGAAATCCTATGGCCTGCAAGAAGGCGAGACGGCGGTGCTTTATGTCGGACGTATTTCTAAAGAAAAAAACTTAGACATACTTGTCGCTGCGTCACGCGAAATAGAGCGTAGTGAAACACCTATACGTTTTCTATTTGTAGGAGACGGCCCCTATCTTCCTGAGATGAAAAAACTCCTGCCTACAGGAATTTTTACAGGATACTTAAAGGGAGAAAATTTAGCAAAGGCCTACGCTTCCGCAGATATTTTTGTATTCCCGAGCACGACAGATACTTTTGGAAATGTCATTTTAGAAGCCCAAGCATCAGCAACGCCATGTATCGTAACCGACATGGGAGGTCCGAGAGACCTTGTCGAAAACAACCAAGACGGCATCATCGTAAGGGCACTCGATGTAAGAGCTTTAGCCTCTGCTATTCTCAGACTTGCTTGTGATGAAACGCTAAGATCTAATATGGGAATCGCAGCTCGCAAACGCGTCGAAAATAGAGATTGGGCTTCGGCCTTTGAGCAGTTTTGGAGCGGATTAGCTAGTGGGGGTTAACTCTTTTACACTTCCTCTAGATGTGGTCTAAAAGTATTCAGGCATGATGCATTGATCAGTCTAGGTTTAGGTGCTGAGAAAAGAAAGCCTTGACCATATAAAACACCAATTTCAGAGAGAACTTGCGATACTCGCTCGGTCTCAACATATTCTGCTATGCACTGTAAATTCATAGATTTACCTATATCATGAATTGCTTTTGTAAAAGCATAGCTCGCAGAGTCACGATCAATATTTCTTATGATAGTTCCGTCTATTTTCAAAAAATCAATATGCAGCTTACGTAAGTAGTCGAAAGAAGAAAATCCTGATCCAAAATCATCCAAGGCAACTAAAAAACCTCTATCATGCAAGGCTCTAGTTTGTCGTGCAGCTTCTTCGAGGTTTGTTAGTGCTTCGGTTTCTGTTACCTCCCAAACCACACGGGACGGGTCTATTGATTTTGCTAGAAATATTTCATCAATCGTTCTTAATAAATCGGGTAAAGCTAAAGCTTGAGCACTTAAATTAATACTCAAGTTTACATCGGGATAACTTTCTAAAACAGACGAAACCTTTTCGATGACATAAAAATCTAATTCAGGCATCAAATGCATGCGTTCGGCTTGGGGAATGAAAGCGGAAGGTTCTATAATATTTCCTTCTTTTTCACGAAGTCGAAGTAGAACTTCAAAAAAGATAGGGTTCGCATTATCAAGACGTACAATGGGTTGAAACCAAATTTCAAAACGACGATCATAAATAGCTTCTCCTAAGATTTGGCTCCAGTCATAGGCACTTAATGTGCAGTCCATTCCAACGGTGCGTGGATGAAAAACTTCTACTCGATTTCTTCCCCTACGCTTTGCGGTATAACAGGCAGCATCAGCGCGAGAAATAACCTCTTCACTACTTAGTTTCTCTTCCAGTTTACAGATGCCTATCGATGCACCAATAGCATAAATACGCTCTCCTCCTTGGAATAAATGTGTTTTTATATTAGAAACAATAGCTTGTGACGCACGTAATGATTCGCTTTCACTACGATTAAAAATACCAATAAACTCATCGCCGCCGAAACGGCTTATTATTTCTTCCTCATGAAAATGTTTTTTAAGTAAACGGGAAATGGATTGAAGAATTTCGTCCCCTGCAGCATGTCCTTGAGTATCATTGACTGCTTTAAAATTATCTAAATCTATATAAATCAGGACACATTCATCTTTTTTAGGAACTTGGCGTAGGGCTCGGTCTAGTCTTGCCATGAGGGAAGCACGATTAGACAGGTTTGTAAGAGGATCGCGTGCAGCAAGCTCTTTTGTTTGATCGATGGCTTCTTGTAACCTTTCATTACTCCTTTCCAGAGCCTCACGAGCACGATGCATTTCACTAA
>JBKEAD010000054.1:0-4717 GCA_047971915.1 Chthoniobacterales bacterium
TTCGCGCCAAAAAAGATGCCGGTAGTGACAAAAAGGCCACATGGATGGGCATGGGAGGAGACCGCGTAAAGGAAGTAACGTGGATCAACCTCTCACGGGCACCTCGTTTTGTGGGTTACTACTACAGCAGTATGCTCGACCCGATTAAGTATAAGAACGAAAGCTACAGAGTTCCACCGGAGATGAGCGGTGCCATTAAGGAAATGTCAGAAAAAGTCTTTCGCCCCTACGGAAAAATGATTCGTAAGCTTGAGGTCTCTCCGCGTCGAAGTGCTGTGCTTGTGTCCCTAGCCTCCTACCTTTATGGAAAAACAATCAATCACGGACAGGGAACCTACGGAAACTATCGCACCCTCCCCTTTCAAGTCGTTATGGAAATGGCACATTACAATGCCGATGTGCTTTTTGATGAAAGCATCGAAAAAGGCGATCTTGATAATTACGACGTTCTCTTTCTCCCTCGCTGCGACACGCTCACTCAGACAGCATATCAAAAAATCCAAGACTTCCAAAAGCGCGGCGGCTTGGTTTACGCAGACCAATACCTCGGTCCCGAACTCGACGTCGTGCATCGCTTTGACTTTGATTTCGCCTACAGGCGCAAAGTCAACGCAGCAGCGATAAACAAAGGTATCACCTACGCCGAATGGGATGACCATGTAGCCTCTAGTGAAAATATTAAAATGGAAAAAACCTCCGGTGTTCCTGCCGACAAAGATCAGGAGATCATGGAAGGCTTTGCCAAAACTTTCAAAAACGTCGTAAGCGAGAAAGTACCCCACCTTGTGGACTGCGATACACCGACTGTTCTTTTCAATCTATGTGAGAGCAACGGTATTCGTTATCTTTTCGTAATTAACGACAAGCGAACCTACGGTGAGCGCGTCGGAAAGTTCCGTGGCATCATGGAAAAATCCGTCCCGCAGAAAGTAACCGTTCGTCTGCATGATAAAGAATCGGCACCTCAAGCTGTCTATGACTTACTTTCCGAAGCGGAACTTCCGATCACTCAGGAAGACGGCTTTATTTCCTTCCCTGTCGATCTCGATGCTCTGGGCGGAAAAATCATCGCTCTCTATCCCAATAAACTCGAAAAAATATCCGTATCACCCGATAAAGAATCTAATAAACTAGGAGAAAAATCCACCGTCGAAATAAATATAAGCAGCGATTCAGATTCTTTGGTAAAAGGCCTCCAACCTCTTCGTGTAGATATAATCGACCCACAAGGAAATTCCCATGAAGACAGCGACTGGATCTGCATAGAAAACGGAAAAGGAACTTTCAGCTTCACACCCGCATGGAACGATCCTGCTGGCGAATGGACGGTTCAAGTAAAAGATCTCACCGCAGGTCTCACATCCAAAACTTCCCTATCATTTAAAAACTAAATAAAATACCCTACATATTATGAAGCAAAAACTAATCTCCTCGGCTCTTCTTATTCTTACAGCCTGTATAACGTATGCGATAGACGAGCCACCCATCCTAAAACCCGACCTCAACGTTGAAGCAGCTACAAACTATAGCGGTCAGCAAACTATAAGTAATGCCGGAAGCCTAGGGCAAGAGTTTATCATTCAAAATGGTCAAGGCACAATCTCTATCATTGAAAGTGATCTGAGTAATAAAAAAGCTATAAAATTCGAACCCGAAACAGATAGAAAAGATGCAGGTGACGGTTTACCGTGTATTTATTTAAAAAAAATGCCGCAGGACTTTCCAAATGGAATCACTGTGGAAATGCGCATCAAACTCGAAACTCCCGCATTCGACAACAAAACCTACGAGATTTTTTCCGCCCGCGGTTCTGATCGTGGACCCGGATTAGGAATTTTCTATCAACCTCAAACCGAATATATAACAGTAATCTCAGGAGAAGGAAATACCGAAGCCGACGGCGCAACTTGGGGAATCGTACGTGAAGAACGAGAAAAGGTTTCTCCGGGAAAATGGATTCATATGGCAGCCGTTTATGATTCAGAAAAACAGCAATTTTTATTATATCTTGACGGCAACCTATCTTCAGAAAGCCAAACAGGACTCGAACTCACCCCCCTTGATGAAATGCTAACTATCGGAGCCTATCGACGAGGGTATGCTTATCCTTTTTCAGGAGAAATGACCGACATCGCCATTTACGACTACGCACGCACATCTGAACAAATTAAAAATGATTCGAAATTGTAATGGACTTGTCGCTTTAGCCATTTTTATTTTTTCTAATAGCATGGCATCTGAAAAAACTCTCATAAAAGAAGAGTCTCCACAGAGGAATGAACAAGCTCCCACAACCTACTCTGTCGGCATTGCTACGGGTGACATCACACCGCCCGTGGGCGTCCCGTTGGCTGGTTATTCTCGTGGGGGATTTCACTCTGCCACCGGAGTTTACCATCCACTCCGCGCCGTAGCAGTCGCCATAGACGACGGAAAAACTCCCGTTTTGATCCTCAGCGCAGAATGGCTCGGATTCTATAATCTAACAGATCGCATTCGGAAAAAAATAAGCGAAGCAACTGAGATTCCCGAAACTCATATTATATTAAGCGCGACCCACACGCATTGCGGCCCCGCCTTCCGTGAAGATCATTTGAAGCGGCATGGCGAGACGGACGACGCCTATCTCTCCGACGTGATGGATACGATCACCGCCACCTCGCTGCGAGCATGGAAATATCGCCAGCCCGCCAAATTATCATTCGGAACAGCAAATTGCACCTTTGCAATAAACCGTCGCCTCCCCGATCCAAATAATCCCGGACAAATCCAGCGCGTAATGGCTCCAAACCCGGACGGCTTCGTCGATCACGAAGTTCCTATTCTAGTCATCGAAAGCAACGATGCTCCGCGTGGCGTACTCTTCGGATACGCTTGCCACCCCACTTCTCGCGGCGGTTTGCTTTTCGGCGGCGATTACGTCGGCTTCGCCTACGATGAAATTCAAAAGACCTTTCTGGACGTGCAGCCCTGCTTTCTCCAAGGCTGTGCTGGAGATATAAAACCGCTCCCCGCCATTCCCAACATCGCAGGCTTCCCCGCACGCAGCATTCAGGAAGTCAAAGAGCTTGGTCAGGAACTAGGACAGGCTGTTGTGCGGACGATACAAGCCCGAAAACTACAAACGATTTCCGGTCCGATAAGCATGCAGCAGCAATTTATAGACTTACAAACAGAGCCTCTGGACAAAGAATCTGTGACAGAAATTCTGGCAACCCCCGACGCCCCCGCCTACAAAAAACGCTGGGCGGAATATTATAAAGATCGCATGGATAAAGGACTGCCCGAGGAACGCGAGGTTTCCTTTGAAATACAGACACTTTGCTTTGGCTCTTCTCTGGCACTCGTCGGCTTTTCCGCAGAAATGACCGTCGAGCACGCCTTACGTTTGAAGCGTGACCTGAGCCCTTATTTCGCTCACGTCTTCCCCATAGCCTACACAAACGCAATCATCGGTTATGTCCCCGTCGAACGTCAATTTACCGAACTCGGTTACGAAGTTCTCGACGCCAATCAAATCTTCCTGCGAACGGGTCGTTTCATTCCTGAAACCGAGGATCAAATTCACTCAAGCGTGCATAGCATGCTGGGCTTGCAAAAAGTAACCAAATAGTTACTAAATGAAAATTTCTCAACCACATCCCATGCCCCCCCCATCCACATCAGCACTAGCCGTAAATGGCGGCACACCTGAAATCAGCAATTCTCCATCCGTAAACCCCCACCCGCGCTGGGGCGAAGAGGAGAAAGAGCTTCTCATCAAAATGCTGGAGCAACCCTCGCTCTTCTATTGGAAAGGGCCTCAAACGCAGCTTCTCACCGAGCGTTTTCAAAAACATTATCCCTTTGACTATGTGATGCCCTGCTCGTCGGGCACGGCTGCCATTCACATTGCCGTTACGGCTTTAAATTTAAAACCCGGAGACGAAATCATCGTTCCGCCGATTACCGACATGGGAACCGTCATCGGTGCTCTCTACGAGCAAGCCGTCCCGGTCTTTGCCGATCTCGGTGCGCATACTTACAATCTCGACCCGGCGGATGTTCGTAAAAAAATTACACCAAAAACCCGCGCCATCATCGCTGTGCACCTCACTGGAAACCCCTGTCCGATCACAAAACTTCGTGCAATAGCAGACGAACACAACATTACCCTCATCGAAGACTGTGCCCAGGCCTGGGGTGCAAAATACGACGGCAAACCTGTTGGCAGCTTCGGAGATATCGCCTGCTATTCCCTAAATGATTTCAAGCACATCGGCTGCGGAGACGGAGGCATCGTTGCCACTTCCGACGCGAAGCTTGGCGAAATTTTACAAAAATGCGGAGACAAAGCCTACGACCGAGTGAAGGGAACCAAGACCCCCGCCTTCCTCGCGCCGAACTACCGAATCAGCGAACCGCAAAGCGCCGTCGCCGCCGCTCAAATGGATCGCATGGTCGGCATCACGGAACGCCGCAACGAGCTGGGCATGAGCCTCTCCGCGCAACTCGCCGAACTCCCCGCGATGGATATTCCCGAGATTGACGAAAAAGCTTTTTCTTCGTTCTGGTTCTACCTACTCCGCATTCGCGAAGAGGAACTCACCTGCGACCGCGAGGAGTTTGTAAAAGCCCTGCAAGCCGAAGGCGTCATTGCCGTAGCCGGTTACACCCCCATGCCTCTCTACCAATACGACGTTTTCAAAAACCACAACTTCTTCGGAGGACAGTGGCC
>JBKEAD010000205.1:0-5524 GCA_047971915.1 Chthoniobacterales bacterium
TTCCATTGCGTAGTGACCTTGTTTTACGAAAACGGTGGTCAATTTTTCTCCCCAGATTTTTTTCATCGCTGTCAAGATGCGGAGTTTATCATCGAACATCACGTAATGATCTGCGGGATAAAAATTGGCAACATCTTCTAATTGCTGCTCTTTGTGAATGTAGATCAATATATGCTCTTCGAAAATATCCATAAGACCACTGCGTAAAACTTTTCGGGGTTGGAAAACAACGTCGCCGTCACTGAGGATGACCGGCTGACTCCACTGGCGCACATGATCGACGACATCAAGCGACTCGGGAAAGAGGCGATTTGCAAAAGGATAATCCGTTAAAAAAAGCGATAATTTTAGCAAGCGAGGGTCGCCCAAATGCTCTAGGCGGTAACGCTGAAGGGTGGCGAGGTAATCCGAGTAGCCTGTCTCGGCGCGAATTTCTTCGTAGAGGCTCCAGTAGTGCTCGCAGGCGGCTTTGCCGGCGAAGGCTTCGAGTTTCTTAGCAATGTCGCTTGTGACGCGGTCATTGTCCAAGAGCGTATTATCTACGTCGAAGAAGGATACGATTTTCGGAGAGCTCATGGGGTGTGAGTGGGGCTGTTATTATTTGGAGAGTGCTTGGCCTACGATTTCGCGGGCTTCGGACTGGATTTTCCGGAGGTGATTTTCATCTACAAAACTCTCTGCGTAGATTTTATAAACATCTTCGGTTCCCGACGGGCGGGCGGCAAACCAACCTTGCTCGCTGCAAACTTTTAGCCCGCCAATAGCTGCGCCGTTGCCGGGAGCGGTCGTGAGCATTTGGGTGATGGGGTTGCCAGCGAGTTCTTTAGCATCGACATCTTCGGGTGAGAGATTTTTGAGCTTTGTCTTCTGCTCGGAATTTGCCGGAGCATCGACGCGGGCATAGACCGGTGCGCCAAATTCGCGTGTTAGCCCTTCGTAATGTTCGCCGGGATCTTTGCCGGTGACGGCGGTGATCTCGGCAGCGAGCAAGCCCATGATGGGGCCGTCTTTATCAGTAGTCCAGACGGAGCCGTTGCGTTTTAGGAAAGAAGCTCCTGCGCTTTCTTCGCCGCCGAAGCCGAGACTGCCGTCGAAGAGTCCGGGAGCAAACCACTTGAAGCCGACTGGGACTTCGACGAGCTTGCGGTCGAGTCGGGCGGCGACGCGGTCGATCATACTGCTACTGACGAGCGTTTTTCCGATACCTGCGGCGTCGCTCCAGTTCGGGCGGTGTTCTTTTTTGAAAAGATAATCAATGGCGACGGCGAGATAGTGGTTGGGGTTCATGAGGCCGCTGCTTTTGGTCACAATGCCGTGGCGGTCGGCGTCGGTATCGTTGGCAAATGTAATGTCGTATTTATCTTTCGAGGAGATGAGCCCCGCCATCGCGTAGGGCGAGGAGCAGTCCATGCGGATATTTCCGTCCCAGTCCACGCTCATAAAGCGGAAGGTGGCATCGATTTCGCGATTCAAGACTTCGATGTTGAGGCCGTATTTTTCGGCAAGGACATCCCAGTATGCGACGGAGGCGTTGCCGAGCGGATCGACGCCGATTTTTAATCCACTGGAGCGAATGGCTTCCATGTCGATGACCTCGCCGAGGGCGTCAACGTATTCATTTAAAAAATCGTGGCGGGTGACTTTTGCGCGTTGCAGTGGGGTGCGATGAACTCCTTCGAGGTCGGCTTTCAGAAGCTCATTGGCGCGTTTTTCGATTTTGGAAGTAATGTCCGTGTCGGCGGGACCGCCATTTGGCGGGTTGTATTTAAAGCCGCCGTCTTGGGGTGGGTTATGCGATGGCGTAATGACGATGCCGTCAGCGAGACCGTCTGTGCGGCCTTTATTATACTTTATAATCGCATGGGAAACGGCTGGAGTCGGGGTGTAGCCCGGGTCGGTAGCGATGCGAATTTCGACACCATTTCCTGCGAGCACTTCGATAGCTACGGCCTGAGCCGGTTCGGAAAGTGCATGCGTATCGATACCGATAAAAAGCGGTCCGTCGATGCGCTGACTGCGGCGATGCTCGGCAATAGCCTGACTGATCGCAGCAATATGGGCTTCATTAAAAGAATCATTCAGGGAGCTGCCACGATGCCCGGAGGTTCCGAAGCTCACGCGCTGCTCAGCGATGGCGGGATCGGGACGACGACTATAGAAGGTCGTGAGAAGGCGAGGTAGATTTACGAGGATGGATGGCGGGACTGGTTTGCCGGCAAGAGGACTCACATTTGAAGTTGACATGACAGCTCCAGAACTAGCCAAAAGTCGGAACTTTAGCAATCACCCAGACAAAAAACAGATGGCACATTTTAAGGCACAGTCCCCGCAAAACCCTTTAAACAGATGGCTGCCCGACATGGATTCGAACCATGAATAACGCCTCCAAAGGGCGCTGTGTTACCGTTACACCATCAGGCAATTTTGTGATGCTCGGGCACCGTATAATGATTTAATGCCTCGCGCAACCATTAAAAAAATTTTAAAATGGCGGGAAAATCACGGCTAAATTATGATTATTGATACACGTGCGAACTCTCGCCGCCTGCTCGGAACGTTCGATCAGTCCACTTCCAAATCGTTTTTTAAAACGTTGATAAGTGCAGCCGTCGCTTTTGCCGCGACGATGTTGCCGGAGCGTTTAGGGTGGCAAATTTATGATGGTCTCTCTGCTGCGGGCACGACGACGTTGGGTATTTTGATTTTTGCGGCATTGATGTGGGTTACGGAGGCTATACCGGCCTTTGCGGTCGCTTTGTTGGTGATCGGACTTGAAGTGGCTCTACTAGGAAGGCCCGGTGGCGTGTTTGCTCCGGTCGGCGATACCAATGCGTGGGAAATTTTTGTTCATCCTTGGGCTGCGTCGATTATGTGGTTGTTTTTAGGCGGTTTTGTTTTGGCCCATGCCTGCTCGAGCACGGGTCTGGATCGCTGGCTGGCAGAAATGATTATTGGCAAGAAAGAGAAGAAACCTGCGGCCTTGATGTTGGGGATCATGAGCATCACCTTTGTATTCAGTATGTTTATGAGCAATACGGCGACGGCGACGATGATGTTGACCGTTCTCACACCCATTATTGCGACTTTGAAAAAAAATAGCCCTCTCGCCAAAACGCTTTGTTTGTCCGTCGCCGTTGCGGCAAATATCGGCGGCATGGGAACCCTCATCGGCACACCGCCAAATGCGATTGCTGCGGCGCAGCTAGGTAATGAAGTAGATTTTTTGAAATGGATGTATCTGGCACTTCCACCGGCATTACTTATCGGAGCGGTAGCCTATGGTTTTCTTTTTCTGAAGCTCAGAGGGCTGCAAGGTGAAAGCATAAAACTACCACATGCGAAGGAAGAAAAAATTTCGGGCAAGGACTTGTTGCAGCGCAGTATCGTAATGTCGGTATTTTCGGTGACGGTTGTTCTCTGGATGACTTCTTCGCTACACCAAACACCGGCTGCCGTGATCTCGCTCTTGCCGATTGTTCTGCTTGCCGTGACAGGGATTATTACTTCCAAAGACATGCGAGAACTCCCCTGGGATGTTCTGATGTTGCTTGCCGGTGGACTTTCGCTGGGGGTTGCTATAAATGCTACCGGCCTTGCCGAGTGGTTTGCCGCTCAAATACCCACATCGTGGACGGGGCTGCCCCTGATTATCGCCTTCGCAATTTTCGCAGTCATTCTTTCAAATTTGATGAGCAATACCGCCACGGCGAATATTATGATTCCGCTTGGTATCGCAATGGTCGGAAATGAAAATGCCGCTCTTTTTGCCCTGCCCATCGCACTGGCTTGCTCGTCGGCAATGTGTCTGCCGATTTCCACGCCGCCCAATGCCGTCATCTTTGCCAGCGGCAGAGTCAGCACCAAAGATTTTATGCAAATCGGTCTTCTGTTGGCCATTGTGGGACCAGGCGTCGCTATTTTTTGGATACGTTTGGTTTTGGGATAAATAGAAAACGATCCTAAAACTGCGTAGCACTACGCAGCCGTGATTTCTGAAAGCGGCACCTCGCGCTTTTCGATGTAGGATTTAGCGGCAGCTAGACAAACTCGCGTGGCAAGAACGGCCTCCTCGACCGAACACACCGGCTCGCGCTCTCCACGTACTTCACGGACAAATTCCGTCAACATGCGTTGGTGGCCTTTATCCGGCTCGGCTGCGAATTGCTTCATCGGATCCCCCGCGGCCTCCGCCTCTTGACAGGCCGCACGTTTTTTTTCCAGCCACCCGTGCAGGCCGCCTTCTTTGCCGATTTCAGGGTGATGATCGTCGAGCATCGGGTAACGCATGATGGCGGGAGCCCCCGCGATTCCTCCCGTGCGCACTTCCAGCATGTGATCGCAGGCGACGACTCCGCCCTGACCAATTGCTTCGAGCAGTTCCTTTGGGTAAGCAAAAGACCCCGTGCTCGCCATCGTGATCGTCGCCATGCCGCCATTGGCATAATGAATAATCATCGCATGGTTGAGCACGCCTTCGCCTGAACACAAAACACGGACCGGCTCGGCATCGATGAACCAATTCGCCAAATCCACAAAATGCGTTCCCTCCGAAAGCAAGAGTCCGACTTTGGAATTAAGCTCGCTTTGCAAGTGAACCTCCTTCCAGCTCTTCCAATCATCGTTGATACGAATCGCTACAAGCGGCACCCCCGGATCGCTGCCCACATCCATATTTTCCCAACCCGCACGCTCAAAACGCCACGCGCAGGGCTGGGGAGTCTGCATGTGTCCGGTAAAAATCTGCCGTGCTGCCTGCATCGCTGGTGAGCTGCGGCGGTTGTGCCCGACACAAAAAGGAATCCCGGATGCCTCGACAAGACTCTGGATGCGCAGGGCGTTTTCTAAGGTATCGGCCAAAGGTTTTTCACAATAAACGGGCTTCTCCGCCTTTGCCGCCGCCTCGATAATTGGAACGCGGAATTTCTCCGTTGTCGCCACAACCAAAGCCTCCACTTCCGTATCTGCTATGACCTCGTTAAAATCTTTTGAAAATTTCTGCGGTTCAAACCGTTGGCAATCCACCAAGTTATCTTCATTGATGTCGCAGCAGGTGTGAAGGTGGGTCTCGGGGGTTGCGACTAAGTTTGGTATATGTTTTTGGCGAGCCAGCATCCCGCATCCGATGACAGCAAAATTCATGGGTTTCATAATTTTTAAGAAAGGTTCGAGCCTAGACCGTAAGCATCTGTTTTATCAAATCGGTGAACACCACGTGTCGGCTGAAAAAGCCCACTCCATTCCGGCAACCATGACGCATTGGCTGCTGGAGTGTATTGCGGCGAATTTAATTCCACGCCATTGATCGTGCCTACGTGGGCTGCAAATAAAAAGGAGTGAATCGCCGAATGACCCGGATTGGTCAGATCTTGCATGGCGAGTTTTAAACCGCGCTCGTGAGCCCAGGCCGCAGAAACCAAGGAGAAACTATGCCCCTTGCAGGTCTTGAGAGCCAGTCCGCTCCAGCCTTGTTTTTCGATAAGAGGCAGTAGCTCCAGAGAGGTCAATCCCTCATCGAGAAGGATTG
>JBKEAD010000136.1:0-2070 GCA_047971915.1 Chthoniobacterales bacterium
GCCGAATCTCCAAGAGCAGAACCCGGAAAGGAAGACCTGCTTATTTTACCCGGCCGGGCCTTCACCCGCGACGGCCACCGCCTCGGACGCGGAGGCGGCCACTACGACCGCTACCTTGGAAATTTAAAAGAACAATCCACGACCATCGGCGTCTGTTTTGGGTGTCAAGTGCGCGAGAAGCTGTCGGTGGAGGAGCATGATGTCGTATTGAGAATGGTGCTCTGGGAAGGGCGGTGATTATGTGTCTGCTTTTTTAGATTCCGGTGAGACTGGCTGTTTTTTTGATTTGGTAGCTTCCTCCTCAGCGGCTTTTTCCTGTTCGTAAACATCTTTTACTTGTTCCGAGTTATTGAGTAACCGAAGAACTGGTCGGTCTGGTTTTTCGGGTGAGGGAAAGATGAGTGCTGTGTATTCAGAATCAGACTGAAGGATAAATTTTCCTAACATTTCGGCTTTTGTTTTCTTATATGGAAATGTGAGATTGTAGTTATGCGAGCCGGATTTTAAATAATAGTCTGTTTCCTTCAAAACTGGTAGTTTTGAAGGCCGTCCGTTATTTACGGATATTTCTACAGGAAAGCTGCTGGCAGCATTGAAAAGTACGATATGAGCGAAGCCTTTTCGTGTTTTTCCGGGGGCTGTGGGTATGTCTCGAATGACATAAGGAGTTAAAGAAAACGTTTTTGAATTAATAGTTCCTGTTACATAGATTGAGTAGAATCCTCCAGCCTCGAACGTAGCGGGAGCAGAGGCGATGATTCTGGATTCTCCGGTTTTTTTTACCTCCACTTTATCTTTACCTTCAAAGCGTATTTTGCTGTATCCCGAGGCTTCGCCGCCGCGCATATCCACAGCAAGAGCTTTGTCTTTGAAATAAAGATCTACTCCAGAGCGCCAAGGTTCACTCAGGTTGACCGTGCTAGCGTTAATGATTCGCACGTAAGCATCTTCTAGTTTTTTTTGTTTTGGGGATGGGCTTGGTTCTGGTGATGTCGGCTCGTTTTGGGCGAGCAAGGAGTTTGCAGCTAATAATACTGTGACTAAAAGAAAGCTAAGTTTCATATTAATTTAAAGTCATAGACCAAGGTTTTTTTATCGTCCATGAATCGGGTTTTGCAGGATACGTCGTAGAGGAATAGTTCGGTATTGCTTGAATTACGGTCGCTCTTTTAACTGTAGATGTAACCTGGAAAAAGTCATTTCCGCTTTTATCTTTAGCAAATTTTCCGCTCTGCCCGATGACATAGACAGTGTAAGCAAGGCTCTGCGTGCTGAGTAAACCAACCGTCCTGCGATAGACTTCCTCTCGGTCGCTATCGCTTACGGTATAATCACTCATATCCTGATTTTCTGCAATGCTATTGGTGGTTGCGCTTGTGGCAAAGACAGCCAATCTTGATACATCTCCGACACCAACAAATGGTCGGTTTGACGAAAGATCATCCAGAACGGTTTCGTAAAAAGCGTTTGTGTTTAGAGTTTTTGAGGAGAGTGTTCCGGAGGCCATCATTGCGTTTGAGGCACCGGATGCGTTAAATTCGAAATCTTTAAAAAGTGCATCAAGCAAGACGGTATCAGAGCTACGCAAAAAACCGTTGGGATTAATCTTTCCAGAGTCTTTGTCATCAACTCGGAAAAGATTTACTAAAAGAAAAGCACTTTTAAAATAATTCGTCTTTGTTATGTCGCTATCTCCCAAGCCACCGAGCCAGTTTTTGTCATCTGTGGCAGTTGAATTTTTATTACGATTATATTCGGGGGCATCCGGTTGACCTACACGGAGGGTTTTGGCATTTGATCGATACCAATTAAAATCGTAACGGGCGGGGTCATAAATAAATCCCAGTTCGCCGATGGATTCCATAGGTCCGTTTGCGATATAATGATTTCCTGCGGCAGAGTATTCGGACCATGAGCTTTTCCAGATGTTTGAAGGCCCTGTGGAGACACCCCAGTTGTAGTTATTGGCACCGAGAGTCTCCTGTAAGCTTCCCATATTATTGCCATATTGTGGAGAATTTCCATTTTTCCAAACACTGGAGGAGTTTGCTGCAATGGCACTTATTTCGG
>JBKEAD010000141.1:0-12116 GCA_047971915.1 Chthoniobacterales bacterium
TGCCATAGGTATTGTCGCAGCCATAGTGCGCACGACGCTCCTCGGGCGACTGGGCTTCCTGAATGCACCCCACCGTGAGGCCTAAAAAACGATAGAGCTGCCCCATCCAATCCGAGTCACGACGAGCCAAGTAGTCATTCACCGTCACCACATGCACGCCCCGCCCCGTCAACGCATTTAAATAAACGGGCAAGGTCGCCACCAGCGTCTTTCCCTCGCCAGTAGCCATCTCCGCAATCCGCCCACGGTGCAGGGCGACCCCCCCCACGATCTGCACATCGAAAGGCACCATAGCCCAAGTCACCGGCTGGTCGCAAACTTCAAAACCAGCTCCCTCTAATCTCCGGGCCGCATTTTTAACGACCGCAAAAGCCTCCGGCAAAATTTTATCTAACTCTGCTTGCAGCTCATCATAGTCTTTGATTTTAGAAAGGGCTTCTTTCCACTTTGCCGTCCGCTCCCTCAGAGCATCCTCACCCTCCCGCTGCAACGACTCCTCAATTTCATTAACCTGACGAACCAGCGGCATCATCCGCTTGATCTCACGTTGCCTACTTGATCCAATTACTTTCTTAATTATCCAATTAATCATGGCGTATTCTTAAAATTCTGAAAAACCAGTGCATCAAAACGCTTTCTACCCAAATAGGAAAGAGTAAACCTCTCAAACAAGGCTTAAAAAGCCGACAAGCTTTTCTAAAATTCCTCGCATCCAGGCCCCTAGCGTGCGAGACTGAAGCCGAAACTTTTATAAAACCTATGCTCATCTCCGATAACCTCGCCGCTCAAATCAACACACAAATTGGCAACGAATTTGGAGCCAGCCTCCAATACACCGCTATCGCCGCCCACTTCGATGCAGAATCTCTTCCGCAACTCGCGAATTTCTTCTACCGCCAGTCCAATGAAGAACGCGACCACGCCATGAAATTTGTTAAATTTCTACTCGATACCGGCAAACGCGTAGAGCTTCCGGCCATCGAAAAACCCATCTCCAAATTCGCCTTCGCCGAAGACGCCGTCCGCCTCTCGCTCGACCAAGAAATCAAAGTCACCGACCAGATCAACAGCCTCATGGACTGCGCTCTGAAGGAAAACAACCACATCACCAGCACCTTTCTCCAGTGGTTCGTCACCGAACAACTCGAAGAAGTCAGCTCGATGGATCAGCTTTTAAAAATCGTCCAGCGTGCCGGCGAGGGCAACCTCCTCTTAGTCGAACAATACCTCGGCGACGGCGGCCTCAACGTCCAAACCGAAGTCGCAAAATAACACAGGGGTCACTTTTTTAAAAAAATAAAAACACCATGAGCACAGAATCCGGTATTCCCCTTTCACGATCCGTTGACGTTATCCGTATCCCCAGCGGCGAGCAGATCAAACTCCCCGAAGGCACACACGTCGTCATTACCCAAGCCCTCGGCTCCTCCTTCACCCTCCTCATTCCCGCCCAAGCAGGGCTCTTCAGAATGGAAGGACGCGACGCCGACGCCATTGGCCGAGAAGTCCCAAAGGCTGATGAAAATACCGCTCCACCAGCCGACCTTGAGCAAGCCATCTGGCAAGCTTTGAAATCCTGTTACGACCCGGAGATTCCGGTTAATATCGTCGATCTCGGCCTGATCTACGGCATGTCTGTCGAAAAAAACGACGCCGGAGAATCAAACGTCCAAGTGCAAATGACCCTCACCGCCCCCGGCTGCGGCATGGGGCCGACCATCGCCGCCGAAGCTCGCCAAAAAATTCTGCTCCTCGAAGGTGTCGGTGCCGCCTCCGTCGATCTCGTCTGGGAACCCGCATGGACCCCCGAACGCATCTCCGAAGAGGGACGCGAAAAGCTCGGCATGGTCTAAAGCTAAACTAAAGCTAACCTTTGCCTCACAAAAAAATGATCGCTCTCGGACTCGACTGTGGAACGCAAAGCACAAAGTGCATCGCCCTCGAAATTGAAAACGGAGAGACTCTAGCCTCAGCGCAAAAAAGCTACGGCTTTGTGCCCGGACTCCCCGAGGGACACTTCGAGCAAAACCCCAAAGACTGGATCGATGCCGCTGAAAGCACGATCACGGAAGTGCTCGACAAGCTAGGGCACCGCCGAAAGGAAATTAGAGCCATCGGCGTCAGCGGTCAGCAACACGGCCTCGTCGCCCTCGACGAAAAAAATACTCCCATCCGCCCCGCCAAGCTCTGGTGCGATACCTCCACGACAAAGGAGTGCGAGGAAATCACCGAAAAAATGGGCGGGGCTGCAAACGTCATTGCGGCCTGCGGCAACGCCATGCTCCCCGGCTATACGCTCCCCAAAATTCTTTGGCTCAAAAAAAATGAACCCGAAAATTATACGCGTGTCCGACAGTTTTTACTCCCGCATGATTATTTAAATTTTTGGCTAACCCGACAGTTTTCTATGGAATACGGCGACGCCTCGGGCACCGCTCTCCTAGACGTTCGCGAGCGCAAATGGAGCAAAAAACTGGCCGAAACCGTCGATATCCCTGAGCAACTCCTAGAAAAACTCCCACCCCTAAAATCTTCTGTCACCGAGACCGGACTGCTCCGCGACAAGCTCATGCAAAAATGGCAACTCGACGAAGCCGTCCTCGTAAGTGCCGGCGGCGGCGACAACATGATGGGTGCCATCGGCACGGGCAATGTGACTCCGGGCACCTTCACCGCCAGTCTCGGCACCAGCGGCACGCTTTACGCCTTTTCCGAACACCCCATCATCGACCCAGTTGGCGAAATCGCCGCTTTCTGCGACAGCACAAATAACTGGCTCCCGCTCGTCTGCACGATGAACCTGACCCTAGTGACAGAGCGCATCGCAGCAATGGGAAACTGGAATCACCAAGAGCTAGATCGGCGACTCTCAGCAATCCCCGCCGGAGCGAACGGCCTCCTCTGTCTCCCCTACCTCACGGGAGAGCGCACGCCGAATCTCCCACACGGCAGCGGAGTTTTGCACGGCATTCGCACGGATAATTTCGACCTCCCGCACCTCGCTCGTGCCGCTGCAGAAGGCGTCACGCTCGGCCTCGGCTACGGCCTTTCACGCTTCCGCGAACTCGGTGTCAAAGCAACAGAAATCCGCCTCACCGGCGGCGGCAGCAATAGCCCCGCATGGCGACAAATCTGCGCCTCTGTTTTTAATACACCCGTCGTTTGTCTAAAACGCAGCGAAGGTGCCGCGCTCGGCGCAGCGATTCAAGCCGCATGGACACTCTACCGAAATAACGGCTCCGATGCCGCACTGCGCGACTTTACGGATCGAATTGTCGTTACCGACGAAACAACACGCACCGAGCCAAAAACACCCGACGTTGAAATTTACCAAGACCTATTAATTCGCTCGAATAAACTCCGAAATACCTTGGCAAATTCCGGTTGGCTTTAAAAAAAACGATTCGCACGCTTTCCTGTCGCAATGCCGAGTTCCAACAAACCACACCCCGTAGCAAAAAACACGGCACAGACCTATTTTAAGTCCAATTGGAAAGACCGCTACCTTCCGAAAATCGCAGTAGCTATCCTAAAAACTCTGCTCTTCACCGTCCGCCTCCGTCTGGATGGGCCTCGCGCCGTCACAAAAAACTGGCCGCAAAGCGGAGTCATCATCACCTTCTGGCACAATCGCATCCTCGCCATCACAAAAACTTTTTTTCTTCACTACCCGGCAACTCGCAAAGGAGTCTCCGTGCTCACCAGCCCAAGCCGCGACGGCGAAATCCTCGCCCGTATCATGCACGGCTGCGGCATGGGTGCCATACGCGGCTCGACAAACAAACGCGGCACCATCGCCCTCCGCGAATGCAGACGCCACCTCGAATCCGGTGCCGACCTTGCCGTAACGCCCGACGGCCCGCGCGGACCGAAATACAAACTCGGCCCCGGGCTCATCCTACTTGCCCAGCAAACCGGTGCCAAAATTCTCCCCTGCCATGTTCATTTTTCACGAGCCATCCGCTTCAAAACATGGGATGGCTTTTGCGTGCCATTGCCCTTTTCAAGAATCGACGTAACGCTTGGAGAATTTCAAACAATTGCCCAGACCGAAACCGCCGAAGACTTCGAAAAAGAACGCCTACGCATCGAAACACTATTAAAAAATGAAACTGATTCAGTGAGCTGTGAGCAGTGATACGCATCAAAACACTATTAAAAAAAATGAAACTGATTAACGGAAAAGAAATCGCCCAGAAAGTCCACGAAGCCACGGCCCTGCGCGTCACTGCGCTTAAAACCCGGGGCGTAACGCCCGGCCTCGCCGTCGTTCTCGTCGGCGATGACCCCGCATCCCGCGCCTACGTTCGCAGCAAAGATCGCAAATGCGCAGAGCTTGGCATTTTCTCAAAAAAAATCGAACTTCCCGCCGACACCACGCAAGCCGCACTCCTCGATCTCATCACCGAATTGAACGCCGACAAAACCATCCACGGCATCCTCGTGCAATCTCCCCCACCCGCTCACATCGATGAGGCTCGCATTGTCGCGGCCATCGATCCCGCAAAGGATGTGGACGGCTTCCATCCGCAAAATGTCGCCAAGCTCGCACTCGAAGATCCGACCGCTCTCGTCCCCTGCACACCGCTAGGCTGCCAGCAACTCCTCATCGAAAGCGGGATCGAAACCGCCGGCGCAAATGTCGTCGTCGTCGGACGCAGCATGATCGTGGGAAAACCAATGGCCATGCTGCTCATGGCACGCGGCCCGGGCGGAGATGCCACCGTCACCGTCGCCCACTCTCGGACGAAAAATCTGGCAGAGATCACACGCGCTGCCGACATCGTAATCGCCGCGATCGGGCGTCCTCATTTTCTTGGCAATGAGCACATCGGCGAAGGAGCCGTCGTCATCGATGTCGGGATCAATCGCATCGAAGACAAAGAAAGTCCGCGTGGTTACAAACTCGTCGGCGATGTCGATTTTGCAGCCGTCGCCGAGCGGTGCCGCGCAATCACGCCCGTTCCCGGCGGCGTCGGCCCCATGACTATAGCCATGCTGATGCAAAATACCGTGACCGCCTGCGAGCGTGCAAATTAATGCCTCAACAAACTCTCGAAATCGTCCTCAGCCCCGAGCTGGCAGAAGACGCGACCGCACAACGCGAAGCCGCAGCGCGTAAGCTCGGCGTCCCGCTCGATCGCGTTCGAGATCTCCGCATTTTAAAATCTTCGATTGATGCGCGAAAACGTCCCGTTCGTTTTCGTCTGCAAGCTCTAGTCGGTCTCGATGAGAAACTCCCCGCAGCCGAAGCGGTGACTTGTTCCTACCCAACTTTAAAAAGCGACGCACAAACGATTCTCATCATCGGCTGTGGCCCGGCCGGGCTTTTTGCCGCGCTGCACTGTTTAAAGCTCGGCTTCAAGCCCGTCATTTTAGAGCGGGGCAAAGATGCCTCCGCACGCCGCTTCGATCTCGCACCGATCCTTCGCCAAGGCCGAGTCATCGAAGAATCGAATTATTGCTTTGGCGAAGGCGGTGCCGGAACTTTTTCCGACGGCAAACTCTACACCCGAGCGACCAAACGCGGCCCGGTCGATGACATTTATAAAACCTTTGTCGCACACGGAGCACCACCGGAAATCCTTGTCGAAGCCCATCCGCATATCGGCTCGAATTTGCTGCCAAAGGTCGTCATGGCCATCCGAGAAACCATTCGCTCACATGGTGGCGAGGTGCATTTTGAAAGCAAAATCACCGGTCTTTTACGAGCCGACAGACGCCTGCACGGAGTCTGCACAGAAGACGGACGCAGCTTTACCGGACGCGCCGTCATCCTTGCCACCGGACACTCCGCACGCGACATCTACGAGCTGCTCCACGCCGAAAATATCCGCATGGAAAGCAAACCCTTCGCCGTGGGTGTGCGCATCGAGCACCCGCAACCCATCATCGATGCCACCCAATATCATCTCCAGCGAAATGAAAAACGCTCCGAGCATTTACCCGCTGCACGCTATCGACTCGCCACAAAAATCGAAGAGCGCGGAGTGCATTCTTTCTGCATGTGTCCAGGCGGATTCATCGTTCCGACAGCGACAAAAAATGATGAAGTTGTGGTGAATGGCATGTCGCTCTCCAAGCGCGATTCGCCCTTTGCAAACAGCGGCTTAGTCGTCGGAATCGAACCCGAGGATATTCAAAAATGGGTCGGCCCGCATCCGCTAGCGGGTATCCATTTTCAAAAAAAACTCGAGCAAGTCGCGAAGCAAAGTGCTAATAGCAACAATGAGTTTGGCCAGATCGCTCCGGCCCAACGCGCCCTCGATTTCCTTGCTCGCAGAAAATCGAGCAAGCTGCCGGAGACGAGTTATTTCCCCGGAGTAATCCCAGCTCGACTCGACGAACTCCTCCCCGCCGACATCGCACGGCGTCTTGCGCGAGGGTTAAAACTTTTTGGAAAACAGATGCGAAATTATCTCATACAGGATGCTCTGCTCATCGGTTTTGAAACCCGCACCAGCTCGCCTGTCCGCATCCCACGCGACCCGATCACCTTGGAACACCCCGAGCTACCCGGCCTCTACCCCTGCGGCGAAGGTGCCGGGTTTGCCGGAGGTATCGTCTCCGCTGCACTTGATGGGATTCGCTGCGCCGAGGCTGCCATAAAGAAAAATTAGAAATAAAAATTTAGCTTTCACGATAAGTTGAATTTTTTCTACGTTCGTGATTTATAGACTCTTATGAAAAAATTCTTTGCAGATGTTAGGTGGAGGCAAGAGCGCCTATTTGCGTTCATCGTTTTGCCTATCATCATCGTGTTATGCTCCGGCTTTTTATTTTTTCTATTTCGCGATGATATTTTGGGCACACCGCAAATAGTGATCGAAGATGATCCCTATTTAGGAGAATTGGCACCACTCGCACTTGTCAAATCTCTCGATGAGGACAAGGAAAGCGCAGAGCCGGACACTGAAGTCGAGGAACCCGTCATTTTCGATCCTCTGAGCCCACCTGAACCGGATTCTAAACCAAAAGAAACTCCGGGCCCTGATGCAAAAAATTCCAAGCCCTCAAATCTTACTCTCGGAATGCAAGCCATGACGGCGGGTAATGTCGGACAAGCAAAGTATTACCTAGCCGCAGCGAAAAATGAGGATGGAGATAATAGCTCCCAATTATTTACGCTGATAGGAAGTGTCGCAATGGCCGAGGGTGCCGTAAGTCGGGCGATTACCAGTTTTTCAAAAGCCATCGAGCTGGATGATGCCAATGAAGCGGCTTTTTGGGCTCGCTCTGAAGCTCTGCGCCGTCTCGGACGTATTGATGAAGCGATGCGGGATCTCCAACGAGCGCAGGAGCTATCCCCGACAAGCACTTTGTTTAGCAACAAAATTTATTTGCTCCGGCTGGAAAAAGGTGAAGTCGAAGAAATAAAAAAAGAGCTTCAGGAAAAAAAAGAACTTGGACTTGAAAGCCTCGAAGCTTCATGGCTGGGTGCTGATGCAGCGGTGGCATTCATGTCTGAAAACTTTGATGAGGGGATAAACCAACTCGCGAAACTGCAAACGAAGTCTTCCGCCAGCGATTTCCGGCTAATCATTTCCGACCGGGTTATTCTATTTTTTGCATCGAACCCTAGTGTGCGAAATTTTCTCGCTCAATACGCCAAAGAGCGAACGCCTTTCACTAATCCAGAAACAGAAGCTATCAACGCAAAAGTAACTGAACAAAATAATTGATGCTTCGTATCTGCGTCCCCGCAGACCTTACTCTCAGCGAAAAGTTTGTGGGAAGGCGACTTGTTGGGAGGAATCGGTCGAAGCCGAGGGATGTAACTCCGGGGTGATTTGCAAGGTTTTTGAAACACCGTTGCGAATAATCTCAAGCGTCTCCGGCTCTTTCGCTGTGAGGAAAAAAGAAGCGTCGAGCACGTCTTCGGGTTGCTTTACCTCATGTTTACCAAGACGAAGAACTAAGTCGCCGACCCGTAAACCAGCTTTGGCGGCGGGGCCTTCGGGATCGAGAGCCGCAACCACCGTCAAAGGTTCGGTGGTCTGCACACCCTTAAGCCGTTCGACTTTGACTCCCAACCAACCCGGACGCAATTCACCGTAGCGTTTGAAGTCATAATTTATTTTTTCTGCGGCCTCAATTGGCAGTGCATAGCAAGTGGCTCCTCCGTCCACAGAGCTAATGACAATGCCGACGACTTGGCCTTGCATATTTAGCAGCGGTGCTCCGGCCTCGCCACGTTGAACGGGAATGTTCGCACGGATGTGAGTGGTCGGAAAATAAATACCGCCAAACTTTTTATCAAATCCCGAGACAAGCCCAAAGCCCGGCGAAATATCCAAATCCATCGGATAGCCAATCACCAATACTGGGCTTGCGATGTCCAACGATGCATTATTTCCCAAGCGGAGAAAGGAGCTATTGTTTGTCTTGCTGCGGAGTAGGGCAATCCCGCAACGCGAGTCATTTACCAAAATCTCAGCTTCCGTGCGCTTGCCATCTTTTACCACATACACGGCTTGTGTGTCGGCGGTTCGCAGTGCCGGGCTGTAGAGCGTCCCCATCGCATCAATATAAAATCCGGTGCAGCGGATGAGACCTTTTGGATCTTCCCATTCGACACGGACAACGGCGTCTTTCGAAGCACGCAGAATGTCTCGCACGGTATGCGCGATGGAGGCAATAACCTCATCAGGAGTCTCCCTACTGCTCGTATCTTGGCTAAAGCCACTATCGGTCAGCAGTCCGAGACTCAGGCCGCAGATGCCGAAACGGAGAGCTAAAGAGCGAAAGGTATCAAAAACTAAAAGGCTCATGCTGCGAGCTCGGGAGTCTTTGAAGCTCATAATGCGGCGGCAAGGTGCCGACCAGTCGTTGAGATGGAATCGTTACGGGCTGAGAAATAGCGGCCTCCGGGCGAGACATTAGATCCATACGCACGGAAGAATTTGCGGGTTGTGAGATGGATGCAAGCGGAGCCCCCGGCATGTCAGCAACTTCATCCCCAGACAAAATAATTACGGAAGCAACAACCGCCATGAGCGCAGCCGCTCCATAAGCATAGGATGGCACGTGCATTGTCGAAACCAAGTCGGAAAAATAGCTCATTAGCGACTCGCGCCAGCTTGGCTTCATCGCATCGGCACGCTGGCGACGCTGAAACTCAAAAAGAAAATCTTCAAAATACTCATCGGACGGCTTTTCGTATTTTTTTAAACGAAGAAGCTGGCGGATCTGGCGGTCGCTGGATGGAAGTTCATTTTTCATAAGGCTTTACAGTCTTGAAGGTAACTTTGGAGTTGCTTGTGAGCATAAAAGAGTCGTGATCGAACCGTGCCTTCTGATACTTTCAGAATCTTTGCAATTTCTGCATGGGGCATTCCTTGAATATCAAACATTGTAACGACGGCTCTATGATTAGGAGACAACTTCTGGATGGCTTCGTTCAATTTTTTCTGAAGTTCACGCAAATTTGCTTCACGCAGGGGGTCACTTTGCACCGTGGCTTCGAGAAATTCGCTGTCGTGTTCGATACCGCTATCCACATCATCTAGGCTGAGGTGATACCGCCGTCCGCGTTTTTTTACAAAATTAATCGTTCGGTTCGTTGCGATCGTGTAAATCCAAGTGTAGAAGCTGGATTTTCCCTTGAAGCCATTAATCGAGCGGTAGGCTTTTGCGAAAACTTCTTGGAGTAGATCATTTGTATCCTCGTGATTTGAGGTCATATTATAGATCAAACCGTAAAGCCGGGGCGAGTAGCGAACGACAAGTTCGTCGAAGGCAGATGGGTCGCCTGCTTGAGTTCGCTCGACCAGCTCGGTATCGGGAATTTCTGGTGGTTCGTTTGTTTCCACGGTCAAAATTTTTTCAAAACAATGCGTTGCGCCTTCAAGTCGGAAAAAGGAAGTGCCGAAGAAATTTTCCCATTCAACTCGCGTGCATTCTCAACAGAGAGGATACTTGTGTAGTAAGTCCGGCCCGCATCCGAAAGGGCGAGGTAGATTTTCTCGCCTACGGATCGTCCATCGACGTTGTAAATACCTAGCTGACCGGTGATTTTATTGCCGGATTGCCGAAAATTTGCCCACCCCCACCGTTCGCTCTTCCAAGTTCCCGAAATATCGGCTTGGGATGTTCCGGCCTGAGCATTTAGCCAATCCTGCGTGGCTGTGCGGTTATCTTGCAGTGAAAAACACGCCCCCAGTAGCAGTGTGCCAAGTAACGACAAGGCCGCGAAAACAACAAAACGCACACGATAAAAAGTAAAAATATCTGGGCGAGTTGACTTCATGAAAATATCTGAAAAAATCTAAAGAAATTGGACGGCATCCGGAGCGGGGAAAACATCCCTTATTACATGCATCGGGGTCTGTAAGCTAGTTTTTTACCGCTCACTTGCAATAACTTTTGCTCAGCTTGTAAATTTGAGACAGCTTTCCCCTCCCCGCGACAATCTGCGGATGCAAAAACTCACACTCCTGAGCAAGAGCATCTCGCAACAATACTTCGTAAATTTCTGCCGAGACATCTTTTGCGCCAAACTGAACCAAGTGCGGTGTCGTCCATTGCATATCAAGCAAGGAAAATTCCGCCGCATTTAAAATCTCGACTAAAACAAAAAGAGCCACCTTCGAGGCATCCGTGACGTTGTGAAACATAGATTCTCCAAAAAAAGCTCCCCCGATATGCACTCCGTAAAGCCCCCCCAACCACTCGTCCCCTTTGCAAACAACGAGCGAATGCGCCACCCCCCTACGATGTAGCTCACAATAGATCGCAATCAAGGGCTCCGTTATCCAAGTCTCCCTCCTAGCAGCACAACATCTCATCACCCTCTCAAAATCCTCATCAATCCGAATTTCCCAATCGCTTTTTTCGCTTTTTTTAAGCTGTCGCCGCAGCCCATGCGGAATATGAAATTCAGCAAGCGGCAAAATCCCCCTCGGATCCGGTCGGAACCACTCGACCATATCAGGGGAGTGAGTGTCCCCCATTGGAAAAACACCACTCCGGTAAGCTAGAAGCAGTATTTCCGGCGTCAGCACATACACGGCATCAAAAATTTTTTTTAAACTATCTATCGATCTGCCAATCCGGTTTATTGGAGTAAACCCAGCGGTAGTAATCGCTACGGACAAGTTTCGACGCTGCGGCTTCATCGAGAATCACTTTCGCCGTTGGGTGAAATTGCAAAATCGACCCCGGCACATTCGCCGCCAAAGGCCCCTCAATACTCGCTGCGACGGCAGCAGCCTTGGACTCACCAAAAGCAAGCAAGATACACATCTTGCTGTCCATAATCGTTCCCAATCCCATCGTAATCACGTGATGGGGCACATCCGCCGGATTGTCAAAAAACCTAGCATTGTCTTTGCGCGTAAGCTCCGTGAGCGTTTTGATACGAGTCCGCGAGGAAAGAGAAGAGCCGGGTTCATTAAAACCAATATGCCCATCCGATCCTAAACCCAAAAGCTGCAAATCGATCCCGCCGGCGCGGACAATTTTTTCTTCATAACACGAGCAAAAATCCGGAATATCCGCCACCATCCCATCCGGAATATGAATATTCCCAGCAGGCACATTTACACGACTGAAAAATTTTTCCTGCATAAAGTAATGGTAGGAAGCCTCATGCGTCGCATCTAGGCCGACATACTCATCGAGATTAAATGTCGTGACATGACTGAAATCCAACCGCCGTTTTTTATAACGCTCAGCAAGGAGTTCGTAGAGACGGCAAGGCGTGCTGCCCGTAGCCAATCCGAGAACCGAATTTGGTTTTTGAGTAATTTGTTGGGCTACAAGACGCGCAGCGACTTCGCTAGCAGCTTCGGATGAAGGCTGAATAATGACTTCCATACCGCCTTTTCTCGTTGAAGCAAATTCCCTCTGTCAAGAAAAGTCGAAGCGTTTACTTCGCACATGCCCAGATTGGCGGCACCGAGAATGGTGTAGGTCGTATTGGCTGCAAATCCGGCTCCGTCCGTAAACTCGAATAATCCCGTTCCCGACAAGGTCAAATTACCGGAGGCGTTTAAAAAGCATGGTTCCCGTTCGCAGTGGACCACAAAGGGCGAGCGAACCCGGCTGGTTTGAGGCCGACACAGTAGCCCACGGAGGGGGCAGCAGCGGCGGGGAATTTTTACACAGCCTGACCT
>JBKEAD010000177.1:0-7063 GCA_047971915.1 Chthoniobacterales bacterium
TCGTTCCAGCCGCTCTGCGACTGAGCCAGTTGTGTTTGATCCGCCAAAAATATCGACCACAAGATCATCTGGATCTGTCAGGAACTTGATGAAAAATTCGGGGAGTTTCTCCGGGAAACGCGCTGGATGCCCACTAACCCCGGTCGTCTTACATCCCCTTTGGTAGGTGGAATTAGATTCAGAGTTCGGAAATTGCAAGAGGTTTGGAGGGATTGCCCCACTTACCCATTCAATCGGACTCGGAAGCTTGGAAGGATTGTGCCAAAAAAACTCCTCAGCCAGCGAATAGCCAAGCTCGTTGCAGAACCTGAGCAGAACCTCATACTGATACAGACTCCGAAGGGGCCTACCTTTCTGGTAGGCTCCTCCTAAATCCAAAACGAAACTCCCATCTTTAGAAGTGCGAAAGGGGGACTTGTCATCACCAAATTGATGCTCTCATCCTTAAGAGAGTCAAGAAGCTCCTTGGAATCGCCACATACTGCGGCTCCGTAGTCGGTCGTGTAACAGAGTTCAGGCTCGGAAAACATAATGCTACTCATCGAACATTGGTCAATCCGATACCGACAGATTCCGGAGTCTCCAGCCGTATCTGGAACAGCTACAGGAGCTCGCCCACAAACAAGGAATCAACGATATCTTCCAAGACAATGGAGGGAAGCTTCTTCAAGTCCTTCTGCTCACTGGTCTCCAGAACATCTCAGGACGTGAGGGCAACGACGCAAAAGATGCGGAAGGGAACGAGTATGAGCTGAAGTCGGTGAATACACTTCTGACGAAAAACTTCTCCACGCACCATCACCTAAATCCCGTCATCCTTGCCAAATACCGCCAGGTCGATTGGATATTTGCAGTGTATGAGGGGATCAAGCTGATCGCCGTTTATCAGCTGTCTCCGAGCGACTTAGAGCCGTATTACTCGAAGTGGGAGGAAAAGTGGCAAACATCTGGTGACATCAACAACCCGAAAATTCCCCTCAAGTTTGTCGAGGAGCACGGACGGAAGATTTTGTAGCATAACGTCAGCAGTGTGCTACCGCTACTGGAAGGCGAGGCAACTAAACAAAAGGAAGGAACTAATCATGAGTGAATCTAATGATAACAGCGCGACGATAGCGGTTTAGCTCAACTGTCCTCTCTGTCGAGCCCCCGCTTGCCACCGATCGCCGCAACGAGCAAATGGGACTTTTTATTCATTGAGAGTATTGTGTGTTTTTCGGACGAAGGTGGCCTAAACTTTCCTGAATGTCGTCTAGGGTTACTTTGTCGCTTACGAAGGCGGTGCCGAGTTTTTCTGTGAGGACGAAGTGGATCTTGCCTTCCTGAAATTTTTTGTCGGTTTTCATCGCGGATAAAATAGCTGCATCCGAGAGCTCGGCGGGGAGTTTCGTGGGGAGGTCGAGGGCGGCGAGTTTTTCGCGGATTAGGGAAACTTCACTTTGTGGCAATCCGGCGTGCTTGGCGGAGAGGTCGAGGGCGGCGAGGATGCCGAGGCTGATGGCTTCGCCGTGCAGAAAATGGCCGTAACCCGCGGCGTTTTCTATGGCGTGGCCGACGGTGTGGCCGAAGTTTAGGAGGGCTCTTGTGCCGCTGGTTTCTTTTTCATCCTCTTCGACGATGTTGGCTTTTATACGGACATTACGTGCGATGAGGGCGGGTGTATTTTCGTTGGGTGTTGTTTTGATGAGGTCGAGAAGTGGGCGGTCGCGGATGATGGCGTGCTTGATAACCTCGGCAAGTCCTTCGCAAAATTCGCGGGGCGGGAGAGTTTGCAGCGTGTCGGTGTCGGCAATGACTGCGAGGGGTTGCTGGAAGACACCGATGAGATTTTTGCCGAGTCGGCTGTTGACGCCGGTTTTTCCACCGACGGAACTATCGACTTGGGCGACGACGCTGGTGGGGACTTGGATAAAGGGGATGCCGCGAAAATAAATGGAGGCGACAAAGCCGACGAGGTCTCCGACGACGCCGCCGCCTAAGGCAAAAAGCAGGGCTTTGCGGTCGAGTCCGGCAGCGATCATTTTTTCGCAGCAGAGTTCGACTTGGTGGAGTGATTTGGATTTTTCGCCTGCGGGGACGGTGATCGGCACCGCCGTCCATCCGCTGGCGTAGAGCGAGGCTAGGAGCTGCTCTAGGTAAAGCGGGGCGACATTTTCATCTGTGATTACGGCACAGTGTTTTCCTTTGCAAAGTTCGCGAGATAGGGGGCCGACTT
Organism: Chthoniobacterales bacterium; assembly: GCA_047971915.1. Taxonomy (GTDB): domain Bacteria; phylum Verrucomicrobiota; class Verrucomicrobiia; order Chthoniobacterales; family JBKEAD01; genus JBKEAD01. Next base: position 2,216 of record JBKEAD010000177.1, read on the forward strand.
GCTGAATGAGTTCGGGGCCGATGTGAACTTGGTAGTCGGCAGAGCTTGTGCGGACGGGTAAAATTTCGCTCATAAAAAATCGGGTTGGGTGTGTTTCGGTGGAGCTTCGACCCAGCGGTCGTGTTCTTTGATGAGGTCGATGAGGCGGTTCACCGCTTCGGTTTCGGGGATGTTGAATTTTACGGCTTGTTTGCCGACGTAGAGGTTTACTTTTCCGGGTGCGCCGCCGACGTAGCCGAAGTCGGCATCGGCCATTTCGCCGGGGCCATTTACGATACAGCCCATGATGGCGATGCGGACGCCCTTGAGGTGGGCAGTGGCGGATTTGATACGGGCGGTCGTGCTTTGGAGGTCGAAGAGTGTGCGGCCACAGCTCGGGCAGGCCACGTAATCGGTTTTAAAAATTCGTGCGCCGACGGCTTGGAGGATGTTAAAAGCAAGCCGTAGCGACTGGCCGGGAGCTTTTTCGCCTTGCACCAAAATGGCATCGCCAATTCCGTCGCAAAGCAAAGAGCCGAGGTTCGTTGACGCTTCGAGCAAACTTTCTAAAAAGGGGCGGGCGTCGTCGCTTGATGGCGTGAACGTGTCCTTGAGCAAAATGGGGTGTTGCGGATCAAGCTTTGCGGCAAGGAGGCGAAACCCATGAATGACGGGCACATCACAAGCGTCTGGGATGCTGACTAGGCTGGGAGCAGGGAGGGAATTGATACGGCGGATTTCGCTATCGTCACGTGGATCGACCTCTAGCAGTTTGGGGCTTTCTTTACTTGGCAAAACAAAGTCGGGCCGGAAGTCGCCAAGCGCGTCGATCTTGTGTGCTAGCTGGTCATAGCTGCTTTGGCGGATGGCGACTTGTATGATTTTGTTGCCGCCGATTTGTGTTTCTCCCAGAGGGCTGGTGAAGGAAATTTCGCGGCTGGGGCGGCGCGAATAGCTAAATGGATCGAGTGGGTAAGCCTCCGAAATCGGCGCAGCAAGCCGTGTGGCATCCGGGCGGTCGTAGCGGTTCTGAATGTAGTCCACAAGAGCCTTTGCAACAGGAATCTCCTGCACGCTGTCTTCGGTAAGCGATACGCGGATGGTGTCGCCGAGCCCGTCGGCGAGGAGGCTGCCTATTCCGACGGCACTTTTTATACGTCCGTCTTCGCCGTCGCCAGCTTCGGTGACTCCGAGGTGGAGGGGGTAGCTCCAGTCGGGTCCGAGTTCACGCAAATGTGCGGCGAGGAGCCGATAGGCCTCGATCATGATTTTGGGGTTCGAGGCTTTCATCGAGAAAACGAAATTGTGGTAATCGAGTTCTCGGGCGATGTGGGCAAATTCGAGTGCGCTCTCCACCATGCCGCGAGGAGAGTCGCCGTAGCGGTTCATGATTCGATCACTCAATGAGCCGTGATTGGTTCCGATGCGCATGGCGAGTTTTTTATCCCGGCAATATTCTACGAGGGGGGAGAAGCGTTCTTTGAGTCGCTGAAGCTCGGCGCGGTATTCTTCGTCGCTGTATTCACGGACGGCAAATTTTTTGGAATCCGCATAGTTGCCGGGGTTGACGCGGATTTTTTCAACCCACTTGGCGGCTTCCATTGCTGCTTGGGGTTTGAAATGAATGTCTGCGACAATCGGGACCGTGCATCCCGAAGCTCGAAGCTCGGCCACGATGTGTTCTAAATTTGCGGCGTCTGTGATTGTGGGTGCAGTGATACGGACAATTTCGCAACCTATTTCGACGAGGGCTTTTGTTTGGGAGACGCAGGTGGCGGTGTCCATCGTATCGCTTGTCAACATGGACTGAATGCGAATCGGATTCTCGCCACCAAGAGCTAAATCTCCGACGTTGACCTCCCGAGTCAAAGCGCGATGATAGGCGAAACGATTATCGCAATAGGTGAGAGGCGGCGGCATTTTTTGGTGAAGTGGTAAGTGGTTTTAGCTGGTAAGAGCTTTGAGATAGTGGTCGAGACTGAGAGCTACAGATGTGGCGGTGTAACGTCTAAAAGCATCCTCGTCTTTTTTCGAGTCGGTGTCTTCGAGTGCCGCGAAATAGCTCTCTTTTTTTTTCTGCAGAAATCTGGGCCGGTGGTAGCCCCGCTTGGATGAGTCCAAGGTTCATTAGAAGCCGGGCAGTCCGGCCATTTCCGTCTAAAAAGGGGTGGATAAAGCTGATGCTGTAGTGCAAATCTGCCATTTTGATTACCGGATGCGTATCGGTATCTTTGGCAAATTTTTCCCATTCTCGGATGATGAGGGTGGATTCATTTTACAAAGAAATGATGCGCCTGTTTTTTTTAAGGATGGCTTTGGGGCGTAGCCGATGGAGCGGGAGAGCCTGCATCGGGCTCGAAGTGCATTTCCGGCACCTCTCCTCCACTGGCGGATTTACCGAAAAAAGGAAGGTCCAGCACGTCGTAGAAAGTAACGTAAATCATGAAGCTAATGAGCAAGAGGGCAAAGGCCGTCTGCACAATCTCAAGCACGCGAATACTGATCGGCTTGCGGCGGATCGCCTCGATAATGGCTAGGGTGATATGCCCTCCATCCAACACCGGAAACGGCAAGAGATTTAGGATCGCGAGGTTTACATTTAAAATAACACTGAACCAAATTGCTGATCGCCAGCCATTTGGTGATTCAAAAAGAACGTAGTAAAGCCGCATAATCCCGACCGGACCGCTGAGATGCGAAATGTTGATTTCCGATTTTGGAGAAACAACGGCGGAGATCGTAGCCCACATCGTTGTGATGCCACCGATAACTTGGCTGATCGGATTGGGGTGGGTCAATACGGTCTTTCCCGCTGTGTCCCACTGGATGCCGATGCGCGGTCTGGTCTCGCCCTCAGGAATTTTTGGAGTTACCGTGATGTCGCGAGTTACTGTTTTGCCTTGCTCTTGGCGAACGACGGTGAGGGCGATGGCCTTGCCCTTGAATTTATCGAGATACTCGGCAAGGTCGCCCATGCTGAGTAGCGGCTTGCCATCCACGGCGGTGACTTCATCTTGCGGCTTGAGCCCGGCCGTGGCAGCGGGGCTGTTTGCAATGATACGGGCTATCACCGGCGTTTCGCGTGGTGCGATACCGATCTGGCGCAGGCGTTTGCGCCCCCAGCCGGAGCGTTCTGGCGTGATGGGTGCGACTTCGAAAGTCTTCGTAGCACCGTCGCGCTCGACTTCTATCGGGATGAGTGGAGCTTCGCTGGTCGCAATGTTCCAGATAATGCTCTCGCCGACATCTCCCATCGCGGAAAAACGTGAGACGGGGTGATTATTTACGGAGAGGATTTTGTCTCCGGCCAGCAAACCGGCTTCGGCCGCCGGTCCATCGGGTAAGACGTAGCCGATAGTTGTCCCCATCTCTCCTTCGCTCACCGGGCGTCCGATGAAAAAAACAAGCACCGCAAAAACAAAAGCGAGCCCGAGGCTGAAGAGTGGGCCGGCGAAGGCAACGATGATTTTATCCAGCGGCTTGACCGGTGGCAGAGAGGCGCGATCGGCTTTCGACCCACCCTCTACGGCCTCCATCGGCGCAAGCTGCGGAATGGCGACAAAGCCACCTGCCGGAATGCTGCCGAGGCGATACTCGACGCCGCCAATAGTTTTGCTCCACAGGGGTTTGCCAAACCAGATGGCGAATTTTTCTACAACGAGGCCGCGCCATTTTGCAGCGAGGAAGTGGCCGAGTTCGTGAACGACGATGAGGAGGTTAAAAATAAGGATAACCTCTAGGCAAATGATGATAAATTTTAAAAAAGCAGGCATGAGAAGAGTCGAGAAAGGGTATCGGAAAAATCAAAAAAGGAAATGGGAATTACAAAAAAAAACGGTGAACAGGTGGGGCGTTTGCTTAAAAAAATCGGGGAAGAGTATAACTTGTGAATTCGATGTTCGCTGGTAAGCTCGCTTGAAATTTTATGAATACATCGGATAAAATATTCATTGCCGGGCATCGGGGGATGGTTGGGAGTGCTGTTGTCCGGGCTTGCCGTGCTGCGGGTTTTGATAATCTTATTCTGAAAACCCGTGCGGAGCTTGATCTGGCAGATAAATCCGCCGTGCAGGAGTTTTTTGAAAAAGAACGTCCGTCCGTGGTTGTGGATGCGGCGGCGCGTGTCGGCGGGATTCAGGCGAATAAAGATTTCCCTGTGGAGTTTCTTACCCAAAATCTTGAAATTCAAAATAACTTGATTACTGCTGCTGCGGAGACGGATGTTTCCAAGTTGCTTTTTTTGGGGAGTTCTTGCATTTATCCGAAATTTGCGGAGCAACCCATTTCTGAGGAGGCACTTCTCACGGGTGCCCTTGAGGCGACTAACGAGCCTTACGCACTTGCCAAAATTTGTGGCATTCGTCTTTGCCAAGCTTATGCACGCCAATACGGGAAAAATTTTATTTCCGCCATGCCGACAAATCTTTATGGGCCGGGGGATAACTTTGATCTCAGCTCATCACATGTCTTGCCTGCGCTTCTTCGCAAGGCCCATATGGCAAAGCAAAATTCGGCGGATGCAATTACGGTCTGGGGGAGCGGCACTCCGCGGCGAGAGTTTCTTCATGCCGATGATCTTGCGGATGCCTGTCTTTTTTTGCTCAAAGAATACGACTCTGCTGAAATTGTAAATGTCGGTTGTGGCGAGGATGTAAGCATTCGCGAACTAGTCGAGATCATTTGTGAAATTGTCGGCTTTGAGGGCGAGATCGAGTATGATTCCTCGAAACCGGACGGCACGCCCCGAAAATTACTCGATGTCAGCAAGCTAACCAATATGGGCTGGCAGCCCAAAATCGCTTTGCGCGATGGCATCGCCTCGACCTATCAGTGGTTTCTTAACAGTCTGTTAAAAAACGTCGATTTTGC
>JBKEAD010000233.1:0-2294 GCA_047971915.1 Chthoniobacterales bacterium
AATGCGGTTTCAAGTTCCACCCAATGCAGTGTTTTCGTGCCATCCGCAGTGTGACCGGCTTATCACCTTCACCGGTTACAAGAACGATCCATTTCCGTATCCGCCGCAACGCACGAAACAATCGCCAGACCTCATCGATTTTGCAAAAGACGACATCGCCATGCCGGAAGCGCGGATTTTCCTGTGGCTCGGCATTGTGCCAGAATGCGTGATCGCACAATCCTCGAAAAGCGTCACTGTTGACGGGTGTCATATTAGGGTTATCCGCAGATTACGCTGATTCTCGCAGATTTTTTTGTGAAGTTTAAATATGCGTTACGCATCTTCAATCTGCGAATGCCCGTAATCTGCGGATACTTATTCTCTCTATCGTATCAATACGAAAGCACCTGCAGGCTGCTGATGCGTGAAAATTCACGGACATTCCGCGTCACCAAGGGCATCTCATGGCGAAGAGCTGTCGCGGCAATCCAGAGATCATTCGCTCCGATTAAAGAACCTTTTGATTTCAGGTTGCGAAAAATTTCTCGATACTTCCATGCCACTATTTCATCGTGATCCAGCAAAAAATAGCTCCGACGAACTCGCAGATATGCTTCCTCGCGCAAACTCTCAAACCCAGCAGCAAATTCTCCCAGAGCCGTAATAGAAAGACAAAATTCGTTTTCCTGATTCGCTTCCAAAAAACTTTGAATCTGCAAATCGCGACTTTTCCTCGCCCGCTCAAAATCTATGAGAAACGAGGTATCAACGGCTATGCGTCCCATGGATCGGTAGGTGGGCGATCACGTCGCTGGTTTTCTTCGAGTTCCTCCAGAATTGCCTCATTGAGACCGGAAGGCTCCTTCAGCTCTTTTAATAACTCCTTACCACTAAAAGAATTATCTCTCTTCCACACAGCTCGATGAATGACTTGAGAAAACGACTCCCCACGGCGTATCCGCGCCATGCTCAGCCGTTCATAGGCCTTTTCATCAATAGAAATCGTCTTAGTTGCCACACATACACAGTCCATACATGAATCTGTTATGTCAATTTATTTTTCAGAAGTTTTCCGGGACGTGCGGAACTTCCAGATAAATTCCTTTCCTTGCCGAATCATCCGATCAGCAAAAGGTTCAGAAAAATCAACATTTCGGCAAAATGCAGAGTCGTATGGTCTTTCTTCACCGGCATGACACCCCGGCGCGAGTTTTCGATAAACATAATCCGGCAGCCAGCTCAGGTTCAGCGTGACAAGACGAACTGGCGTACCTTCCGGTTCGGTGAAAGCGAAAAAACCACCTCGTCGATCCCGAGCGATTCGTTTTACAGGAATACGTCCGCGAACTTTCGTTGAGGCCGGTTGCCAACCGTCCGTAATGGCCAAAGCATCATCAAATGCCTCGCCATCCCTGGGGGTCCCAAGCGGCATCGTCTTCAAACCGACTTCATCGCGATGCGTCTGCCAGGCATCCATCTCGTTAAAAGCCAAACCGGAGTGGATTTCCAACCGATCACGCTGGGCGTTCAGATAATCCGGCCGCTTGTAAAGCTCGATCATCTTTTCACAATAAGAATCCACAATCGTCCGGGAAGAAACCCACCCGTTCAGACACCGGCCGAGACATTGTTCCGTGGCATCTAAACCCACAAACTGCTTTTCCCGAAGGGAAAGATTCCCGGCAATCAGGGTGTCAGAATCAAAAATCCAGAACGATTCGATTCCGTTTGCCTCCAAAAACTCACGAATAAAGAACCAACGTTCAAATACGAAGCGCAGCCATGTTTCGACTCCTCTCGTTTTGTGGAAATGATGAGCGCGTCCTGCGATTGGCACAAAAACTTTTCGAAAATCCCGCAGTAAACTCCCTCTGAGGAATTCCTCAAACAGATGAAAGTGAATGTCTTTCGGAACGAAAGGGCAATTTGTTTTATCCCCGAGAAAATGGATATCCCGATCCGGGCTACTCTGCCGGGCAGCACGGAAAACCGTTGAAAGATAGCGCGCCGGGCCGTAATGGATGAAGATTATTGGCGCAGATTTCACGCATCAACGATCTCAGGAAAAAATACAGAGCGACAGCGCATTATCGATGCTTTCGAAATTCTGGAGGAGAAACAAGCTCCATCATGTATCATTCATAAAGATATAATTGGAATACTTAAGGGAACAACTATAAACCCACAAAAATCTAATATTGTAATTTGAAAAAAATGACATATAAAATGTATTAAGGTTGTTCGTATTTCAAGCATCTGCCGGGAGACTGCAATGCGCGTTTTTTGCAGTATTTTCTTCCGATTTTTACTTT
>JBKEAD010000217.1:0-17584 GCA_047971915.1 Chthoniobacterales bacterium
ATTGTTCCAGAGCCGACATTATCACTGCTCGCTGTGGTGGGAAGTTTGGTTTACGGAATCCGGAGACGTAAAAGATAGCGGAAGTTCAGCGTCCTCGGTCTTATTCGTAAGACCGTATAATGTTCGGATTTGTCTTATTCATGCAGCATTTTTTAAATTTTTTGCCGCTGCCGCAGATATAGGGATCGTTTCTGCCTGGTCTTGCTTTTGTTTGTGCATAAGGAATATCTGGCGAAGCGGGGTAAAACTCGTCGAATGGAAGCAATGTGTTCGGGACATCACTTTCTTCATCCTCATTAAAAAGCTTTGCTAATGGGGAGTTTTTGGGAAACAGGCCGTGCATTAAATCATCAATTTTTTCAGCAAAGTCTTTCAGGTTATTTTGCCATACTTCTATTTCTGGAGATGACGAGCCTGTGAGAACAGCGTGTGTATAAAAAAACTCGACCAAGATGGTTAGCCCGGCCTCTTCGGGATCTTCCTCATAGATTTGCCTAACGAGAGGGATTGTTTCGTCATCCATTTGAGAAGCAATAGCCTCTGCCAGATAAACTTTTGTTGTATCTTTGTTATCATACGGCAGTAATTCTATGGCTAGCTTAGCTGATAATGGTGAATCTACTTGTGCAAAAATATTGCTGAGAAACGGCAAAACGTAGTTTTCTTTTGTTTTATTGGAATTTGCCTTACAAAACTCCGCCGTTTGCCGAAGGCAGTCGTCTGTGCCGATTTCAGAGAGCACTTCTGGGATGGTCTCATTAATCCAATCCCAATCTAGTATCATTCCCTCAAGGATCTTTGCGTCAGTTGTAGGCGGAAATTTTTTTCAAAAAAATCCTTTCCTTCGATTTTTCGGATTAAATTGAGTAACCAAAGAGAGTCTTCTTTATCCAATTCGAAGACATGAAAATCGTGAGGATATCGGTAGGCGTTTTGCCAGCCGTATTGCTCAAAAGCTTGTCGAACCTGCTTTGTAAACTCCACCTGTGTCTCGCGATATTATTAAGCAAATCGAAATGATGCAATTTCTGACATAGGAATCGGCATGGGTGAGTGCCTTTAAGCGATCTTGTTTACCAATTTTCATACGTTGCTGCGATAATTAAAACGGCTGATAGTCGACTAGCAAATACAAACGAATTTTTGACGTAAAAAGAAGCTCGTCGCAGCGATTCGCCTTTGTTTGCCGATTTTTGCTCTGAACGCTTTCAATCCAAAAAAAACAAAATGAGAACTGTTGGGTATAAGGGGCTGTAAAAAAGTTTTAGGGCGGCTATTGCGATGTTGTGATTTAGGGTTTGGAGGAGTGGTTAGATCCCATGTTTTGAACGTGCGTGCGAAGTTTTTTTAAAAAAATGGAAAAATTTAAAAATTTATCTTGCGTCTTCTCTTTATATGCCTAGGTTCTCCCTTCCCGCGAGGTGCTAGGATTTTTTTGGAAGGCTTGCATTGATCAAGTCAGCCTCTGTGCACCGGAAGGGAAACACTGATTTTTTAAGAAATATGATTTCTTCATTTTTACAGTTTGGCTTTGCTGACCGAGGCATTTTCTCGGGCCGCGATTGCTGCATCTGTGAATAAGGAGAGGTCGTAAAACTTTTTGCTCTTTGATATGTCTGCTACCGCTACCGAACAACCTAAAGAATTAAATTCGCCAGATAGGGCTTACCCGCTGGAGCGCACTCGTAATATCGGGATTGCTGCTCACATCGATGCCGGTAAGACGACGCTCACGGAACGTATCCTTTTTTATACGGGGATGATTCACAAAATCGGTGAGGTGCATGACGGGACGGCAACGACGGACTGGATGGAGCAGGAGCGTGAGCGCGGGATTACGATTACTTCTGCGGCTACGACTTGTGAGTGGTTTCAGCGTCCGGAGGAGGGGGTTTATAAACTTTTTGAAAATGTTAAGCATCGCGTTAACATTATTGATACGCCGGGCCACGTGGATTTTACGGCTGAAGTGGAACGTTCGCTCCGTGTTCTTGACGGGGCGATTGGTGTTTTTTGTGGGGTTGCCGGTGTGCAGCCACAGTCCGAGACGGTCTGGCGTCAGGCCACGAAGTATAAAGTTCCTCGGATTGCTTTCGTAAATAAAATGGACCGCACGGGTGCGGACTTTGATGGGGCGATTGATAGCATGCGCGAAAAACTTGGCGCAAATGCTTGGCCGGTCCTCATTCCGATCGGAGCGGAAGATAATTTAAAAGGACAGATTGATGTCGTGAATCAAAAAGCCGTCATTTATATTGAGGACGAATCTTTTGGTTCTAAATATACTGTTGAGGAATTGACGGGTGAGTTGAAGGAAAAAGGGGAGGCTGCTTACGAGGATCTAGTTAATCAGATGGTTGACCTCGATGAGGAAATCGGGACGCTTTTCCTCGAAGAAAAACCAATCAGCAAACAGCAATTGAAAGCTGCGATTCGTCGTCAGACAATTGCTAATAAGTTTATTCCGGTTGTTGGTGGTTCGGCCTTTAAAAATAAAGGGGTTCAGTATCTCAATGACGCTGTGATCGACTACTTGCCAAGTCCGATCGACGTTCCTCCTGCCCAAGGTGAAAATCCTGATACGGGTGAGGAAATGTTGGCTCCAGCTAATGACAATGCTGATTTTTGCTCACTGGCCTTCAAACTCTGGAGCGATCCTTTTGTTGGTAAGCTCGTTTTCTTCCGCGTGTATCGTGGGAAGTTGAGCAAAGGCGATACAGTTTATAATCCTCGCACGAGAAAACGCGAGCGCATCAGCCGCCTGATCCAGATTCAGGCCGATAAACGCGAAGACGTGGAGACCTGTTACTCCGGTGACATCGCTGCGATTGTGGGAATCAAAAACATTACGACGGGCGATACGCTTTGCGACGAAGCCCGTCCGATTCTTCTTGAGCCGCCGTCTTTCCCGGATCCTGTTATTTCAATGGCTATCGAGCCGAAGACGAAGATTGACCAGGAAAAAATGGGCAATGCGCTACAACGTCTTGCTGAAGAGGATCCGACCTTCCAAGTCAAAACAAACGAGGAAACCGGGCAGACGATTATTTCCGGAATGGGTGAGCTTCACCTCGAAATTATCCGAGATCGCATGATCCGTGAGTTTAAAGTCGAGGCAAATGCCGGCAAGCCGCAGATCGCTTACAAAGAAACCATCCTCTCGCCTGCCGACGGGGAAGGTAAGCTCGTCAAGCAATCGGGTGGTCGTGGTCAGTATGGTCACGTTATCATCAAAGTTGCTCCAAACGAACGCGGCAAAGGCATCACGATCGAAAACAAAATTGTAGGTGGAGCGATTCCGCGCGAATACATTCCTGCTTGTATCAAAGGCATCGAAGAGGCTGCTTTGAATGGTATCGTTGGTGGATATCCCGTCATCGATCTTCACGTAGATATCGTGGACGGAACCTTCCACGACGTGGACTCGAACGAGATGGCTTTCAAAATGGCGGCGATCTTTTCTCTGAAAGATGCGCTAAAAAAAGCAAATTCTATTTTACTTGAGCCAATTATGGCTGTAGAAAACTCAACCCCTGAGGAATATCAGGGTGACATCATGGGCGATCTAAACCGTCGCCGTGCGCGTATCAGCGGGATCGAATCGAAAAACAATCTTTCGATTATCAACGCAGAGGTGCCGCTCGCTGAGATGTTTGGTTACTCGACAGCAATTCGCTCGCTTTCCAAGGGGCGCTCTTCCTACTCGATGACACCATCTCACTTTGAACAAGTTCCGCAGCAGGTCCTGACTGCTGTGCTAGAGGAGAAAAAATAAAAGATTTAAAGATTCGCCAATATGACTACCGGCCAAAAAATTCGCATTCGACTAAAAGCTTTTGACCATCGTGCACTTGATGCATCTGCTGCGGAAATCGTAGAGACTGCCAAGCGCACGGGTTCCAAAGTCGCTGGTCCTATCCCACTTCCGACAAGGATTGAAAAATTTACCGTAAACCGCTCTCCCCACGTAGATAAAAAATCTATGGAGCAGTTTGAAATTCGAACCCACAAACGTCTTTTGGACATCGTAGAGCCTACGGCAAAAACGGTGGACGAGCTGCGCAAGCTAAACTTGCCGGCAGGCGTTGACATTAACATCAAGATCTGACGACATGAGTATCGGACTTTTAGGAAAAAAAATTGGCATGACCCGCATTTATGACGAAGCGGGTAATGCGGTGCCTGTGACAGTAATTGAAGCTGGCGGAAATCGCATTCTTCAGGTCAAAGGTGAAAAAGACGGCTATCGTGCGGTTCAAGTCGGATTCGACGACCAAAAAGAACATCGCGTAACCAAACAAGAGCTCGGTCATTTTAAAAAGACCGACTCGACTCCGAAGCGTTTCGTTCGTGAATTTCGCCTAGCCGAAGGTGAGACCGAACCCGAAGGTAATGACCTGCCGATAACCATTTTTCAAGACGGCCAGTTTGTTGACATTATCGGTCAGTCCAAGGGAAAAGGATTCCAAGGTGTCATGAAACGCCACAATTTCGGCGGACAAAATATGACGCACGGTTCCATGATGCACCGTCGTCCCGGTTCCATCGGCTTGAGTGCTACTCCCGGACGTGTTTGGAAAAATCGTAAAATGCCCGGTCACATGGGTGACGAACGTATCACGGTTCAAAACCTCAAAGTCGTTCAAGTTCGCGAAGAAGATAATGTTATCCTCATCAGCGGCTCCATTCCGGGTGCCAACGGTTCTTACGTCGTAATCCGCCCCGCTAAGAAAAAACCTCTTTCCAAGGCTGAATAAACCATGAGTGCTACTGTTTTAACTACCAAAGAAGCCGAAGCGGCTAAAATCGAGCTGATTACCAATGGCCGTGGAACCCAGGCGGTTCACGATGTCGTTGTCGCTATGCGAGCCAATCGTCGCAGCGGTTCTGCAAATACAAAAACTAAAGCAGAAGTTGCCTTGACCGGACGTAAACCTTGGCGTCAAAAAGGAACTGGCCGCGCCCGTGCGGGTTATTTTTCTTCTCCTGTCTGGACCGGTGGCGGCGTCGTTTTCGGCCCTAAGCCGCGTGATTACTCGAAAAAAATCACCAAGGGAACTAAGAAACTGGCTTTCCGCAAAGCTTTAAGTTCTCGCATTATTGATGGAGATGTCCTCCTTGTAGATTCTTTCGCGGTGAAAAATCCGAAAACAAAAGAGTTTGTAGCATTGATCGCGGCGACAGCGGGTGACGTTAAAAAAACTCTCGTTGTTTCCACTGCCTTTGACGAAGCAACCTACAAAGCCGGACGCAACGTGAAAACAACCTCGCTCGTGCGTGCAGCAGATTTAAACACTGAAGAACTGCTTGCTTTTGACAAAATCATCGTGACCAAAGACGGTCTCGAACAACTCTCTGGGAGACTCGCCTAATGAAAGACCAATTTGATGTTATTGATACCGTGTTGATGACCGAAAAGGCGACCCTCCTTTCGGAAAAACACAACCAATACGTTTTTCGCGTAAACCGAAAAGCTAATAAAATTCAGATCCGCCAAGCCATCGAGCAGATTTTTAACAAAAAAGTCACGGCCGTTAATACCGCGAATTTTTCCGGCAAGAAAAAACGTGAGCGTCGTGCTGATTTTGGCCGCACTGCTCAGTGGAAAAAGGCAATTGTCACCCTAAAAGAAGGAGAGAAGCTGGATTTAATCTAAGCATCTGAGATTTACAAACTAGGAGAAACTAATCATGGCACTAAAAACTTTAAAATCTCTCACGCCGAGCCAACGCTTCAAAACGATGCCGTCGTTCGAGGAAATTACGAAGTCCAGTCCGGAAAAGAGCCTTACGCGCCCTTTGAAAAAAACGGCTGGACGCAATAATAACGGCCGCATCACCTGCCGTCACCGTGGTGGTGGACACAAACGCCGCTACCGCGTAATCGACTTCAAGCGTCTGCGTCGTGGCGATTTTGCGGAGGTCATCGGAATCGAATACGATCCCAACCGCTCGGCACGTATTGCTCTTTTGCAATATGAAGACGGCGAAAAAGCCTACATCCTAGCACCAGCCGGACTCAAAGTCGGAGCTAAAGTCAGTGCCGGAGAAAAAGCTAAAGCCGAAGTCGGAAACGCGCTTCCACTCAGCGCGATTCCCCTAGGGACGCCTATTCATAACATTGAGTTAGTTCCCGGACGCGGCGCACAAATCGCCCGTAGCGCCGGCACCCAGGCAACCCTTTCGAACTGCGAAGGTGGTTATGCTTTAGTAAAACTAGGCTCTGGCGAAATTCGCCGCATCAATGCAAATTGCTACGCCACGATTGGCCAAGTCGGAAACATCGAGCACATGAATGTCTCCGGCGGTAAAGCCGGTCGCTCCCGCTGGCTCGGCATTCGCCCAACGGTCCGCGGTATGGTCATGAACCCCATCGATCACCCAAATGGTGGTGGTAATGGTAAGAGTAAAGGTGGTGGCGGACGTCAGCACCCCGTCAGCCCTTGGGGACAGCTCGCAAAAGGATTTAAAACCCGCAAAAAATATAAAACCTCTGATCGCTTCATCGTTCAGCGACGCAAAGGAAAATAACCCGAAGCACTTTTATTTATGGCAAGATCTCTCAAAAAAGGTCCTTATGTGGATGTAAAGCTACTCGATAAAATTGATCGGGTCGCCGAAACAAATAGTAAGAAACCAATCAAAACTTGGTCCCGACGCTCGACAATCACACCTGATTTTGTCGGCATTACCTTCAATGTTCACAATGGCAAGACTTTCATACCCGTCTTCGTTACCGAAAACATGGTGGGCCACAAACTTGGCGAATTTTCACCAACTCGTATCTTCAAAAAACACGGCTCTCACACAGCCAAAGTTACGAAATAATTTAACCGGGGGCTGGCGTCTAATCGCTGGCTTCCTGATTTTCTGCCTCGCTCCGGCGGCGGCTCAAAATCGAAGCTCTTTGACAAATTCTGAATATGGATCTTGGTTAGCCGGGGGGAAACCCGAGGCTCAATCCGAAGGTCCAAATGTGGCGGAACTCCAAGAATCCGTTGTCCTTCTAAGGTCAACCGTCGAGGAGCTTTCCAAAAGCCTTGCGATTGCTAATAGCGAAGCCGAAATGTTTAAACGACAAAGTGCCGACTTAGCTCTTCAGTTAGATGCCCTCGGATTTGCTGACCTTGATACAAATCCCGGCAAGCTAGAAGCCCGTGTTTTAGGAGCGGTGAAGGAGCTGAGACGCGTGCAGGAAACAAACGATAACCTGAAAATCGAACTTGTAGAAATTCTCGATGCTTTAGTTACCGTGCTTAGTTCTATAGAAAATATTCCCACGGAGCTGAGAGCTGAAATTGAATCAAAAATGCGAAAAGCAAACCGTGCGCTGGGTGCTCAAGACGATGTTGCGACGGCCCGACCGATCGAAGCAACCCTAACCGACGCGATGATTGTGGATGTAAAAAATGACCTCAGCTTGGTCATCATCAATGTCGGAAAAAATCAGCAAGTGCACATAGGAACGCCCTTTCTCGTTCAAAGAGAAAAAGAAACCATCGGGTCGGTGCTCGTCGTTGATGTGCGAGACCGCATCTGTGGAGCCATTATTCAGAATCTTGTAAGCGAAAATCAAACCATTCAAGTCGGCGACCGCGTTCGCGTGGATACCCGGCAATAAAACCTAATTACTACAATGCAAGTACGATCCATTTATAAATACGCCCGCATATCACCTTTCAAGGTTCGTCAGGTGACCCGAGAAATACAGGGTCTTCCTGCTACGGATGCGCTTGACGTGTTGCGTTTTACGCCTCGCAAAGCAGCCACGCTCATTACGAAAACTTTGCGTAGCGCGATTGCGAATGCCGAAAACAACAATAACGTTTCGGTAGAGAGTCTCGTTGTAAAAGAGGCCGTTGCCGGTGAAGGACCAACTCTGAAACGCATCCGCCCACGTGCCCGCGGCAGTGCTTCTCCGATTCATAAACGCTCCAGCCATATCCAAATCATCCTGACCGACGAGATCGAAATCAAGCGTCGCGAGGATACAAACTCAAAAAAGAAAAAAGCTTCCGGTAAACCTGCCGCTTCCAAAAAATCGGCTCCGAAAGAAAAAAAGTCTACTAAAGAACCCAAAGCAGAAGAGCCAAGCTCCAAAGCCGTGGAAAAAACCTCCAAAGTAGAAAAACCAGCCGCCAAGGCGAAAAAAACAACTTCCGAAAAAGAATAAATTTAAGTTATGGGACAAAAAGTAAATCCAATCGGTTTTCGTCTTCCAGTCAATCGCAACTGGCGTTCTCGCTGGTATGCTTCGCGCAAAGACTATGCCTCGAACCTCTTGGCAGATCATAAAATTCGCGAATACCTAAAGCGCAAGTTACGCGCCGCAGCCGTTTCTCGCATTGTTATTGAGCGTGCATGGAATAGTGTTCGCGTGACCCTTTACACGGCCCGCCCCGGTATTGTGATCGGTCGCAAGGGTGCTGAGATTGAAAAAATGACGGCAGACGTATCCGCGCTCGCACCGGACAAGCAAGTAAAAATAGACATCGTCGAAATCAAACGTCCCGATTTGGACGCACAGTTGATTGCCGAAAATGTAGCCTCTCAGCTTGAGCGTCGTATTTCTTTCCGTCGTGCTATGAAGCGTGCTGTGCAGACCACGATGGACGGTGGTGCGCTTGGTGTAAAGTTACGTTGTTCCGGTCGTCTCGGTGGAGCGGAAATTGCGCGGACCGAGTGGTATCGCGAAGGCAGTGTTCCTCTACACACGCTGCGCACACCGATCGACTACGGATTCACCGAAGCGACTACGATGGCCGGAATTATCGGAATCAAATGCTGGGTCTGCCGTCCGGAAGAAAAATCAGAAAACACGGATGCTCAGACAACGGGTAAAACATCCGAAGCACCCGGTGCTAGTGCCTAACTCAAAGAAAAAAATTTAACAGGAGATAAAAGACAATGCCTTTAATGCCCAAACGCGTAAAACATCGCAAAACCCAGCGCGGCAGCCGCTCCGGGAATGCGACGCGTAACGTCAATATCGATTTCGGAGCCTACGCGCTCCAAACTCTAGAGCGTGCATGGATTACCAACACGCAGATCGAAGCCGCCCGTGTCGCCCTCACGCGTAACATGAAACGTAAAGGAAAGCTTTGGATCCGAATTTTCCCGGACAAACCCGTCACCGCACGTCCACCTGAGACTCGAATGGGTAAAGGTAAAGGCCAGCCCGAATATTGGGTCGCCACCGTGCGTCCCGGAAATATTCTTTTTGAGCTCGACGGTGTTTCCGAGACCATCGCTCGCGAATCGCTTCGCCTAGCAGCCAACAAACTGCCGATTCGCACAAAGTTTATCCAACGTCACCACGCCGCCTGATTTTTTTTAAAGCTCATGAAAATGTCCGAAATTAAAGAACTCACGATTAAAGAATTGCAATCCCGCCGGCATGAGCTGCGTCAGGAAGCCTTTAATCTTCGTATTCAGCAACAGAGCGGCCAGCTAGAGCGTCCGCATCTTTTGCACACGATCCGACGCGACGTTGCCCGTATCGAAACAGCCATTAACCAAAAGCGTTCCACCGCCACCACCGAAGCCTAAGCCCCTAGTGTCGTATGTCCGAAGAAATTAAAACCACAGCCGTTCGCAAGACCCGCGTTGGAAAAGTCGTTTCCGACTCCTCCAATAAAACCATCGTCGTCCGCATCGAACGTCGTGTCCCACATCCTTTGTTTGGCAAAATTGTCCGCCGATCCAAAAATTTTCAAGTCCACGACGAGAGCAACGAAGCCAAAGTTGGCGATCAGGTTAGCATTATCGAAGTGCCGCCTATCAGCCGCAATAAACGCTGGCGTCTCGAAAAAGTTCTTAAACACTAAATTTTTTTTAACACCCATTTTTTGCCATGATTCAGCTTCTTAGCAAACTTGATGTAGCCGACAATACCGGTGCTCGAAAGGCATCCATGATCGGCGTAATTGGTAAACCCACGAAAAGTGCCGGCGTCGGCGACATTATTACTTGCAATATCAAGGAAGCTGCCACTGGCGGCACCGTGAAAAAAGGTGAGGTTGTTCGCGCCGTCGTGGTCCGCACCGCAAACCCTGTGCGCCGCTCCGATGGTTCCTACCTCCGCTTCGACAACAATGCGGTTGTGATTATCGATAAAGAAAAAAATCCTCGTGGCACACGTATTTTTGGGCCTGTGGCTCGTGAATTGCGCGACAAAAATTTCATGAAGATTGTATCCCTAGCCCCGGAGGTCTTATGAGTAGAATAAAAACCCACGTTTCTCGCGGAGATACCGTCGAAGTTATTTCCGGCAACCATCGCGGTGCCAGCGGAAAAGTCATTCAGCTTTTACCCGCAAAATCTCAAGTATTTGTAGAAGGTGTCCGAATGATTAAAAAACACGTCCGCAAATCGCAGGACCTGCCAAATGGAGACATCATCGAACGCGAAGGCCCCATCCATATCTCCAATGTTAAAGTCTTGGAAAAAGCTGCAAGCGCAAAACCATCTAAAAAATCCTGACCATAAACCATGGAAGCCGAATTATATAAAAAATATAAAGAAAGTGTGATAAAAGCACTGCAAGCAAAACATGCTTACAAAAATATTCACGAAGTCCCCAAAGTCGTGAAAGTCGTCGTGAATTCCTCGGTTGGCTCTGCGGGAGACGGCAAAGAAAGCCTAGAAATTGCACGTGACGAAATTGCAAAAATCACCGGTCAACGCCCTGTCACCACAGTCGCTAAAAATAGTATTTCAAACTTCAAACTTCGCAAGGGACAAGCCATCGGAGCCAAGGTCACCCTGCGCGGCAAAGTGATGTATGAGTTTTTGGAGCGCCTCATCTGTATGGCACTTCCCCGTATCCGAGATTTCCGCGGAGTTTCTGTAAAAGCATTTGACGGACGCGGAAACTACACCTTGGGCGTTTCGGACCAAAGCATTTTCCCTGAAATCGAACTCGATCAAATCAAGAAAAACATCGGCTTCGACATCAGCATCGTCACCACTGCAAAAACCAATGAAGAAGCAAAGAGCCTGCTGATAGAGCTAGGGATGCCCTTTGCCGATAAACCTAAGCAAGAAGCTGCTGTTGCGGCGTAACTTTGTATCAATGAGCACTACCAACGATCCCATCGCGGACTTTTTAACTCGACTACGCAACGCTTCCAGCGCTCGTAAGCCAACCTTCGACGTGCCTTACTCGAAAATGAAAGGCGAGCTTGCCCGTATCCTTAAAAAAGAAGGTTACATCGCTGATTACGAACTCGTTAAAACTGGCACATTCCCTAAAATGACCGTTACAACCAAGTTTGTAAATAGAGCACCCGCAGTTGCCGGACTTCGCCGAGTCAGTCGTCCCGGCCTCCGCCGTTACGTTTCTTCCAATGAAATCCCGCGCGTGTTGGGTGGGCTCGGAATAGCAATCGTTTCGACTTCTCGCGGTGTTTTGGCCGGTCACGAAGCGCGACGCCAAAAGGTCGGAGGCGAACTCCTCGCCTTTGTCTGGTAACAATTTTTTAAGCAATCAAATTTTAAACTAATAAAGAAAGGAAACACCTGATATGTCACGTTTGGGAAACAAACCCTTCAATTTGCCTGACAAAGTTAAGGTGACTGTAGATGACGGTCGCGTGCTCGTCGAAGGCGGCAAAGGAAAGCTCGACTGGACTCTGCCAGAAGGCATCACTCTAAAAGTGGATGACAACAATGTCGTCCTCTCTCGCAAAAACGATAGCGGCAAAATGAAAGCCATGCACGGCCTCGCCCGTTCGCTCGTTTTCAATATGGTTACCGGAGTCAGCGAAGGTTACAAAAAAGATCTAGAAATTCACGGTGTCGGCTTTCGCGCTGCCGTTCAAGGATCGAATTTAAATTTGAACCTTGGCTTTTCACATCCGATTAACTACCCTATCCCCTCTTCTTTGAAGATCAGCGTTACGGATAACACCAAAATTTCGATCGAAGGTATTGATAAACAAGCCGTCGGTCAGGCAGCAGCGGATATTCGTCGTTACTACCCACCTGAGCCCTACAAAGGCAAGGGAGTGCGCTACGCAGGTGAGCAAATTCGCCGCAAAGAAGGTAAAACTGTCCAGTAATTATTAAAAAACTATGAGTAACCGAATTCAAAAACGCCAACTCCGCCATACTCGGCTCCGGAAAAAAATCACCGGCACGGGCGAGCGTCCGCGACTAAGCGTTTATTTCAGCGGCCAGCACATCAATGCTCAGGTCATCGACGATCTCACGGGAAAAACACTGGTTTCCGTGCATACCACCGAAGCCGATCTAGCCTCCGATTCCGGCACACGCGCCAACGTGGCAACTGCCGAAAAAGTCGGACGCATCCTTGCAGAGCGAGGAGCGGCAAAAAACATCAAAAAAATCGTATTCGACCGTGGCGGCTACCGCTACCACGGCAAAGTAAAAGCACTTGCCGACGCTGCACGCGAGGCAGGTTTTGAATTCTAACGCACCTATTTGGAGATACCCTTTCATGTCAACCCCATCAAAAGATAGTAAACCGCGCGGCCCACGCCGCCAACAAAAAGAACCCGAAATTAATGCTGCGGGGAACGAAATGTCGGACAAGGTTGTTTTTATCAACCGCTGCGCCAAAGTTGTAAAAGGCGGACGCCGTTTCAGCTTCAGTGCCCTCGTCGTCTCCGGCGATCACAAGGGGCAAGTCGGAGTTGGTTTTGGCAAAGCAAATGAAGTTGCCGAAGCCATCCGCAAAGCAACAGACGCAGCCCACAAGCGCCCTCTGACCGTTTCGATTCAGGAAAATACAATCCCTCACGAAGTCATTGGTGAGTTTGGTGGTGGACGCGTGATGCTAAAACCAGCCTCGCCCGGAACGGGAATTATCGCTGGTGGCGGTGTGCGTGCCGTTATCGAATCAGCCGGTATTCGCGACGTTTTGGCAAAATCTCTCGGCTCCAGCAACCAAGCTAATGTTGTAAAAGCGACGCTTGCCGCGCTGCAAGCTCTACGCCCACGGGAGGAAGTTTTCCGCTTACGTGGTAAAAAATTCCAACTCCCGGTTTCAGAAACATCCGAGGCGCTTAGCGCAGAAGCTCCGGCCAAAGAGGAAACCGAACCTGTCGAGACCGCCACAGCAGCCGAAACAGCAGAAGCTTAAATTTTACAATCCCTTTTTTAAACCTCAATTATTGGACCTATTCCTATGCGACTTCATGATTTAAAACCTCGCCCCGGTGCCAAACACCGCCGGAAACGCTTGGGCAGCGGTGAAAGCTCCGGACGCGGAAAAACCTCCGGCAAAGGCCACAAGGGTCAAAAGGCCCGCTCCGGCGGCAGCATCCGCCCTACTTTTGAAGGTGGTCAGATGCCGCTTTTCCGTCGCCTGCCAAAACGCGGATTCAGTAACGCCGATTTCAGCACCAACTACGGAATCGTAAATTTAGATACGCTTGAGGCTCGTTTTGATGCGGGTGCCTCTATCTCGGAAGCCGATCTGCGTGCGAAAGGCCTTGTTCGCGGCCCGCTCGACGGAATCAAAATTCTCGGTCGTGGCGAGATCACCAAAAGCTTCACCGTAGAGGCCGACTCTTTCACTGCTTCGGCAAAAGAAAAAATTGAAAAAGCAGGCGGAACGGTCGTTGTCCGCGAACGAGCTGCCGCTAAAGCCAAAGCCTAGCATCCAAAAATTTCGGAGATGCTAGCTTTCGGATCCATTTTCTCAAAATTAGTTCGTCTAAGGGGCGAACGAAATTCTGTCCGAAGTTTTTATTTTTCACTCTAAGCTCTCCTTTATTTCCTCATGGTTTCTGCATTCACCGACATTTTTAAAATTCCGGAACTTCGCCAGCGGGTTTTATTTACCCTTGCGATGATAGTGATTGTTCGCGTAGGCGCGGCGATTACGGCTCCCGGAGTGAATGCAGAGGTCTTGCAAGCTTGGTTTCTCGACTCCGCGGATGCCGGGCGCGGCGGTGTTGCCGCTTTATTTAATCTCTTTAGTGGTGGGGCACTCTCAAATTGCGCCATTTTTGCTCTCGGCATCATGCCCTTTATCAGTGCATCGATTATGATGCAGTTGCTTACGGCTGTGATTCCGCGTCTTGGCAAAATGCAGCGCGAGGATGGTGGACGCCAAAAAGTAATGCAATACACGCGTTACTTAACGATTTTGCTCTGTGTGATTCAGGGATATTTTTTAGCACTCTCTTTTGAAAATCCGCAGTCCAATCCTTTCTTGCCAAATATCATGGATACGATCGGGCGGCTCGGTTTGCCGCTGGTCGCCGACCCCGGAATGGCCTTCCGTTTGCTCATCGTGCTCACGATGACAGCCGGCACGATGTTTCTCGTGTGGCTGGGAGATCAGATTACGGATCGGGGCATCGGCAACGGTATCTCGATTATCATTACGGTTGGTATTTTAGCACAGTTGCCGGCAGGTCTTGTGCAAGCTTGGAGAACCTTTGTTCCCTCCGAAGCCGGGCAGGGAGGTGTCGTTAATCCCGTGATGTTGGTTTTGATGATCGCCTTTTTGCTCTTTGTCATCGCGGCAGTTATCGCAATCACGCAGGCCACGAGAAAAATAAGTATTCAATATGCAAAGCGTGTGGTTGGGCGAAAAGTTTACGGCGGACAAACCCAATATATGCCGCTGAAGGTAAATTACGCCGGTGTGATGCCCATTATTTTTGCACAGGCGATTTTGCTTTTCCCATCGACAATCCTAGGAATGGTCACACATGCAGCTTGGGCACAAAAGCTCGCGCAAGCACTAGCCACCGGTTGGCCGCACTACGTGCTCTTTGGCACGATGATCTTTTTCTTCAGTTATTTTTGGGTGGCCACACAATTTCAGCCGACCCAGATTGCCGATGATCTAAAAAAATACGGAGGCTTCATTCCCGGAGTGCGTCCCGGAAAACCCACGGCGGATTTTCTCGACTACACAATGACCCGCCTGACCTTTGCAGGTGCGCTCTTCCTCACCATCATCGCCGTTTTGCCGATGTTGTTGACCCAAAGTTTGGGCCTTCCTTACATGACTTCCCAATTTTTTGGAGGCACGGGACTTTTGATTATTGTGGGTGTTGTGCTCGATACGATGCGGCAAGTCGAGACGCATCTCATCCAGCGGCATTACGATGGCTTCCTTCGCAAAGGCCGCCTTCGCGGAGGATCTTCTCGCGACAGTCGCGCTCGGATGAGCACCGCAAATACCGTGGACAGTGGAACACTTTTTTGGATCTGGTTTTTCCTCGCGCTTATTCTCATTACGGGAATCACCATTTACATGGTCCAAAAATTTCAGGGGTGAGTTTTGAAGTCGCGCATTGTCTTACTGGGTCCTCCGGCGGCAGGCAAGGGGAGTGTGGCGAGTCTGCTGGCAAAGCGTTTTTCAATTCCTGCTGGCTCTACGGGTGCCATGCTTCGACAAGAAATCAAAAGTGGCTCCGAGCTTGGTAAGTTGGCGGAATCTTACACAAAGCACGGAAAATTATTTACCGACGATATTGCCTTGCGGGTCGTCGCGTCATGGATGGAGAGAAATGGAAATCATTTCATACTCGACGGTTTTCCGCGCACGGTGGGACAGGCTCTTGCTTTTGAAGAAATGCTCTCCAAAAAAACCTTATCCATCGACTGTGTTTTTGCTCTCGAATTGTCGGCAGAGGTGATCGAGCAACGCATTCTTTCTCGTCTTACGTGTAGTTCCTGCGGAAGCACCTATAGTATGGAGCTGGATAAAAATCTTGAGCCCACCTCCCCTTGCCCGGCTTGTTCTCACCCCCTAGAGAGTCGTTACGATGATAATTTAGAAACGCTCAAAGAACGCCTCTCGCAGCATCAAGAGCTGAGCGCACCGGTTGAAAATTTTTATCAGGATCGAAATTTACTTACGCGGATAAATGCCGACCAATCTCCGCAAGCAGTCTTCGACGACATCATTCAACATTTTTAGTACCTGCGAAAAAATGATCAAAATAAAGAATGCCGACCAAATCCAAAAAATGCGTGCCTCCGGAGAGCTGGCCGCTAATATTCTAAATCGTCTTTGCGACATGATTCGACCCGGGATTACGACTTTAGAAATCGATCAAGCGGCAGGACAATTTATAGCCGAAGCCGGTGCCAAAAGTGCTTTTTACCGTTATCGAAATTTTCCCGGACAGATTTGTATCAGTTTAAATGAAGAAGTGGTGCACGGCATCGGTAGCGAACGAAAAATCGTTTATGGCGACTTGGTAAAATTGGATGTAGGCGTCATTTATAATGGCTGGATCGGGGACAACGCCATCTCATTGCCCGTCGGTGTTGTCGATACGGAAGTCGAGCGATTGATTACCGTAACCGAAGAGTCCTTGCAAAGTTGTTTAAAATTTGCACGCGCCGGACGCCGACTCGGCGATATTTGCTCCTCTATCGAAAACTACATTATCGACAATGGATACTCGATTGTCCGCGAGTTTGTCGGCCACGGAGTCGGACAAAAATTACACGAAGATCCGCAAATTCCAAACTATGGAAGACGCGGCACAGGCCCTAAATTAAAGCCCGGAATGACCCTCGCCATCGAGCCGATGGTGAATATGGGAAAGCCCGATGTGCGCCTTCTTGACGACGAATGGACCGTGGTCGCATCGGATGGCCTGCCCAGCTCTCATTTTGAACACACAATTTTAATTACAAAAGATGAACCCGAAGTCTTGACATGGCCAAGGAAAACGCTACTCAACTAGGTGACAAGGCTGTGAAAAATTGCCGTAGTGTCACTTTTTACCGAGTGGCTACCTTTTTTCGTCGCCTCGTATCAAGCCACGAAAAGCTTTTTAATACGCAATTTTTCGAGGCTCCATGACAAGGGAGGTCGTGCCGCTGATTCCAATCTGTGGACGAACTATCTCTACCGGACTAAAAAAATTTATTTAATAACGTAAAACCACAATGAAAGTAAGAGCATCCGTAAAACGATTATGCGAGGGCTGCCGAATCATCCGGCGTAAAAACGTCGTTCGCGTCATCTGCAAGACCAACCCTCGTCACAAACAGCGCCAGGGCTAAAGAAACTTTTAGCTCACTTCCCTACGCCCAAATACACTCCCAAATTTTTTAAAAAATAATTTTATGCCACGACTACTCGGAATCGACATCCCAGGCGATAAACGCATCGAAGCCTCCTTGCCCTACATTTACGGTATTGGGCCCAGCAACGTGAAACGCGTTCTCGAATTAGCAAATATCGACCCAAATATCCGTGCTAAAGATTTAAGTCCGGAACAAATCAACGCAATCACCCATGCCATCAGCGACAGCAAAATCATCATCGAAGGTGATCTACGTCGCGAACTCCAAACCAACCTCAAGCGTCTCCAAGCAATCAACTGCTATCGTGGAATTCGCCACCGTCGCGGCCTCCCCGTTCGAGGTCAACGCACGAGCACAAATGCCCGCACTCGCAAAGGCCCACGCCGCACAGTCGGTGTCCAAAGAAACCCAAATGCGAAAGCCGGTAAGGTTTAGTCATTTTTATACCCGTTAAATACGCAAGATATGTCCAAGGAATCTGAAGAAACTCCAAAACCAGCAGCAGAAGAAGCAACTCCCGCACCTGCTGAAACTCCAAAAACCGAAACCGCTAA